>NZ_JBSFDB010000033.1:0-106538 GCF_053593695.1 Streptomyces sp. NPDC002144
CTCGACTCCGAGAAGTACCAGCTGCGCCCCCGCGACTGGGAGACGGCCGAACGCGAGGGCCGCACCATCACCCCCCTCATCACCCGGCTCAACGCGATCCGCCGCGCGAACCCCGCCCTCAGGCAGCTGCGCGATCTGCACTTCCACCATGCGGACCAGGACCCGGTGATCGCATACTCGAAACGGAGCGGTTCGAACACGGTTCTGGTGGTCGCCAACCTCGACCCTCACCACACCCAGGAGGCCACGGTCTCGTTGGACATGCCGCAACTCGGCCTGGACTGGCACGAGTCGGTGCCGGTGCGCGACGAGCTCACCGGCGAGACCTATCACTGGGGCAGGGCCAATTACGTGCGCCTGGAACCGGGCACCCGTCCCGCGCACGTGTTCACGCTCCTGCGACCGTCCACCCCGCAGATCGGAGGGTCACCCACAACATGATCGTCAACGAGCCCGTTCCGGACACCTTCGAGGACACCCCCACCAAGGACCGCGACCCGGATTGGTTCAAGCGCGCGGTGTTCTACGAGGTCCTCGTCCGTTCCTTCCAGGACAGCAACGGCGACGGCGTCGGCGACCTCAAGGGCCTGACCGCCAAACTCGACTACCTGCAGTGGCTGGGCATCGACTGCCTGTGGCTGCCGCCCTTCTTCAAGTCACCCCTCCGCGACGGCGGTTACGACGTCTCGGACTACACCGCCGTACTGCCGGAGTTCGGCGACCTCGCCGACTTCGTGGAGTTCGTCGACGCCGCCCACCAGCGCGGTATGCGGGTGATCATCGACTTCGTCATGAACCACACCAGCGACCAGCACCCGTGGTTCCAGGAGTCGAGGAACGACCCCGACGGCCCCTACGGCGACTACTACGTGTGGGCCGACGACGACAAGCAGTTCCCGGACGCCCGGATCATCTTCGTCGACACCGAGGCCTCCAACTGGACCTTCGACCCGGTCCGCAAGCAGTACTTCTGGCACCGGTTCTTCTCCCACCAGCCGGACCTCAACTACGAGAACCCGGCCGTCCAGGAGGAGATGATCTCCGCCCTGCGGTTCTGGCTGGACCTCGGCATCGACGGCTTCCGGCTGGACGCGGTGCCGTACCTGTACCAGGAGGAGGGCACCAACTGCGAAAACCTTCCGGCAACCCATGAGTTCCTCAAGCGGGTGCGGAAGGAGATCGACGCCTCCTACCCGGACACGGTGGTGCTGGCCGAGGCCAACCAGTGGCCCGAGGACGTCGTCGACTACTTCGGCGACTTCGAGTCCGGCGGCGACGAGTGCCACATGGCCTTCCACTTCCCGGTCATGCCGCGCATCTTCATGGCCGTACGACGGGAATCCCGTTACCCGGTCTCGGAGATCCTCGCCAAGACCCCGGCGATCCCGAAGAACTGCCAGTGGGGCATCTTCCTGCGCAACCACGACGAGCTGACCCTGGAGATGGTCACCGACGAGGAACGCGACTACATGTGGGCCGAGTACGCCAAGGACCCACGGATGCGCGCCAACATCGGCATCCGGCGCCGGCTCGCCCCGCTCCTCGACAACGACCGCAACCAGATCGAGCTGTTCACCGCCCTGCTGCTGTCCCTGCCGGGCTCGCCGATCCTCTACTACGGCGACGAGATCGGCATGGGCGACAACATCTGGCTCGGCGACCGGGACGCGGTCCGCACGCCGATGCAGTGGACACCTGACCGTAACGCGGGTTTTTCGTCCTGTGACCCCGGGCGCCTCTACCTGCCGACCATCATGGACCCGGTCTACGGCTACCAGGTCACCAACGTCGAGGCGTCGATGTCGTCGCCCTCCTCGCTGCTGCACTGGACCCGCCGCATGATCGAGATCCGTAAGCAGAACCCGGCCTTCGGACTCGGGTCCTACACGGAGCTGCAGTCGTCCAACCCGGCGGTCATCGCGTTCCTGCGCGAGTACGAGGACGATCTCGTGCTGTGCGTGCACAACTTCTCCCGGTTCGCGCAGCCCACCGAGCTCGACCTGCGCGAGTTCAACGGGCGGCATCCGGTGGAGCTGTTCGGCGGGGTGCGTTTCCCCGCCATCGGGGAACTGCCGTACTTGCTGACCCTCGCGGGGCACGGGTTCTACTGGTTCCGGCTCCGCGGGGAAGGCGCCTAGCAGCCCCGCGAACCCGGCGTGGGGCGGTTTCTCCCGCCCCACCCGGGGCACGCATACGTAACACCCCGCCCACCCGGGGAAAGGACGCGACGCCATGTCGGAAGCCGTCACCCGTACCGCCACGACCAGCCCCGGCCTCCTTGCGTCACTGGACCCCCTGCTGCGCGAGTGGCTGCCCCGGCAGCGCTGGTTCGCCGGCAAGGGACGTCCGGTCACCGGGTTCTCACTGGTCGCCGCCACCGAGCTGCTCCCCGTCGACGGCAAGCTGGGCCTCTACCACCTGCTGGTGCGTGCCCACCAGCCGTCCGCGCTGGGCGCGGAGACCCACCCCGGCGACTGCTACCAGCTGCTCATAGGCGTGCGCGAGGCGCTGCCGCCCCGGCTTGCGCCCGCGCTGATCGGACATGTGGAGGAGGGCCCGCTCGCCGGACGCACGGTGTACGAGGCCCTGTACGATTCCCGGCCCGCCGAGGTGCTCCTGGAGGCCCTGCGCTCCCAGGCCCGCATCGGCGGGCTGCGTTTCGAGCGGGAGCCGGGCCGGGAGATCCGGGCCGGGCTCGTCCCGCGGCTGATGACCGCCGAGCAGTCGAACTCGTCGGTCGTCTACGGCGATACGTTCATCCTGAAGCTGCTGCGCCGGGTGGTGCCCGGCGTCAACCCCGACCTGGAGCTGCCGCTGGCGCTGGCCCGTGAGGGCTGCCCCCGGGTGCCCCCGCCGACGGCGTGGCTGCGGGCGGAGCTGGGCGGGGAGCCGTACGTCCTGGGCGTGCTGCAGCCCTTCCTGCAGGGCGCGTCCGACGGCTGGGAGCTGGCCCTGCGGGAACTCGCCAAGGGCGAGGACTTCGGCGCCGAGGCGCGGGCGCTGGGCCGTGCGACGGCCGAGGTGCACACGGCGCTGGCCCGTGCGCTGCCGACGGTCACGCTCGGCCACACCCAGATGGAACTGCTGGCCGGCGGCATGATCGAGCGGCTGGAGGCGGCGGCACAGGCGGTGCCGGTGCTGCGGCCGTACGTGCCGGCCCTGAACTCGGCGTTCACGGCGCTGGCCGACCTGGCGGCCGAGGGCCGTGTCTGGACCGCACAGCGCGTCCACGGGGATCTGCATCTCGGGCAGTGTCTGCGCTCGCCGGGCGGTCAGTGGTGGCTGATCGACTTCGAGGGCGAGCCGGCCAGGCCGCTGGCCGAGCGGCGGATGCCGCAGCCGCCGGTGCGGGACGTCGCGGGCATGCTGCGCTCCTTCGACTACGCCGCGCACTCCGCGGGGCCGTCGGCCGCGGAGGACTGGGCCGAGACCTGCCGGGCGGCGTACTGTTCCGGATATGCCGAGGTCAGCGGCGCGGATCCGCGCACCGACCCGGTGCTGCTGCGGGCCTGTGAGACCGACAAGGCGATCTACGAGGTCGTCTACGAGGCCCGGCACCGGCCCGACTGGCTGTCGGTGCCGATGACGGCGATAGAGCGTTACGCCACCTCTGACCTGTACTGACTTGTACCGTCCTGTACTGACCCACTCCACCCCCGACCCTTCGCCGAGGAGGCGCCGCCCGTGACCCCCCGCCCCACGTCCAGCGGTCCGGATCCCAAGAAGACGGCCGAGGACAAGGCCGTCAAAGCCGCGAAGAGTGTGAAGAAGGCGGTGAAGAAGGCCGCGGACAAGGTCACGCCGGGGTCTTCCTCGCCGGCGGCGGAGAAGACCCCGGCGAGGAAGACGCCCCCGAAGGCCCCGGCGGGCGCGGCCCCGGCGGAGAAGGTGACCGCCAAGAAGGCGACGGCGAAGAAGGCAGCCGCGAAGAAGACGACGGCCGCCGAGCCCGCGGCCAAGAAGACGACGGCGAAGAAGGTGCCTGCGGAGGGCACGGCGCTGAAGAAGACGGCCGCCAAGAAGGTCCCCGGCGAGGGAACCGCCCTCAAGAAGGCGGCCGCCAAGAAGGTCGCTGCCCAGGGCCCGGCGGCGAAGAAGACGGCCACCGCGAAGAAGACCGCTGGTGAGGGTACGGCGGCGGTGAAGAAGACGGCGGCCAAGAAGGTGGCTGCGGAAGGCACGGCGGCCAGGAAGACAGCCGCGAAGAAGGTGGCCGGGGACAACGCGGCGCTGAAGAAGACGGCCGCCAAGAAGGTCGCCGGTGAGGGCACGGCGCTCAAGAAGGCGGCCGTGAAGAAGGCGACCGCCGCGGGCACGGTGGCCAAGGCGGCCGCCAAGAAGGCTCCGGCGAAGGCCGCTTCTTCCGCTACGGCCGCCAAGAAGGCCGTGGCCAAGAAGGCGAGCACCGCGAAGAGGGCCCCTGCCAGGACGGCGACCTCGAAGACGGCGGCCGGCAAGGTCGCTGCGGCGGCGCAGGCGGCTGCCGCCGCGCCGACGGAGCCGACGTCGCCCGAGACCGTGCCGTCGACTGCCGCGGCGCGGCAACCCGCCACGACGACCCCTGCGGCGCCGGAGCCTCTCGCCGCCGCCGGTGCCGGCGACGCGCTCGGCTCCTCGAGCGGTGACTCCGGCTCGGCGCAGCCCGTCGCTCTCGGCCGGGAGGATCGGGAGCGGTTGTCGGCCGGTACTCATCATGATCCGCATACCGTGCTGGGGGCCCACCGCGTCGACGGGGGCGTGGCGTTCCGGGTTTTCCGGCCGTACGCGTTGGGCGTGACCGTCGTCGCCGGGGAGTTGCGGGCGGAGTTGGACGACGACGGGGACGGGTTCTTCTCCGGGCTGCTGCCGCTGTCGGAGGTACCGCCGGGGTATCGGCTGCTCGTGACCTACGAGGGGTCCGTGCAGGACGTCGAGGACGCGTACCGCTTCCTGCCCACGCTCGGCGAGCTGGACCTGCACCTGATCGGTGAGGGCCGGCACGAGGAGCTGTGGAAGGTGCTCGGCGCCCACCCGATGACCCACCAGGGCGTGGCAGGCACCCGTTTCTCCGTGTGGGCCCCCAACGCCCGCGGCGTCCACGTGGCCGGCACCTTCAACTTCTGGGACGGCACCGGGTACCCGATGCGCTCGCTCGGCTCCTCCGGCGTGTGGGAGCTGTTCGTGCCCGGCATCGGCGAGGGCGAGCTGTACAAGTTCCAGATCACCCGCCCCGACGGCTCCAAGACCCTGCGCGCCGACCCCCTGGCCCGCCGCACCCAGGCCCCGCCGGAGACCTCGTCGATCATCACCGCCTCGCACCACGAGTGGGGCGACGAGGAGTGGCTGGCCCGCCGCGCGGACCTGCCCGCGCACGAGGCGCCGTTCTCCGTGTACGAGGTCCATCTGCCCTCCTGGCGCCCCGGACTGACGTACCGTCAACTCGCCGAGCAGCTCCCCGCGTACGTGAAGGACCTCGGCTTCACGCATGTCGAGCTGATGCCGGTCGCCGAGCATCCCTTCGGCGGCTCCTGGGGCTACCAGGTCACCGGCTTCTACGCACCGACGGCCCGCCTCGGCACCCCGGACGACTTCCGGTATCTGGTCGACGCCCTCCACCAGGCCGGCATCGGCGTCCTGATGGACTGGGTGCCGGCGCACTTCCCGCGCGACGACTGGGCGCTCGCCGAGTTCGACGGCCGCCCGCTGTACGAGCACGAGGACCCGCTGCGGTCGGCGCACCCCGACTGGGGCACCCTGGAGTTCGACTTCGGCCGCCGCGAGGTGCGCAACTTCCTGGTGGCGAACGCCGTTTACTGGTGCGAGGAGTTCCACATCGACGGCCTGCGGGTGGACGCCGTCGCCTCCATGCTCTACCTGGACTACTCGCGCGAGCCGGGCCAGTGGGTGCCGAACGAGCACGGCGGCCGGGAGAACCTGGACGCCGTCGCCTTCCTGCAGGAGATGAACGCGACGGTGTACCGGCGGGTGCCGGGCGTGGTGACGATCGCGGAGGAGTCCACGGCCTGGGACGGCGTCACCCGCGCCACCCACCACCGCGGCCCGGGCGGCTTCGGCGGGCTCGGCTTCGGCCTGAAGTGGAACATGGGCTGGATGCACGACTCGCTGGACTACATGAGCCACGAGCCGATCCACCGCAAGTACCACCACAACGAGATGACGTTCTCGATGGTGTACGCGTACAGCGAGAACTACGTCCTGCCCATCTCGCACGACGAAGTCGTCCACGGCAAGCGCTCGTTGGTCTCGAAGATGCCGGGCGACTGGTGGCAGCAGCGGGCCAACCTGCGCGCCTATCTGGCCTTCATGTGGTCGCACCCCGGCAAGCAACTGCTCTTCATGGGGCAGGAGTTCGCGCAGGGCGCGGAGTGGTCGGAGGCGCACGGCCCGGACTGGTGGCTGCTCGACCCGGGGTACGGCGCCGAGGCCGACCACCGGGGCGTGCGTGACCTGGTCCGCGATCTCAACACCGTGTACCGGCACAGCCCGGCACTGTGGCAGCAGGACATCCAGCCGGCGGGCTTCGAGTGGATCGTGGGCGACGCGGCCGAGGACAACGTCTTCGCGTTCCTGCGGTACGCCACCGACGGCACCCCGCTCCTGGCCGTCTCCAACTTCTCCCCGGTGGTCCGCCACGACTACCGGCTGGGCGTCCCGGACGACGTCCCCGCCTGGCACGAGGCGGTGAACACGGACGCGGCGCGCTACGGCGGCACCGACGTCACCAACCCGGACGACATCAAACCGGAGCCCCACCCCTGGCACGGCCGCCCGGCCAGCATCCGGCTGACCCTGCCCCCGCTGGCGACGCTCTGGCTGCGCCCGGCGTGACCGCTCCGCAGCAGGGGTCCGGGGCACACAGGCCCCGGGCCCCGCTCAGCGGTTCCCGGACATCAGCCTCCGCAGCGCCGACAGCATCCCCCGCACATGGCTGTCACCCCGGCCCGTGTCGACCGCGACGGGCTCCTCCCGCGCCCCAGGGACGGAAGGACGCACCCGGCCGCTCAGCTCGTACCGCACCGGAAGCAGTCTCAGACCCCGCACCACCGGCCCCGTCCGCCAGGGCAACTGGTCCGGCGGCAGGGTCAGTTCGGCCTTGGTGAAGTGGTCGAAGACGCGACCCACCGCCGTGGCCACGATCATTCCGCCCAGTTCGCGCGCCGCGCTCGGGCAGCCGTGCGGACCGGCGCCCCAGCCCAGATGGGCCCGGGTACTGACCGTCGACCCCACCATCGGGGAGGAGCCGATCGCCAGCAGGTCCTGGTGCGCCGCGGCGGCCGACGGCGAGACCACGTCACCGGCCCGCACACAGAAGTCGCCCAGCAGCGCGTCCCGCGCCGCGAACCGGAAGCACATGTTGGCGACCGGCGGACTGACCAGCGCCGCCCGGTTGACCGTCTCCCCGAACTGCCCGGCCGACAGGCTGCGCCGCACCCCGGCGTTGCCGCGCAGCACCTCAAGCAGGGTGTTGAGCACCATGTTGCCGGTGATGTCGTTCAGGTACACGGCGTTCATGAACAGCTCCCGGCCCAGCTGCTCGTCGCTCATGCCCGGGTCGGCCAGCAGCATGTAGGACGTGAGGTCGTCCCCGGGCCGGGCCCGCCGGTGCGCGGCCAGCCGGGTCATCGCCGCCAGCGCCCGTCCCGTCGCGGGACCGGCGTCCGGTCCTCCGTCCAGCATCCGCCACATTTCCATGACCAGTTCGTCGCCGAGTTCGACGGGGCAGCCGAACAGCTTGGTGGTCACCATGAGCAGCAGCGGCCGGGTGTACTGGGCGCCCAGGTCCGCGAACCCGGCCGTCCCCGACTCGGCGGCGAGCACGCCGACGAGTTCGTCCGCGTACCGCGCGACGGTCGCCCTGAGCTCCCATCCCTGCGGAGTGCGCGGCTCCTGGAAGGGCCGCAGCGCCGAGTGCAGCGTCCCGCGCGCCGCCCGGTGCTCCTCGTCGTCCATGAACATGGTCTGCCGCACCTCGTACCCTGCGAGCAGCGGCCAGTCGTGGGGCAGGCGCCCCTCGGCCCGGGCCCGCCAGTACCGGACGTCCCGTCGCCACTGGTTCTCGTTCTTCAGGACCTCCAGCACCTCGCGGTAGTCGAGAACCAGCCACACGGGCACGCCCATCAGCCCGACCGGAGCCACCGGACCGTAGGTGCGCCGCAGCCTGTCGTACACCGCCCCGGGATCGGCGTCGAACTCCGCCGTGAGCAGCGGCTGGACGGGCAGCGACTCGAGCCGGGGACGGTCGGCCGGCGCGCCGGTGTACGGATGGGCTTCCATGACCACCACGCATACCGCACCGACCGTGCACGAGCAGTGACCATGGCGGGAACTGTTACGGCTTGGTGATCCCCAAGGCGCCGGTGTCGACCAGCCCCTTCGGCAGCCGTCCGGTGTGCAGCACGCCCAGCCGCTGCGTGGCCCGGGTCAGCGCCACATACAGGTCGCTGGTGCCGTACAGGCCCGGCTCGACCACCAGCACGGAGTCGAACTCCAGCCCCTTCGACTGACGCGGGTCGAGCAGGACGACGGTCCGGGTCAGGTCCGGTTCCGCGCCGGCCGTCACCCCGTCCAGCCGGGCCGCGAGCCTGCGGTGCAGATGGCGCGGGGCGATGACCGCGAGCCGGCCCTCCGCGGGGGTCAGCTCCTTCACCGCCTCGGCGACCGCGCCGGGCAGGTCGTCGGTGGCGCGCACCCAGGGCCGTACCCCCGTCGAACGGATCGAGCTCGGCGGCTCGAAGTCCGGGTTCTCGGCGCGTACGACGGCCGCCGCCAGGTCCATGATCTCGGCGGGGGTGCGGTAGTTGACGCCCAGGCGGGTGTGCTCCCAGCGGTCCTCGACGTAGGGCTCGAGGATCTTCTCCCAGGAGCCGACGCCCGCCGCCTCCGCGGTCTGCGCCGGGTCGCCGACCAGGGTCATCGAGCGGGTCGGGCTGCGCCGCATGAGCAGCCGCCAGGCCATCGGCGACAACTCCTGCGCCTCGTCCACGATGATGTGCCCGAAGGCCCAGGTCCGGTCGGCGGCCGCGCGCTCGGCGGCGCTGCGGTGGTCGTCCTCCTCCTGCCGCTCGGCGAACCGCTCGGCGTCGATGATGTCGTGCGCGGACAGCACCTCGGAGCCGTCCGGGTCGCTGTCCTCCTTGTCCTCGAACTCGTAGGTCCGGGAGGCGAAGGACACGTCCAGCACGCCCTGCGCGTAGGCGATCTGGGTCTCCCGCTCGCGCTCGGCCCGCGCCCGTGCGAACCGCTCGTCCACGCCGAGCAGTTCGGCCGCCTCGTCGAGCAGCGGGACGTCCGCCACGGTCCACGCCCGGGTCACCGGGCGGCGGATGGCGGCCGCGTCCTCGTCACTGACGTAGCCGACGGGGTCGGCGAGGAAGTCCGCGACCAGCCGCTGCGGGGTCAGTCGCGGCCACAACTGGTCGATGGCGGCCCACACTTCGGGGTTCTCGGCGATCTCGTCACGGATCTGGGTGACGTCGGAGGCGTCCAGCAGACTGCCGCCGTCGTAGGGGTCGGTGCCGACGCGCTCGGCGTACAGCTCGGTGAGCGTGTTCAGGATGTGTCCCTCGAAGTGCTCCCGGGCCACGTTGTGCGGCAGCCGGGCGGCCCGGGTCTTCTCGCGGGCGACCTTCACCAGGCCGTCGTCGAGCATCAGCACCTCCCGGTCGTGCTCGATCGCGATCACCGGGTCGGGCAGCGCCTGCCAGTCGCGTACGACGTCGGCGAGCACGTCCGCCATGTCGGCGCGGCCCTTCACGGCCGCCGCCTCCCGGGTGTCCGTGGCCGTCGCCCGCACCCCGGGGAACAACTCCCCGACGGTGGCGAGCAGTACGCCCGTCTCGCCGAGGGCCGGCAGCACCTCGCCGATGTAGCCGAGGAAGGCGGGGTTGGGGCCGACGATGAGCACGGCCCGCTTGGCGAGCAGTTCGCGGTGCTCGTAGAGGAGAAAGGCCGCCCGGTGCAGTGCGACGGCCGTCTTGCCGGTCCCCGGGCCGCCCTCGACGACCAGCACACCGCGGTGGGGCGCCCGGATGATCTCGTCCTGCTCGGCCTGGATGGTCTGCACGATGTCGTGCATACGGCCGGTACGGGCCGCGTCGAGGGCGGCGAGCAGCACGGCGTCGCCGGTCGGGTCCTCGTGGCCGGTGCGCTCCCGGTCGCCGAGGTCGAGGATCTCGTCGTGCAGGGCGGTGACGGTACGGCCGCCGGTGGTGATGTGCCGGCGCCTGCGCAGGCCCATCGGGGTGTGGCCGGTGGCCAGGTAGAAGGGGCGGGCGACATCGGCCCGCCAGTCGACGAGGATCGGGGTGCGCTCGGCGTCGTCGGTGCGCAGCCCGATGCGGCCGATGTGGTGGTTGGCGCCCGAGGTCAGGTCGATCCGGCCGAAGCAGAGCGAGCCGTCCACCGCGTTCAGGGCGGCCAGCAGCCCGGAGCGCTCGGCGACCAGGATGTCCCGCTCCAGCCGGGCCTGCATGGGTGTGTTGCCCTGGGCGAGCGCGTCCGTGACACCGGCCTCGGTGTCCCCGCGCAGGGCGTCCACACGGGCGTAAAGCCTGTCGATGAATTCCTGCTCACCGCGAATTTCATCGCTGTTTGACAATTCCACTCCCGGCCAGATATACTGTGCTCACTGAACTTCTTTAGCGACTCAATTCCCCTGAAGTCGCGAACCATTGAATATACGCAGAGAAATCCCCCGAGCGCAATTGCTCGGGGGATTTCTCTTTGTTCCCGCCGGGTCGGGGCGCCGCCGGAACCACCCGCGACGGGTGAGGCGGCGCTCGCACGGGCCGGAGTTCGCTGGTGGTGACCACAACCTCCGCACCCCTGCGAGAACGGACCTCGAGATGACCCAGGACACCACCGGCGCGGGCGGAGTGACCGCACTCGCCGAGGCCGACGCTCCCGTCTTCGAAACGCTCGTGCAGATGACCCTCAACACCTTCGAGCGGTCGGAACTCGACCCGGAGACGTATCTGCTGACCCGTATCGCGGCGCTGGTGGCGATGGACGCCGCGCCGGCCTCCTACCTGCTCAACATCGGCACGGCGGACTCACTGGGCATTCCGCTGGAGCGGATCCGCGGCACCCTCGTGGCCATCGCCCCCGTCGTCGGCAGCGCCCGTGTCGTGTCCGCCGCCCGGAACATCGGCGAGGCCTTCGGACTGGACCTGCCGGACGCGGACGCCGGCTGACCGGCGCGGCAGGCCCGAGACAGGGATACCGTCATGTGCCGCTGGCTCGCCTACTCGGGGACACCCGTGCTGATCGACGAGGTCCTCTACCGCCCGACGCACTCACTGATCGACCAGAGCCTCCATTCACGGATGGGCGTCGAGACGACCAACGGCGACGGCTTCGGTGTGGGCTGGTACACCGACCACGCCCACACCCCGGCCGTCTTCCACGACACCGGCCCGGCCTGGAGCGACCGCAACCTCCACGAGATCGCCTCCCACGTCAGTTCGCCGCTGTTCTTCGCCCACATCCGGGCCTCCACCGGGACGGCCGTGCAGCAGACCAACTGCCACCCCTTCCGACACCGTCACTGGATGTGGATGCACAACGGCGCGATCGCGGATTTCGCGGTACTGCGCCGCGATCTCACCCTCGCCGTCGACCCCGTCCTGTTCCCCTCGATCGAGGGCACCACGGACTCGGAACTCATGTTCCACCTGGCCCTCACCTACGGACTCGACGTCGATCCCCCGGGAGCCGTGGCCCGTATGGCGGGCCTGGTCGAACACGTGGGGCACACGCACGGGGTGGCTCAGCCCCTGCAGATGACGGTCGCCGTGACCGACGGGGAGCGGGTCTGGGCCTTCCGGTACTCCAGCGCCGGCGCCTCACGGTCGCTGTTCTACAGCAGCCGCGTCAGCGACCTGCGCGCCCTCCACCCCGACGTCTCGTTCCTGAAGGACGTCTCCGACGACACCCGGCTGATCGTGTCGGAGCCGCTGGGCGATCTCCCCGGCGCCTGGAACGAGGTGCCGGAGAGCACGTACGGCATCGTCCAGCCGGGGCAGGACGTCCTGCGCACCTTCCAGCCCCAGTACGGGTAGTCGGAGCACAGTCGGAGCACGGCCCCGTGCGGAGGGTCAGAGCACGTCCTCCAGCTCCGCGAGCAGCCGCCGCTTGGGGCGGGCGCCCACCATCGCCTTCACCGGCTCACCGGCCCGGAACACCATGAAGGTCGGCATCGACAGCACCTTGTAGGCGTTCGTCGTCTCCGGGTTGGTGTCCACGTCCAGCTGGACCACCTTCAGCCGCTCGCCCTCCTCGGCCGCGAGGGCCTTCAGCACCGGGCCCATCTGCCGGCACGGCGGGCACCAGTCGGCGGTGAACTCCACCAGCACCGGCAGCTCCGAGCCGATCACCTGCGCCGCGAAGTCCGCGTCCGTCACCTCGGTCACGCTCACAGTTCCCGCCCTCCCAGTTCGCACAACGGTGGTTCGCTGTCGGTCGAGGCCAGGCGCACGGCGATGGTCGCCCGCACCGCCTGCAACTCTCCGATCAGCGCGTCGAGTTCGGCGAGCTTGCGCCGGTAGACCGCGAGCGAGGCCGGGCAGGAGTCACCCTCCGGATGACCGGCCCGCAGACACTCCACGAAGGGCCGTGTCTCCTCCAGGTCGAACCCGAAGTCCTGCAGTGTGCGGATCTGCCGGAGCAGCTTCACATCGCTCTCGTCGTAGGTCCGGTGTCCGAGCTCGTCGCGACGCGCGGGCAGCAGCCCGCGCGCCTCGTAGTACCTGAGCGCCCTCGTCGTGGTCCCGGCCCGTGCGGCCAGCTCGCCGATTCGCATGCCTACGAACGTAAGCCTTCACGCCGACGTCAAGGCAAGCACCGGGGTCAGCGGGGCGGCACACCGGGCGCCCGGCCGGGGCGCGGGCCCAGCAGCCACTCGCCGGAGGGCGGCCCCGAGTGGACCTCCATCTCCTCGTCGTCCACCGGCCAGTCCTCGTCCTCGTCGCCGGTCCGCACGCCCAGCAGCCGGCGGGTGAGGCGGTCGCGGTCGGAGAGGAGTTCGTCGAGGGCCTCGCGGACGTCCGCCGGTTCGGTGCGGGCGGACTCGCGTTCCGCCGCGATCAGCACCGAGCGGCGCACCAGTTCCTTGGTGAAGGAGGCCGTCGTGCCCTCGGTGCGGGTCACCACCTCGGCGGCGATGTCCTCGCCGAGGTCGAGATGGGTGCCGTACAGGGCGAGGAGGGCGGCGCGCCCCTCGGCGTCGGGCAGCGGGATCTCGACGGCGAGGTCGACGCGGCCGGGGCGCTGCACGAGGGCCGGTTCCAGGAGGTCGGCGCGGTTGGTGGTGAGCAGGAAGGCGACGTCGGCGTCGTCGCCGAGGCCGTCCATCTCGTTCAGCACCTGGAAGAGCAGGGGCTGTTCGCCGTTGCCGTAGTCGCGGGCCTCGGCGATCAGGTCGCAGTCCTCCAGGACGACGAGCGCGGGCTGGAGCATCCGGGCGAGGGCGCAGGCCGGGCCGATGGCCTCGATGCTGGTGCCGGAGAGGATGACCGCCGTGAACTGCGGGAGATGGGAGAGGAGGTAGCGGATGGTGTGGGTCTTGCCGGTGCCGGGCGGGCCGTAGAGCAGCAGGCCCCGGCGCAGGTGCTGGCCGACCGCGCGCAGCTGCTCGCGGCGCCGGGCCACGCCCACCACCTGGCGCTCCACCCGCTCCAGCAGGCCGGTCGGCAGCACGATGTCCTCGCGGGTCAGGCCGGGCCTGCGGTGGAAGCGGAACGGGCCGAGGCCGTGGCCGAACTGGGAGCCCTCGAAGGACAGCACCTGGCCGCGGAAGACGTTGTGCTCGCGCACGATCGCGTCGAGGTCCGCGAGCAGCCGGTCCGCGAACTCCTTCTCCTGCGCTAGGACCTCGATCTCGACCTTGTTGCGCCCGTACTCGTCGGCGGGGCCGCGCAGCAGCACCGCGAACCGCTCCTCGCCGTCGCTGCCGAGATAGAAACCGCAGGAGACGCAGGCCAGTTCCTCGTCCGGGGAGATCGGCAGGTGCGCGTAGTCGACCGCGCCGATGGTGAACCGGTCGTAGCGGTCGGCGGATTCGAGGATGTCGCCGAGGGTGAGCTCGCCGTGGTGCTGGGCACCGCGCATGCCGATGAGCTCGTAGGAGCGGCCGTCCGCGGCGAACCAGCGTTCCAGCGCGAGGTGCACGTTGGGGAGGTCGTAGGGCGGGTACGCCGCCTTGACCACCGGCCGGTCGGTGGGCGCCGAGCCGAGGTGCTCGCGCAGCCGCCTGGTGAGGTTGCGGCGATCGTCGTCCTCCTTGCGCCGAGGATGGGCCACGGCGGAGAGGAACTCGTAGAACATCTCGGAGATCTGTTCCATCGACAGCGACGACGGCTCGCGGCCCGCGCCGTGGCGCCGCTCGTACGCGGCCGAGCTGACGATCTCGACCCCCTCGGACTCCCCCATGTCGCCTCCGTATGGTCGGTACGTGCGCTCCAGGGCTCCCCAGCCTGGTCCCAACCGGCACCGAAGGCA
This sequence comes from Streptomyces sp. NPDC002144, assembly GCF_053593695.1. NCBI lineage: Bacteria > Bacillati > Actinomycetota > Actinomycetes > Kitasatosporales > Streptomycetaceae > Streptomyces > Streptomyces sp. NPDC002144. The sequence goes on from NZ_JBSFDB010000033.1 coordinate 14,497, forward strand.
AAGCATTTAGGGCAAGCGTCACCAAACGGTCGCCGGGCGTACCCGGGGCGGCGGGCCCGCTCCCGGACCCGCCGCTCCGTTCCCCCGTGTCTCCCCCGTCGGTCTCGTCACTCGCCCCGGTCTCACCGCTCGGCAACGGCCGCCGTTGTCCACGGTGGCTCCTCGGCCTCCTCCGCCCCGGCCCGCTCGAACCACACGCGGGCCGCTTCGGGCCGCCCGGTGAGCAGGAGGAGCAGCGCCGCGATCGGGCCGCGGATCTCCTCGCCCTCCCCACGCGTCCACTCGATGTCGGTCGCGACGAGCCGGGCCCTGGGAAGCGGCCAGGGACGCGGCGGGATCCGCATGGTCCACACCCGGTCGGCGGCGTCCCGAGCGGCCTCCGGCGGCATCTCGCGGGTCCGGCCGAGCGCGAGGGCGATGTCCTGACCGTGCACGAGGACGTCCAGCAGCGACTCACGGGGCGTGGTCAGCGGGGCCATGCGCCGCGAGCCGACGATGGAGCGCAGATGGGCGACGATCTCGGTCACCGGCAGCCGCGCCTCGCGCAGCGCCGAGTCATGGATCATCCGGTCGAAGTTCCCCCTGGCCCGAACCGCTTCCCGCAGCACGACCCGCACCGGACAGCGCGCCCCGATGGTCAGATGGGCGGCCACGTCCCGCACTCGCCAGTCCCCGCAGCGCGTGGGCGTCTCCCACTCCTCCGCGCTCAGACCGGCCAGCAGATCGGCGAGGCCCGCCCGCTCACGGTCGACGACCTGCCAGAGCTCGTCCGTCGGCAACTGCGCACCCATGAGGATCACCGCCCACTCAAGTGGTAAGCTTCACTGACCAAAGTAGTCAGAGACTCTGACCAATGTCAAGGTATGCGGAGGAACGTCCACGATGGCGGTGGAGAGCGAGCTCAATACGGGAGTGCTCCTGTTCCTCCCCTATCGGGCCCTGGAGAACCGTATCTTCGCCGTGCTCGCCGAAGCGGGGCATGACGACCTCACGCCCGCCCAGGCGCGGGTCCTGCAGCGGATCGGGCCGGAGGGCACGCGGCTGACGGAGCTGGCCGAGCAGGCCCAGGTGACCAAGCAGACCGCGGGTTTCCTGGTCGACCAGCTGGAGAAGGCCGGGTACGTACGCCGCGAGCCGGACCCGAGCGACAGACGCGCCCGGCTCGTGTGCCTGGCACAGCGGGCGTGGGCGGCGAAGGAGATCGCCGACGGGATCGTGGCCGAGGTCGAGGAGGAGTGGGAGCGGCACCTCGGCAAGCGCCGTATGAAGCAGCTGCGCGAGGCGCTGACCCTGCTGCGGGAGATCACCGACCCCTGGGCGGAGCGGCAGCCCTAGACCGGCACGCCGGCCGACTCCTCGACCTCCAGGAGTGACGCGCTCTGGCGTTCCTCCTCGAAGGCCCTGCGGCCGCCCCGGAGTCCGAACAGGCGCTTGGCGAGAGCGATGTAGAGCACCGCGAGGATGTTGAGGACCAGCGTGGTGATCTTCAGCCAGCTGATGTGCTCGGTGAGTTCGTAGATCTCCAGCGGCAGGAACGCGGCGGTGGCGACGACCGTCAGGTACTCCGCCCAGCGCTTGGCGTACCAGAGGCCGACGGCCTCGACGAGCTCGATCAGCGCGTAGGCGAGCAGCAGCGCGGCCACCAGCAGCAGCGTGGAGTGCTTGTAGCCGAAGGTCTTCTGGATGGTGCCGACGATCGGCGAGTGGTCGAGGTCGTAGTGGAAGTGCCGGAAGACGGGCCGGAAGACGTCGAGGTACTCGTCGAAGAGCCGGCGCACCGAGTCCTGGCTGTTGCTGAACTTCCACACGGCCACCGCCACCAGCACGATGAACACCCCGCGCACGGCCCGCTCGATCGCCAGGAAGCGCAGGATGAACAGGTCGCGCAGCACCTTGCCGCGCGGCACCAGGGGCGCCTCGGCGGCCGGTCCCGAGCCGTGCGGCTCGCCGAGCACGAAGTCGCCGCAGCGCAGACAGCGCCAGACCTCGCCGAGGGCGGTCTCGGCGTGCAGTCGCACCCGCAGCCGGGGGTCGTCCGGCGCGTACGTGATGTGCCCCTTGCGGGAACACGTCCGCCGGTCCCAGTCGATCTTCATCCCCCGCGCCTCCATACCGCCGTGTCGAGCATGCCGAGCGTACGAACGTGCCGCGCCGGTCGACGGCACGGCACGTTAGTGCATCGGAGTAAGAGACGACGATCCGGGGAGGTCAGTTCGCCATGGCGCCCATCGGTTCTCCGGGGACCGGGTGGCCTTCCCGGACCGGCCTCAGGCCTTGGCGAGTTCCTTCTCGCCGCCCTGCTCGGGGATCTCGGCGTGCGGCTGCACGTCCTCGTCGAGGAGGGTGGTCTCGTCGAAGGGGAGTTCTCCGGCGAGGACCTGGCGGACGCGGACCTTGTCGATCTCCTTGGTCCAGGTGCCGACCAGCACGGTGGCGACCGCGTTGCCGGCGAAGTTGGTCAGGGCGCGGGCCTCGCTCATGAAGCGGTCGATGCCGACGATCAGGCCGACGCCGTCCACCAGGGCGGGCTTGTGCGACTGCAGACCACCGGCCAGGGTCGCGAGTCCCGCGCCGCTGACGCCCGCCGCGCCCTTGGAGGCCAGCAGCAGGAAGAGCAGCAGCGGGATCTGCTCGCCGACGGACATCGGCGTGCCGAGGGCGTCGGCGATGTAGAGGGACGCCATGGTCATGTAGATCATGGTGCCGTCGAGGTTGAAGGAGTAGCCGGTCGGGACGGTGATGCCGACGACGGACTTGCCGACGCCCAGGTGCTCCATCTTCGCGATGAGACGCGGCAGCGCCGACTCCGAGGAGGAGGTGGACAGGATCAGCAGGAACTCGCGGGCCAGGTACTTGAAGAGCGTGAGGATGTTCAGCCCCGCGACGGTCCGCAGCAGCACGCCGAGCACGACGAAGACGAACAGGAAGCAGGTCACGTAGAAGCCGAGCATCAGGACCGCGAGGCTCTTGAGCGCGTCGAGACCGGCGGAGCCGACCACCGCGGCGATGGCGCCGAAGGCACCGATCGGGGCGGCCCACATCACCATGGCGAGGATGCGGAAGACGAGCCGCTGGATGTGCTCGACACCGCGCAGGATCGGCTGGCCGACCGAGCCCATGGCCTGCAGCGCGAAGCCGGTGAGCAGCGCGATGAGCAGGGTCTGCAGGACCTGGCCCTCGGTGAACGCCGAGACGAAGGTGGTCGGGATGATCGACAGCACGAAGTCCACGGGCGGCAGCGCGTCGCTGGAGACCTGGTCGTGGCCGGAGGCCTTGATCGCGTTGGTGAGGTGCAGTCCGTCGCCCGGGTGCAGGATGTTGCCGACGACGAGACCGATGGTCAGCGCGACCAGCGACATCACCAGGAAGTAGCCGAGCGCGATACCGCCGACGGCACCGACCTTCGCCGCCTTCCGTACCGATCCGATACCGAGCACGATCGTGCAGAAGATGATCGGGGAGATCATCATCTTGATCAGGTTCACAAAGCCCGTACCGAGCGGCTTCAGCTCGACGCCGGCGTCGGGCCAGATCAGCCCCACGCCGATACCGAGCACGACCGCCGCGATCACGGCGAGGTAGAGGTAGTGGGTACGGTCCCGCTTCACGCGGGGTGCGGCAGGTGCCGTATCGGGGGTGCTGGCGGCGGCCACGGCTGCCCTCCTTGACGTCTTCGTCGGCATCACCGGCGTGCGGCTCACGTCCGGGGGATGGGGATCGGGGGTGCGGTTTCGTCCGGCGGCCGCGATGGCTGGAACCGAATGTCCCGCTTCCGCTCGCTTCCGCATTGCGGTGACTATCCCGTGCCCCTGTGAGGGCGGTCACCCTTCCGTTCATTTAGTTCACGCTTGACGTGGGAGGCAGACTGACGGCATGCGCATCCCCGTGCCGAGACCCCGCAGCCTGGCGGGGCAGCTCTTCGCCATGCAGGCCGTGCTGATAGCGGTCGTCGTGGCCGGATATGCGCTGTTCACGTATGTCAGCGACGAGCGGCAGGCCGAGCGGGCGGCCGGCCGGCAGGCCATGGCGGTGGCCCGCTCCATCGCCGACGCGCCCTCCGTGCACGCGGCGATCGCCACCCCCAAGCCGAGCACCGAGCTCCAGCCGTACGCGCTGAAGGTGATGCACGACGCCGACGTGGACTTCGTGACGATCATGAATCCGCGGGGCATCCGCTGGACGCACCCCAACAAGAATCTGATCGGCAAGCACTTCGTCGGCAATATCGCGCGGGCCCAGCAGGGCGGCTCCCTCACCGAGAAGTACAAGGGCACCCTCGGTGTGTCGGTCCGCGCGGTCACCCCGATCAAGGACGCGGACGACAAGGTCATCGGCCTGGTCAGCGCCGGTATCAAGGTCCAGGCGATCAGCAAGCAGGTACGGGGCCAGGTCTCGGCCCTCCTCGGCGTCGCGGCCGGCGCCCTCGCCCTGGGCGCGATCGGCACGTACGTCGTCAACGCCCGGCTGCGCCGCCACACCCACGGCATGAACGCGGCCGAGCTCAGCCGGATGCACGACTACCACGAGGCCGCCCTGCACGCGGTGCGGGAGGGGCTGCTGATGCTGGACGGGCAGTACCGGGTGGCGCTGATCAACGACGGCGGACGGGAGCTGCTGGGGCTGGCGGGCGAGCGGGGCGTGATCGGGACGTCGGTCGCGGACCTGGGTCTGCCGAGCCCGTTGACGGGGGCGCTGCTGGCGTCGGAGCCGCGGGTGGACGAGGTGCATCTGACGGCGGACCGGGTGCTGGTGGTCAACACCTCGCCGGTGTCCGGCGGAGAGCGCCGCGGCACCGTGGTCACCCTCCGGGACGTCACCGAACTGCAGTCCCTCATGGGCGAGTTGAACTCCGAGCGGGGCTTCACCCAGGCCCTGCGCTCCCAGGCGCACGAGGCCGCGAACCGCCTCCACACGGTGGTCTCCCTGATCGAGCTGGGCCGCGCGGAGGAGGCGGTGGACTTCGCGACGGCGGAACTGGAGCTGGCGCAGGCGCTGACCGACCAGGTGGTGGCGGCGGTGAGCGAGCCGGTGCTGGCGGCGCTGCTCCTGGGCAAGACGGCGCAGGCGAACGAGCGGGGCGTGGAGCTGGTGGTGTCGGAGGACAGCCGCCTGGACGACGGTCTGCTGCCGCCGACCCTGCCCGCCCGGGACCTGGTGACCATCCTCGGCAACCTGATCGACAACGCGGTGGACGCGGCGCAGGGCAGCGTGCGGGCGCGGGTGACGGTGACGGCGTACGCGGAGGGCTCCGAGCTGGTGCTGCGGGTGGCGGACACGGGCGCCGGGGTGGATCCCGCCCACGCCGACCTGGTCTTCCAGCGCGGCTTCTCCACGAAACCGTCCGGGCCGGGGGGCCGGGGGCTGGGCCTGGCGCTGGTACGGCAGGCCGTGCAGCGGCAGGGCGGCGAACTGACGGTGACCGAGGCGGACGGCGGGGGCGCGGAGTTCGTGGTGCGGCTGCCGCTGAGGACGACGGCGCCCGTCCCGGTGCCGGGAGGCGAGGCATGACCGACATCCGGGTGCTGGTGGTGGAGGACGATCCGGTCGCGGCGGACGCGCACGTCATGTACGTCGGCCGGGTCCCGGGGTTCGTCGCGGTCGGGAAGGCGCACACGGGCGCGGAGGCCCGGCGGCTGCTGGACCGCACGGCGGTGGATCTGCTGCTGCTGGACCTGCATCTGCCGGACGTCCACGGGCTGCAGTTCGCGCGGTCGTTGCGGGCGGCGGGACATCACGCGGACGTGATCGCGGTGACGTCCGCGCGGGATCTGACGGTGGTGCGCGAAGGGGTGTCGCTGGGGGTCGTGCAGTACGTCCTGAAGCCGTTCACGTTCGCGACGCTCAGGGACCGGCTGGTGCGGTACGCGGAGTTCCGTGGGGCGGCCGGGGAGGCGAGCGGCCAGGACGAGGTGGACCGGGCGCTGGCGACCCTGCGCGCCCCCTCGCCGGCGGCGCTGCCCAAGGGGTTGAGCGGGCCGACCCTGGAACGGGTGACGGGAGCACTGCGGGAGGCCGCCGAGGGGCTGACGGCGGCGGGGGTGGCGGAGGCCGTGGGGATATCCCGGATCACGGCCCGGCGGTACCTGGAGCACCTGGTGGACGCGGGCAGAGCGGCACGCAGCCCGCAGTACGGAACCGTGGGGCGACCGGAGCTGCAGTACCGGTGGGTTCCCGGGCGTTAGCCGCTCGTCGTACCCGCCCCGACCCCAACACCGCAACCCTGCAGGCGCATTGACCTGACTAGACCACTCCTCCTACCTTCACCGGGCAACCATCTCGGCCGACAACGACGTAGGCCCGCAGGAGGTCATGCCCGTGCGCCCCACCGCCGCCATCACCGCCCTCCTCTCCACCGCTCTCGCCGCAGGCGCCCTCACCGGCTGCGGCAGCGGTTCCGGCAGCAGTCCGGACACCGTGAAGATCTCCTTCAAGCAGTCCACGGACAACTCGATCCGTGTGATGGACGACTATCTCGCGGACATCAAGAAGCAGTTCGAGAAGCGCTACCCCGGCAAGAAGGTCCAGCTCGTCCCGATCAAGGCCCCGGACTCGGAGTACTACACCAAGCTGCAGCAGATGCTCCGCTCGCCGAAGACCGCCCCGGACCTGGTCTACGAGGACACCTTCCTCATCAACTCCGACATCACCAGCGGGTACTTGAAGCCCCTGGACGCCTACCTGGCCAAGTGGCCCGACTGGAACCAGTTCATCGGCACCGCGAAGGCCGCGGCGAAGGCCGAGGACGGAAAGACGTACGGCGTCCCGGACGGCACCGACACCCGGGGGCTCTGGTTCGACAAGGGCATCTTCAAGCGGGCGGGGCTGCCCGCCGACTGGCAGCCGAAGAACTGGGACGACGTCCTCGCCGCGGCCCGCGCCGTCAAGAAGAAGGTCCCGGGTGTCACGCCGATCAACCTCTACACCGGCAAGCCCGCGGGCGAGGCCGCCACGATGCAGACCTTCGAGATGCTGCTCTACGGCACGAACGACGGGACGACGGACCCGCTGTACGACAAGGCGTCCAAGAAGTGGATCGCCGGGAGCCAGGGCTTCAAGGACGCGCTGCGGTTCGTCGAGACCGTCTACAAGGAGAAGCTCGGCCCGGACGTCTCCGACGCCCTCGACCCCAACATCCAGACCATCGTCGCCGGGGATCTGCTGCCGAAGGGCAAGCTGGGCATCGCCCTCGACGGCTCCTGGCTCCCCCAGGCCTGGCTGAAGGGCAGCGGGCACGAATGGCCGCGGTGGTCGAGCGAGCTGGGCCTCGCGTACATGCCCACCCAGCACGGCCAGGCCCCCGGCAAGGTGAGCATGTCCGGCGGCTGGACCTGGGCGATCCCCGCCAAGGCGGGCAACCCCGACCTCGCCTTCGACTTCGTCAGGACGATGCAGACCAAGGCCAACGCCGAGAAGTGGTACATCGCCAACTCCGGCATCTCCGTACGCAAGGACGTCGCGAGCGACCCGTCGTACGCGAGCGCCCAGCCCGGCATCAAGTTCTTCACGGATCTCGTCGCGAGCACGCACTACCGGCCCGCCTACCCGGCGTACCCGAAGGTGTCCACCGCCATCCAGGAGGCGATGGAGGGCGTCACGACGGGTGATCTCTCCGTCGACAAGGCGGCGAGCGGCTACGACGACGCCCTGGGGGACGCCACCGACAACCAGGTCGTCAAGAAGTGACCGCCGCGACGCCGCCCGCGCACGCGCCGAGCCCGAGGGCGGCCGAGTCGCCCTCGCGCCCGGCGGCCTCCCCGCCGCCCCGCCGGCAGACGCGCCGTGCCCTCGCCCGCCTCCTCCCCCTGTCCCCCGCCGTCGTCCTCCTGCTGCTCTTCCTGGCCGGCCCCATCGCCTACTGCGCCTACATCGCCTTCACCGACCTCCAGCTCACCGGGCAGGCCCACTCCTCCTTCGTCGGTCTCGCCAACTTCCGTGAGGCCTTCAGGGACGAGGAGTTCCTCAACGCCGTATGGCTGACCCTCGTGTTCACGGTCATCTCGTCCCTGCTGGGGCAGAACACCCTGGGACTGGCCCTCGCCGCCCTGATGCAGCGGGCGTCCAAGCCCGTGCGCACCCTCACCGGCGGTGTCGTGATCACGGCGTGGGTACTGCCGGAGGTCGTCGCCGGCTTCCTGCTGTACGCCTTCTTCCGCCGCGAGGGCACCCTGAACGCCATCCTGGACCTGCTCCATCTCCCCTCCCAGAACTGGCTGTTCACCCTGCCGATCCTCGCGGTGTCCTTCGCCAACGTCTGGCGCGGCACGGCCTTCTCGATGCTGGTCTACTCGGCCGCGCTGAACGAGATCCCGAAGGAGGTCACCGAGGCGGCCGAGGTCGACGGCGCGGGCGGCTGGCGCCGGATGTGGCACATCACCCTGCCGATGATCCGCCGCTCCATCGGCACCAACCTGATGCTCAACACCCTGCAGACCCTGTCGGTCTTCGGACTGATCTGGGTGATGACGAGGGGCGGTCCCGGGAACAAGAGCCAGACCCTTCCCCTGTTCATGTACGAACAGGCCTTCCAGAACAGCATGATCGGCTACGGCACCGCGGTGGCCCTGCTGCTCCTGCTGGTCGGCTCGCTGTTCTCGCTGGTCTATCTGCGCCTGCTGCGGACGGAGGTCTGACCGCCATGGCCCTCACTCTCTCCGACCGCCGCCGCAGCCGCCGACTGGCCGCCGACGCGGGCCTGTTGGCGGTCGCCGCCGCCTTCGCGCTGCCCCTGGTCTGGGTGCTGTTCTCCTCGGTGGACCCGCACGCGGACCTCAGGGTGAAGGCGCCCGACGGCGTCACCTGGTCCAACTTCGACGCGATCCTGAAGCAGGACATCACCTTCACCCCGCTGCTCAACAGCCTGATCCTGTGCGGCGGGGCGACGCTGCTCACGGTGGTGTGCGCGGCCCTTGCGGCCTATCCGCTCTCCCGTTTCCGCTCGCGTCTGAACCGGCCCTTCCTGCTCACCGTCCTGTTCGCGACAAGCCTGCCCATCACGGCGATCATGGTCCCGGTGTACGCGCTGTTCGTCCGGGTGAACCTGATCGACACCATGCAGGGCACCATCCTCTTCTTCGCCGCCTCCCAACTCCCCTTCGCCATCTGGCTGATGAAGAACTTCATGGACGGGGTGCCGAAGGAGTTGGAGGAGGCCGCGTGGACGGACGGGGCCTCCTCGATGCAGTCCCTGGTCCGGATCGTGCTCCCCCTCATGGGCCCGGGAGTGGCGGTCGTCACCGTCTTCTCCTTCGTCGTGATGTGGGGCAACTTCTTCGTCCCGTTCATGCTGCTGCTCACACCGGACCAGATGCCGGCGAGCGTGAGCATCAACGAGTTCTTCGGCAACCGGGGGATGGTGGCGTACGGGCAGCTGGCGGCGTTCTCGATCGTCTACTCGACGCCGGTGATCCTGCTGTACGTGCTCATCGCCCGGCGGCTGGGAGGAGGCTTCGCCCTGGGCGGCGCGGTCAAGGGGTGAGCCGCTTGCCGGGGCCGAGCGGAACGTCGGGATTGAGCCGCGGGTTCGGCTCGACCGCCCGGTGGGCCATGCTACCGGCCCTGACGCACGTTTCTTCGAGCTCCGTCCACAGGCGCGAGGTCCGGGGAGCGTCGTCAGGGCCGATCCCGGTCAGGTGTCAGCGGGCGGTGACGGGTGGCATTCGGGCATATGCCCCTCTACCTTGCCAGCCTGCGCGCTCCACCGACCCCGGAACGCCGCACAGCCGTACCTTCCTACAATCCGTATTCCTGGCCGAACAGACCGTAGTCAGTGCACTCCCGCGCCCCTACGTTGTGGCGCGTGCACCCACCGTCGCCCCGCCCGAACCGCCCGAACCACTCCACTCGTCCCCTTCAGCCCGCCCCGCCCTTCAACGCCATCGCCGCCCGCCGGCTGCGCACGGCCCTCGACATGGGCCCCGAGCACGTCGCCTACGGAATGCGCGTCTCCTTCGGACTGCCCTACGTGACCGCGGACCTGGTGACCTCCTGGGAGCGCGGGACCCTGTTCCCGACGAACGCCGAACTCTCCGCCCTCGCGGGCGTGTTGTGGTGCTCCCCCGGTGAACTGATCGGGAAGCCGCGGACCTTGCGCGAGCACCGCATCGCCCGTGGCCTGGCACCCGAGAACGTGGCGCGTTTCGTCGGGCTCGAACTGCCCGCCTACCTCCACATGGAGGAACACTGCACCTGGCGCGGCAACGACCGCCAGTCCACCGCCCTCGCCGAGCTGCTCGACCTGTCGCTGCCGGACTACATCACCGTCACGGGGCGGGAGACGAAGCTGGCCGAGATGCTGCGCGGCGCGGTGACCACGCGCTGGCAAGCGTACGTCCGGCCGGTCGCCAAGGCGGTACCGCTGGACCGGCGGCTGCTGGAGGACTCCCTCCAGCAGCTCCACCAGGACTACCAGGGGCAGATGGTCGCCTCGCTGAGCTGGGGCGACGGCGGCGCGGCGAACACGGCCGGCGACGCGGGGCGGGACTTCCTGGACCGGATCGTCGACCACTTCTGGGCCGCGGTCCAGGACAACACCCCATAGCCCCCGTCCAGGACAACACCGAATGACCCCCGAAGGGTCTGACAGGGGAGGGCCTAGAAGACCGACTCCGCCTCGTCCATCCGGTCCTTGGGCACCGTCTTCAGCTCCGTCACCGCCTGGGCCAGCGGCACCATCACGATGTCGGTGCCCCTGAGCGCCGTCATCTTCCCGAACTCGCCCCGGTGCGCCGCCTCCATGGCGTGCCAGCCGAAGCGGGTGGCGAGCACCCGGTCGTAGGCGGTGGGGACGCCGCCGCGCTGGACGTGGCCGAGGATGACCGGCTTGGCCTCCTTGCCGAGGCGCCGCTCGAGCTCGTACGCCAGCGCGGTGCCGATGCCCTGGAAGCGCTCGTGGCCGTACTTGTCGATCTCGCCGTGGCCGTAGTCCATGGTGCCCTCGGCGGGGTGGGCGCCCTCGGCGACACAGACCACCGCGAACTTCTTGCCGCGGGCGAAGCGCTCCTCGACCATCTTGACCAGGTCGGCCGGGTCGAAGGGGCGCTCGGGCAGGCAGATGCCGTGGGCGCCTGCCGCCATGCCGGACTCCAGGGCGATCCAGCCCGCGTGCCGGCCCATGACCTCGACCACCATCACCCGCTGGTGGGACTCGGCGGTGGTCTTCAGCCGGTCCATCGCCTCGGTGGCGACACCGACCGCGGTGTCGAAGCCGAAGGTGCGGTCCGTGGAGGAGATGTCGTTGTCGATGGTCTTCGGGACGCCCACCACCGGCAGACCGGCGTCCGACAGCATCCGCGCCGCCGTCAGCGTGCCCTCGCCGCCGATCGGGATCAGCGCGTCGATGCCGAACTCGTGGATCATGTCGGAGGCGTTCTCGCAGGCCTCGCGCAACCGGTCGCGCTCCAGGCGGGAAGAGCCGAGGATGGTGCCGCCGCGGGCCAGGATGCCGCTGACCGACTCGAGATCGAGGGTGCGGTAGCGGCCGTCCAGCAGGCCCGAGTAACCGTCCTCGAAGCCGATCACCTCGTCGCCGTAGTGGTCCACCGCCCGGTGCACGACCGAGCGGATCACGGCGTTCAGGCCGGGGCAGTCGCCGCCTGCGGTGAGAACTCCGATGCGCATCGTGCTGTCGTCTCCTGCTCGGTCTCGGTACCGGTGAGCAGATCCGATTGTTTCATGCTCCACGGCCAAGTCCGTTGTGTCCCTTATCACCCGGATGGCCGAGGTGTCCTGAAGGGGCGGCCCCCCGCCCTGACGGGCGCCTTATCCAGCGCCGAGGGTATTGTCAAGGGGGTTCCGCTCGCCCCGACGGGCGATGTCTGTACCGGCGCCAGACGAACGCCAGACGAAACGGAGAGCACGCGTGACGCGCAGCGTGTACGTGACCGGTATCGATCGCGGCGACGGCCGCCAGGTCGTCGAGCTGGGGGTCATGGAGCTGCTGACCCGGCAGGTCGACCGGGTGGGGGTGTTCCGGCCCCTGGTCCACCACAGTCCCGACCGTCTCTTCGAGCTGCTGCGCGCCCGCTACCGGCTCTCCCAGGACCCGGCCACGGTCTACGGCATGGACTACCACGAGGCCTCCGCACTGCAGGCCGAGCGCGGGACCGACGAGCTGGTGTCCACGCTCGTGGACCGCTTCCACGTCGTCGCCCGGGACTACGACGTCGTCCTGGTCCTCGGCACCGACTTCGCCGACACCCAGCTGCCCGACGAGCTGTCCCTCAACGCCCGGCTCGCCAACGAGTTCGGCGCCTCGGTGATCCCGGTGGTGGGCGGCCGCAAGCAGCCCGCCGAGGCCGTGCTCGCCGAGACCCGCAACGCCTACCGCGCCTATGAGGGGCTCGGCTGCGACGTGCTGGCGATGGTGACCAACCGGGTCGCGCCCGAGGACCGGGACGAGATGACCCGGCAGCTCGACACCCGGCTGCCGGTGCCCTGTTACGTCGTACCGGACGAGCCCGCGCTCTCCGCGCCCACGGTCTGGCAGATCAGCCAGGCCCTCGGCGCCCGGGTGCTGCTCGGCGACGACTCGGGGCTGGCGCGGGACGCCCTCGACTTCGTCTTCGGCGGGGCGATGCTGCCCAAGCTGCTGGGCGCCCTGACCCCGGGCTGTCTCGTGGTCACCCCGGGCGACCGCGCGGACCTGGTCGTCGGCTCGCTCGCCGCGCACAGCGCGGGCACCCCGCCGATAGCCGGCCTGCTGCTCACCCTGGGCGAGGTGCCGGACGACGACGTCCTCACCCTGGCCGCCCGTCTGGCGCCCGGCACGCCGGTGCTCTCGGTGCCCGGCATGAGCTTCCCCACCGCCGAGCAACTCTTCTCCCTGGAGGGGAAGTTGAGCGCGGCCACCCCGCGCAAGGCGGAGACCGCACTCGGCCTCTTCGAGCGGTACGCCGACACCGCCGACCTCATCCGGCGGGTCTCCGCCCCGAGCAGCGACCGCCTCACCCCGATGATGTTCGAGCACAAGCTGCTGGAGCAGGCCCGCTCCGACAAGCGCCGGGTCGTGCTGCCGGAGGGCACCGAGGAGCGCGTCCTGCACGCCGCCGAGGTGCTGCTGCGCCGGGGCGTGTGCGACCTGACCCTGCTCGGACCGGTGGACCAGATCCGCAAGAAGGCCGCCGACCTCGGCATCGACCTGGGCGAGACCCGGTTGATCGACCCGGCGACCAGCGAGCTGCGCGACTCCTTCGCCGAGAAGTACGCCGCCTTCCGCGCCCACCGGGGCGTCACGGTGGAGCTGGCGTACGACGTGGTGAGCGACGTGAACTACTTCGGCACGCTGATGGTCCAGGAGGGCCTGGCGGACGGCATGGTCTCGGGCTCGGTCCACTCCACGGCCGCGACCATCCGGCCCGCCTTCGAGATCATCAAGACGAAGCCGGACGCCGACATCGTCTCCTCGGTCTTCTTCATGTGCCTCACCGACAAGGTGCTCGTCTACGGCGACTGCGCGGTGAACCCCGACCCGGACGCCGAGCAGCTCGCCGACATCGCCATCCAGTCGGCCGCGACGGCCGAGCAGTTCGGCGTGGAGCCGCGGATCGCGATGCTGTCGTACTCGACGGGCACGTCCGGTTCGGGCGCCGACGTCGACAAGGTGCGCGAGGCAACCGAGCTGGTGCGGGCCAGGCGCCCCGACCTCAAGATCGAGGGGCCGATCCAGTACGACGCCGCCGTGGAGCCCACCGTCGCGGCGACCAAGCTGCCGGAGTCCGACGTGGCCGGGCAGGCGACGGTGCTGATCTTCCCGGACCTCAACACGGGCAACAACACCTACAAGGCCGTGCAGCGCTCGGCCGGCGCGATCGCGGTCGGCCCGGTGCTGCAGGGCCTCAACAAGCCGGTCAACGACCTGTCCCGGGGCGCCCTGGTCTCGGACATCGTCAACACCGTGGCCATCACCGCCATCCAGGCGCAGAACTCCGCAGAGAAGGCACCCCTGAAGTGAGCGCGACCCGCGTCCTCGTCCTCAACTCCGGCTCCTCGTCGGTGAAGTACCAGCTGCTCGACATGCGGGACAGCAGCAGGCTGGCCGCGGGGCTCGTCGAGCGGATCGGCGAGGAGACCTCCAGGCTCCGTCACACGCCGCTCGCGAGCGGCGGAGAGACCCGCGAGTCTCTCGGCCCGGTCGCCGACCACGAGGCCGCCCTGAAGGCCGTCGCGGAGGAGCTCTCCAGGGACGGACTCGGCCTGGACTCCCCCGAGTTGGCCGCGATCGGGCACCGGGTGGTGCACGGCGGCAAGACCTTCACCGAGCCGACCGTGATCGACGACACCGTGCTCGCCGAGATCGAGCGGCTGATCCCGGTCGCCCCGCTGCACAACCCCGCCAATCTCACCGGTATCCGCACCGCCCGGGCCCTGCGCCCCGACCTGCCCCAGGTCGCCGTCTTCGACACCGCCTTCCACACCACGATGCCGGAGTCCGCCGCCCGCTACGCGATCGACGTGGCCACCGCCGACGAGCACCGCATCCGGCGCTACGGCTTCCACGGCACCTCGCACGCGTACGTCTCCCGGGCCACGGCGAGGCTGCTCGGCAAGGCGCCCGAGGACGTCAACGTCATCGTGCTGCACCTCGGCAACGGCGCCTCCGCGTCCGCGGTGCGCGGCGGGACGTGCGTGGACACCTCCATGGGGCTGACGCCTTTGGAGGGGCTGGTGATGGGTACGCGCTCCGGGGACATCGACCCGGCCGTCATCTTCCATTTGGCGCGTGTTGGCGGAATGTCCATCGATGAAATCGACACTCTTCTCAACAAGAAGAGCGGGCTGATCGGCCTCTGCGGCGACAACGACATGCGGGAGATACGACGCCGGATCGACGCGGGCGACGAGGGGGCGAAGCTCGCCTTCGACATCTACATTCACCGCCTGAAGAAGTACATCGGCGCCTATTACGCGGTACTCGGCCGCGTGGACGCGATCGCCTTCACAGCGGGAGTCGGGGAGAACGCGAGTGAGGTGCGGGAGGCTGCCGTCGCGGGCCTGGAGACCCTGGGCCTGGCGGTGGACGGCGCGCTGAACGCCGTACGGGGCGACGAGCCGCGGCTGGTCTCGCCCGCGGACGCACGGGTGAAGGTCGCCGTGGTGCCCACCGACGAAGAACTGGAAATCGCCACACAGGTCTACGCGCTCGTAAAGAAGTGACCGAGCAGTAACCGGCAAATGAGCACCGCTCCGCCCATATGAATCTTCCGCCAGACGGAATATTCCGCGGCGAAACAAACCGATAGGATCGCCCCATGCGCCGTTCGAAAATCGTCTGTACTCTCGGCCCCGCGGTCGACTCCCACGAAATGCTGGTCTCGATGATCGAGGCCGGAATGAACGTGGCCCGGTTCAACTTCAGCCACGGCACCCACGCCGAGCACCAGGGGCGGTACGACCGCGTCCGTGCCGCGGCCAAGGAGACCGGGCGCCCCATCGGCGTCCTCGCCGACCTGCAGGGCCCGAAGATCCGTCTGGAGACCTTCGCCGAGGGTCCGGTGGAGCTGGAGCGCGGTGACGAGTTCGTCATCACCACCGAGGACGTCCCGGGCGACAAGACCATCTGCGGCACGACGTACAAGGGCCTGCCCGGTGACGTCGACCGCGGCGACCAGATCCTGATCAACGACGGCAACGTCGAGCTGAAGGTCCTGGACGTCGAGGGCCCGCGGGTGCGGACGATCGTCATCGAGGGCGGTGTCGTCTCCGACCACAAGGGCATCAACCTGCCCGGCGCCGCCGTGAACGTGCCGGCGCTGAGCGAGAAGGACGTCGAGGACCTCCGCTTCGCGCTGCGCATGGGCTGCGACATGGTCGCCCTGTCCTTCGTCCGCGACGCCAAGGACGTGGCCGACGTCCACAAGGTGATGGACGAGGAGGGCCGCCGGGTCCCCGTCATCGCCAAGGTGGAGAAGCCGCAGGCGGTGGACAACATGGAGGGCGTCGTGATGGCGTTCGACGCCGTCATGGTCGCGCGCGGTGACCTGGCCGTCGAGTACCCGCTCGAGAAGGTCCCCATGGTGCAGAAGCGACTCATCGAGCTGTGCCGCCGCAACGCCAAGCCGGTGATCGTGGCGACCCAGATGATGGAGTCGATGATCACCAACTCCCGCCCCACGCGCGCCGAGGCGTCCGACGTGGCCAACGCGATCCTCGACGGCGCGGACGCGGTCATGCTGTCCGCGGAGTCCTCCGTGGGCGCCTACCCGGTCGAGACCGTGAAGACGATGTCGAAGATCGTCGCCGCGGCCGAGCAGGAGCTGCTCAGCAAGGGCCTGCAGCCGCTGGTGCCGGGCAAGAAGCCGCGCACACAGGGTGGTTCGGTCGCCCGTGCGGCCTGCGAGATCGCCGACTTCCTCGGCGGCCGCGGCCTGGTGGCCTTCACCCAGTCCGGCGACACCGCCCGCCGGCTGTCCCGCTACCGCGCGCAGCAGCCCATCATCGCCTTCACCACCGACGAGAACACCCGCAACCAGCTGACCCTCAGCTGGGGCGTGGAGTCGCACGTGGTGCCGTTCGTCAACACCACCGACGAGATGGTCGACATGGTCGACGCGGAGATCGCCAAGATCAACCGCTTCAACCCGGGCGAGATCGTCATCATCACCGCGGGTTCGCCCCCCGGCGTCCCCGGCACCACCAACATGCTGCGCGTGCACCACATCGGCGGCACGAACAACTGACGCCGCCGTGAAGGCGGTTGTACGGCGCTGAGGGCGCCCCCTGGATCAGGGGGCGCCCTCAGTTCGTGCGCGGCTCCCGAACGGGCCTGTGGCGGCGCTCAGCCGGTTCCGTCGGTCGTGTACACATGCATCCCGGGCACGTGCAGCGTGCCGCCGAACTGGCCGGCCTGGACGACCTTGACGTTGGTGAAGTAGATCAGCGGGATGTTCAGCGGCGGCGGGTTGTCGGGGCTGAACGTGATCGGGATCAGACCGAACAGGTTCCCGGAGATGGACTGCGTGTACATCGTGGTGTCGCCGTCGCGGATCGTGGACGTCGTGCCCTTGCCGGCCTGCACGTGGTAGGTCTTGTTCTGGCTCGTGTCCTTGACCGTCTGGTGCAGGTCACCGATGTCCGTGCCGCCGGAGATGACGTACTTCAGCACCTTCTTGACGGTGCCTCCGGCCGTCTTCACCTCGACGATGCCCTTGTAGTCGGCGCCCTTGAGCGTCAGCGAGCTGGCGTTGAGGTACCAGGGGTCGTTCGCCACGGGCACCTTGTTGTCGACACCGCTGGTGGCGTCGGTGGCGGCGTCGCAGTTCGCCGCGTCCGCGCTCGAACTCGCGCTCGGCGAGGGGCTGGCGGAGGACGTGGCCGCCTGGGCCGCCTTCTCGGCCGCCGTGGTGGCGCTGTCCGCCGCCTTGGACGCCGCGTCGGTCGCGCCCTTCACGGTGTCGTCGACCGTGTCGGTGACCTTCTTGGTGGTGTCCTTGACGGTGTCCGATACGCCGGCGCCCGAGGACGAGTCCTTGGTGTCGCTCGCCGAGGACGACGCGGAGGGGGACGGCGTCGGGCTCGCGCTCGACGTCGAACTGCCGCTGCCACCCGTGAGGATGCTGCCCAGTGTGTCGCCGATGGTGTCCAGGAGGCCGCCACCGGTGCTGCTGCTCGTCGACGCCGAGGGGGTGGGCGTCGTCGCGGTGTCGCCGGAGGAGGACTTGCTCTGCGAGGCGGACGGGGTCGGCGTGGCCTTGTCGTCGGAACCTGAATCCGACGAAGAGGTCTTGCCGGAGTCCGCGGTCGACGAGTCCTTCGACGTGCCCGCCGAGGACGAGGCGGACGGCGAGGGCGTGGCCTTGTCGGCGGAGTCGCTCGAACTCGCCGAGGCGGAGGGCGACGGCGAGGCCGAGGAGCCGTCCAGGGCCGCGACACAGTCCTTGTAGTCGTCGGCCTTCTGGCTGTTCGTCGTCGCGGTGGAGCCACCGCTGTCGGCGAGGGCCAGCGAGGACGTGAACCCCATTCCCACGATGACCGCCGTCGGCATCGCCGCCATGGCTATCGCCTTGCCGGCGGGCATGTGGAACCTGGTGAACAGCGGCTTCCTGGGGGCCGCGTGGCGCGGCCCGGTTCTCACACGGGACTCGTCCACATCAGTCCCGTGGGTCACCTCGTCAGCCGGCACTGTGCCTCCCGTTCGCCCCGTTGGCCGGGCTCGTTCCTGACAGATCGTTCGGCTCGTCGACCACGGGCTTGAGGAGCGTGGTGTCGGAGTCCTGGGCCTGCGGGGCGTCGCCCGCTGCCGTGGTGTCCTCCTGCACCGGCTGCTCCTCCGGCGGCACGCCCGGCGCCCACGACACGGCCATGGCCCCGCCGACCAGCGCGAGCAGGAAGCCCATCAGGAAGCCGCCGAGGTTGGACACCGGGATGGAGACCAGGCCCAGCAGGATCGCCGCGACGCCCGCGAAGACCCGTACGTGCTTCTGGAACCAGAGGCTGAATCCCAGCACGACGAGCAGCACGCCGATGATCAGGGAGCCGGCCCCGCCCGTGGTGGCCATCGCCAACGTCAGATGACCGACCTGGAGATGCGCGTACGGGAAGTACATGATCGGCAAACCGGCGAGCAGGACGAAGAGCCCGGCCCAGAACGGCCGCGTGCCCCGCCAGGCGCGGAACTGCGCCCTCCGGCGACTGAACTGGCCGGCGGGTACGGCAGGAGTCTCGGCGCTCATGGAAAACAGCTCCCTGGTGCGGCTTTGCTGTGGTGATGGTGCTGTGGTGATGAGTTGTGCTGCGTGTGAAGAAGTCGGTGGAAGGTGGACGGGCGGGGGCGCCCTTCGGCTCCCCCGCCCGTCAACGAGTGCTCAGTAGCACTCGTGGGTGCCCGTCTGGACCGACATCTTCAGCCCGCTGAGCTTGAAGGTTCCGGCGGTGGTCGCCCACGCCGTCTGCTTCACGCCGGTCAGCGAGGCGTGATCGGCCTGCTGCGCGAACCCGTACGGGTTCGCGGTGTCACCGCTCTTGATGCCGGGACCCTTGTTGGCGTCCTTGGCGGCCACACCGATGTCGATGTTCGTGAACGTCGCGTCGGCGCTCAGGTCGTCGAGGTCGATGTAGAGCTTGCTCGCCTCGACCGGCTTGTCGCCGCCGCCCGCCTTCAGGATCAGGCTGACGTTGCCGATGATCGGGATGTTCGGGGTGACGACCGACTGGCACAGACCCTTGATGGTCGCGGAGTTGAACGCCGAGACCGCGACCGGGTGGGCCGTCTTCTGGCCGTCGAGGGTGTACCCCGAGTCGACGGCGCCGTACTGTGCGAACCCGTCACCTTCGAGCTGGTCGGCCGTGACCTTGAACTGCTGGCCGGACACGCTGAAGGACGCGGCGAGAGCGCCCTGCGCGAGGGCGACACCTATCGCGGCCGTAGCGGCGACGCTGGGCACCATGACCACAGCGAACCGCTTCCATCTGGTCCCGCCACGCACCTGGGACTCCATATTTCCTCCTTCTCGGACGTACATCTCCTGGTCCCGGCGGCCCCCAGTCGGCGGCTCGTCCGGGCAGGGATGGGAGAAGTGCTACGTCCTCGGGAAGGGGAGCGCCCGCACTCGGAGGCGCGAACCGCGCACCGATCACCGGCGATCACCCCCGAGCGACAACCACTGGTCGCGCCTGACACGCATCACGCACAACCTTGCTGGACAGGCTTCGCCGAGTGGACGAAGACCCCCCTGCCCAAGAGCCGGCACACCCTGGCGCCGTCTCTGCTCGGTGGGGACCCAGGAACTCCCGCGGCCCGACCGGCTGTCGGGGTACGGGAATGGACCGAGCGTCGCCGATCGTGGTGCATTCTCGCCGCCCGCACAAGGGGCTTCGTTACTGGGTAGTAACGGCCGGATAACCGAAGCACGACCCAGAGGTCTCGGGTGGCGACGGAGGGTGCAGCAGGGGGCGGGGACAAAGCTATTGATCGTTGGACAGAATCCGACAGATCAACGCCCGTAACTTACTCGTAGTAACAGCGGCCGCGATTACCAAGATTTGGTAAAGCGCGGCCGCACTGACGTTCCGTCGGCAAATCTTTCACTCCGGCATCACATGCCGTGGTGTTTAGCGACTGGTCAGAACAGCGCCCGCGCGAGCGCCCTCCTGGCCGCCGCCACACGCGGATCATCCGCCCCTACGACCTCGAAGAGCTCCAGCAGTCGCAGACGTACCGTGTCCCGATCGTCACCCGCCGTGCGCCGGACGGTCTCGATGAGCCGCCCGAAGGCGTCCTCCACATGACCGCCGACCAGATCCAGGTCCGCCGCGGCGATCTGCGCCTGGACGTCGGCCGGCTTCTCGGCCGCGTCCTTGCGCACCTGTTGCGGGTCCAGCCCCTGCACCCGGTGGAGCAACTCGGCCTGCGCGAGCCCGAGTTTGGCCTCCGGGTTGCCGGGGTCGTCGCTCAGCACGTTCTTGTAGGCCTGGACGGCACCGCCGAAGTCCCCCGAGTCCAGGGCGCGTACGGCGGCCTCGAGCAGGGCGTCGTACGGCCCGGCCGGCACCGCCTCCGCGCCCGCCGGGGCGCCGCCCGGCTCGGCGTCGGGGTCGACCGTCAGGCCCGTGAGGCCGAAGCGCTCCTCGGCGACCTGCACCAGCTGGTCCAGGGTCTGCCGGATCTGCGCCTCGCCCGCGGCCCCCTGGAAGAGCGGCAGCGCCTGGCCGGCGACGACCGCGAACACCGCCGGGATCCCCTGGATGCCGAACTGCTGCATCAGCATCTGGTTGGCGTCGACGTCGATCTTGGCGAGCAGGAAGCGCCCGTCGTACTCGACCGCCAGCCGCTCAAGGACGGGGCTCAACTGCTTGCAGGGCTCGCACCACTCGGCCCAGAAGTCGATGACGACGGGCACCTCGGTGGACCGCTGCAGGACGTCGCGCTCGAAGGAGGCCTCGTCGACGTCGATCACCAGATCGGCCGGAGAGACGGCTCCGGTGCCGCCGCCCTGCCGGGCGGCCTCGGCGCGCGCCTGCTCCGCCTTTGCCTTGGCCTCCTGGGCCGCCTTCACCGCGGCGAGGTCGACGACTCCGCTCATGGACATGTTCCGTGGCTGCATGCGTCTATCCTCCCCCGTCCGCGCGTGTGAATGAAAAGCGCCGTGAAAGCCGGTCGAACTCGCGTGTGGTCGGCGCCGGGTCCCCACCCCACGCCACGCCCGTGGTTTCGCTACGAGTCGTAGCGTAATGGCACCGGGTGCCTCCTGGGTAGCACCCCCCGGTGATCTCCCTCACGGCCTCACAAGAACCGCCGGTTATGGTCGGGGGATGCAGAGCCGCACCCCCCTCCCCCGTGCCTCGGGACGCCCGCGCAGCGCCGAGGCGGACGCCGCGATCCTCGCGGCCACCCGGGAGGCGCTGGTGGAGCTGGGCTGGTCCAAGCTCACCCTGGGAGACGTCGCGACCCGGGCCGGGGTCGCGAAGACCACCCTCTACCGCCGCTGGGCGGGCAAGAACGAACTGGTCGTCGACGCGGTCGCCGAGCTCTTCGACGAACTGCGCCTGCCCGACCGCGGCAGCCTCGTCGCCGACATCGAGGGCGTGGTCCTGCAGCTCGCGGCGATCCTGGACCGCCCCGAGGCCAAGAGCGGCCTGATGGCGGCCATCGCGGAGTCCACCCGCGACGACGCCCTGCGTGAGCGCATCCGGGACTCCATCGTCGACCGGCAGAAACGCCTGGTCCTGGAGGGCCGCGCCCGCGCCCAGCGGCGCGGCGAACTGGCCCCGGAGCCTGATCCGGCGGAGTCGGCCCGCACGGTCGACCTGATCTTCGACGTGGTGGCGGGCGCGGTGGTCCACCGCACCCTGGTCAGCGGCCGCCCGGCGGACGAGGACTGGGTGCGCGCCTTCACCGCCCTGCTCCTGGGCGGCCTCGGAGCGGACGCCGAGGGGCGGCCTCAGGACGACGGGCCGGCCGGCGGGGCTCCGCTCACCGCGTCGTCGTAGAGGGCCCGGACCTTGTCGCCGAAGTAGGCGCTGTAGGAGACCTCGGGGGTGTTGCCCCCAGTGTGGTAGCCGCCGATGATGCCGACCACCGCCCAGCCGCCCGACCACGGCACCAGCATCGGCCCGCCACTGGTGCCGTCCACGAACGCCTTGCAGGCGATGCGCAGATAGCTGCCCGGGTCGGCTGGGTCGTCGCTGTCCCAGCGGGTGGTCCAGCTCCAGCACTCCAGTGGCTTCTCGGCTCCCCCCGGGTAACCGATCATCCGCACCGGGGCGTGCCGGTATCCGGTCCCGGTCAGCAGCCGCACCGCGCCGCCGGTCGCGTCCTCCAGGGACAGGCCGTTCTGGTTGGGTTCGGTGACGGCGAAACCGACGTCGTACTCGGCGCCCGCGTCCTCGCCCAGGTCGTAGTACTGCCGGGAGACGTAGACGCCGTTGGCGCGGACCGGGAAGACACCGAACGGCTTGAGTCCGTCGTGGTACTGCGGCACGAAGGCGAGGTTGCGGCGCGGGGAGCTGCCCGAATAGCTGCGCAGACAGTGGCCCGCGCTGAGCACCAGGTCGTGGCCGGGGCTGCGCACCACCGAGCCGCTGCAGGTGCGCCCGGTGCCGGTCGGGTCGGTCCAGAAGAAGGTGCCGGCCTGGGGCATGCCGTCGAAGCTGCGGCTGGGCGGGACGTACTCGCCGGGCCGGGGGCCGTCGACCTTGGCGGAGACGGTCTGCGCGTCGTCGTCGGCGGTGTCGCTGGGCAGCGCGGCCACCAGCCGGTCCGCGGTCCAGTAGGCGTCGAGCCGCTCGGCCACCGGGTTGGGCGTGGGCGGCCCCGCGTGGGCGGAGGCCAGCGGGGCGAACCACGCGCACGGCAGCAGGGCCGCCGCGATCGCGAGGGCGCCCTTGACGGCCCTCGGTCTGAACAGCCTACGCACCGTCAGGTCCCCTAGCGGTCGGCACAGTCGATCGACGGTGCCGATGGTATGCGTGGGATTGACGGTGGAGAAGAAGGCGAATCGATTCACCCCGCCGGGCGCCGGGATCCGGCGGGGTCGGGGAGCGCAGTGGGAACGCAGTGGGAGAACGCAGTGGGAGCGCGGTGGGAGCACGGTTTCCTCAGAACCCGGCGGGTTCCGTGTACACGCCCCACTCCTCCCGCAGTACCCCGCAGATCTCGCCCAGCGTCGCCTCGGCGCGTACGGCGTCCAGCATCGGCTCGATCATGTTGGCGCCCGAACGGGCCGCGGTGAGCATGCCGTCGAGCGCGGACCGTACGGCGGTCTCGTCGCGCGCCGTCCTCCGCTCGCGCAGCACGCGGACCTGCTCCCGCTCCATCTCGTGGCTGACTCGCAGGATCTCCAGGTCGCCGGTCACCGACCCGGTGTGGACGTTGACGCCCACGACCCGCTTCTCCCCCTTCTCCAGGGCTCGTTGGTAGCGGAACGCGGACTCGGCGATCTCGCCGGTGAACCAGCCGTCCTCGATCCCTCGCAGAATGCCGGAGGTGACGGGCCCGATGGGGTGCCGTCCGTCGGGGTGGGCCTTCAGACCCCGCTCCTTGATCCGCTCGAAGACCTTCTCGGCGTCGGCCTCGATCCGGTCGGTCAGCTGCTCGACGTACCACGAACCCCCCAGCGGATCGGCCACGTTGGCCACCCCGGTCTCCTCCATCAGCACCTGCTGGGTCCTGAGCGCGATCTCCGCGGCCTGCTCGCTGGGCAGCGCGAGGGTCTCGTCGAGGGCGTTGGTGTGCAGCGAGTTGGTGCCGCCGAGCACCGCGGCGAGCGCCTCGACGGCCGTACGGACCACGTTGTTGTACGGCTGCTGGGCGGTGAGCGAGACACCGGCGGTCTGCGTGTGGAAGCGCAGCCACTGGGCCTTCTCGGACCGGGCCCCGTACACGTCCCGCATCCACCGCGCCCAGATCCTGCGCGCCGCCCGGAACTTGGCGATCTCCTCGAAGAAATCGACGTGCGCGTCGAAGAAGAAGGACAGCCCGGGCGCGAACACGTCCACGTCCAGCCCGCGGCTGAGCCCCAGTTCCACGTATCCGAAGCCGTCGGCGAGCGTGTAGGCGAGCTCCTGCGCGGCCGTCGCGCCCGCCTCGCGGATGTGGTAGCCGGAGACGGACAGCGGCTTGTAGTCCGGGATGCCGGCCGCGCAGTACTCCATCAGGTCGCCGATCAGCCGCAGATGGGGCTCGGGCTGGAAGAGCCACTCCTTCTGGGCGATGTACTCCTTGAAGATGTCGGTCTGGAGCGTGCCGTTGAGCACCGCCGGATCGACGCCCTGCCGCTCGGCGGCGACGAGGTACATGCAGAAGACCGGGACGGCCGGCCCGCTGATGGTCATGGAGGTCGTCACGTCCCCGAGCGGGATGCCGTCGAACAGCACCTCCATGTCGGCGGCCGAGTCGATCGCGACCCCGCAGTGCCCGACCTCGCCCAGCGACCGGGGGTCGTCGGAGTCGCGGCCCATGAGGGTCGGCATGTCGAAGGCGACGGACAGGCCTCCGCCTCCGTGGCCGAGGATCATCTTGTAGCGCTCGTTGGTCTGCTGGGCGTTCCCGAACCCGGCGAACTGCCGGATGGTCCACGTCCGGCCCCGGTACCCGGTCGAGTACAGCCCGCGCGTGAAGGGGAACTCCCCCGGCCACCCGATCCGCTCGAACCCCTCGTACAGGTCCCCGGGCCGGGGCCCGTACACCGGCTCCACGGGATCCCCGGAGAGCGTGCTGAAGTCGGCGTCCCGCTTCCGCGCGGCGTCGTACCGGGCCTGCCAGCGTCGGCGGCCCTCTTCGATCGCGTCAGCGTCCATACCATCGAATTTACTTGGACGTCCTAGTAAATGTCGACAGGGGACCGCCGTACGTGTGTCGTACGGCGGTGAGGGAGGGGTACGTCAGACCTTGGCGACCGCGGGGGTGCCGTCGGTGACCTTGGCCTCCAGCTCGTGGGTGACCTTGCGCTCGACGAAGAAGGCGGCCGTGGGGACCGTCCCCGCGAGCAGCACCCACAGCTGCTTGCCGACCGGCCACTTCGCCTTGGAACCCAGGTCGAAGGCGAAGACCAGGTAGACGACGTAGAGCCAGCCATGGGCGATGCCGATGACGGTGGTGAACTTGTCGGCGCCGTCCACGTGAAGCCCGTACTTGGCGATCACGCCCAGGGTCAGCAGGACCAGCAGCACACCGGTGACATAGGCCATGACGCGGTAGCGGGTCAGCACGCTCTTCTTCATGACGTCGAGCGTAACCGCCCGTTCCGGGAGATCTTGGTCCGGGTCGGTCCTAGTCAGTCCTCGTCAGTCCTCGTCAGTCCTCGTCGAAATCGTTCGCCGCCACCCGTAGCGGGCGGAGCATCGCGAAGATCTCGGCGCACTCCTCCGCGTCGTAGACACCGAGGCCGAAGTCCATGGCCATCAGGTCACGGGTCGCGGCCTCGACGACCTCGCGGCCCTTGTCGGTGATGGAGGCGAGGGTGCCACGGCCGTCGTTCGGGTTGGGACGCTTGGCGACCAGGCCGGACCTGACCAGACGGTCGACCGTGTTCGTCACCGACGTGGGGTGCACCTGGAGCCGCTCGCCGATCTTCGACATGGTCAGCTCGCCCTCCTTGGAGAAGGTGAGCAGCACCAGCGCCTCGTACCGCGCGAACGTCAGTCCGTACGGCTTGACCACCGCGTCCACCTCGGCGAGCAGGATCTGGTGCGCGCGCATGATCGAGGTGATGGCCGCCATCGACGGCACGTTGCCCCAGCGCCGCTTCCACAGTTCGTCGGCGCGGGCGATGGGATCGAAGGGGAGACTGAGCGGCTTCGGCACGCCACTGACCTTACCGGCCGGTCACATGGTGGTCAGCCCCGTCTCGCCTTTCGGTCGCGCGGGCTTGCACCGCCAGGACGACACACGTGAGCGTGCCGAGGGCGCCGGCGCCGGCGACCGTCGCGGCCACTCCGGCGTATTCCGCCGCGACCCCCGCCAGGGCCATGCCCAGCCCTTGGACCGTCATCAGCCCGGCCGTGAGCAGCGTCATCGCCCGGCCTCGTAGTTCCTCGGGCACGGCGCGTACGAACCACTGGTCCAGGCCCAGCGTGTACGCCGATCCCGCACCGGAGACCAGGAGCAGGAGGAGGGAGACGGCGAGGCCCGGGTGGAGGGCGTAGCCGAGGTACGGGAGGAGGGTCACGGTGACCAGGGGCAGGGCGATGCGTTCCCTCGTCGCGGGGCGCAGACGCGAGCCTGCGTAGAGCTCGCCGGCGATCGTACCGATCGGGAGCGCGCACATGAGGAGGCCGAGGGCGACCGAACCGGCGGAGAGGTCGTGGGCGTAGGGGGCCGCGAGGGCCTCCGGGGTCACGGCGAACATCGGGGGGAGCCAGAAGAGCAGGAGCAGGGAGCGGGTGCGGGGGTTGGCCAGGACTTGGCGGGCGCCCTTCAGTGAATCGCTCATCAGGGGGGCAGCGGTTCTGAAGCGGGGTGGGCGGTGGTGGGTGCCGTAGCGGAGCAGTGCGGCGGACGCGCAGAACGTCGTCACCGTGATGAGGAGGGCGTGGCGCGGTGACACGGCGATCAGGAGCAGGCCGCCCAGGCCGTATCCGATCATCAGCGCGCTCTGCGACACGATCCGCAGCAGGGAGCGGCCGAGGACGAAGCGGTCGCCGTCGCCCAGGATGTCCGCCAGGGTGGCCGTCCTGGTGCCCTGGAAGACCGGGGACACGAGCGCCAGGCAGCAGCGGAGGGCCAGGAGTACGGCGATGTGGGTGCCCGGTATCACCATCGGCGCGACGCATGCCGCGCACAGCAGGTCGCAGGTCACGAGGACTCGGCGAGCGGGGAAGCGGTCGGCCATGCCTGCGAGGAGCGTGCCGCCGACGGCGTAGGGCAGGAAGCCTAGGGCGAAGGTCAGGGCGCTGATGAGGGGCGAGCCGGTGAGGTCGTAGACCAGGACGGAGAGTGAGATCTCGCTGATGATCACGCCGAGGAGGGAGAGGGCGTGGGCTGCGAAGACGGCTCGGAATTCGGGGATGGCGAAGACGGTGCTGTAGCCGGTGGAGGGTGCGTGTTGGGGTGGCGCGGGCATGGCCGCAGCGTGCGGGTGAGGAGCGGGGCATCCTAGAGATTCGGTTGCTGCCGAATGTTGGGGGAGATGTCATGCCGTCGCGGTTGTATTTCGGGGAGGACGACTTCCTGCGGTGTCGGTTCGCCGTGTCGCCGCTGTGGGAGACGCAGGAGGTCGTGCGCATGCTGAAGCGGCCCGAGCGGCACGGGTATCACGCGCGTTGGCTGCGGCGGATGGGGGACGCCGTGGAATCGTTGGATCTGAGTGATCTGTGGCTGCTGATGCCGCAGCCGGGCCACTGTCCCGACTGGCTGTGTCCGCCGCCGATCGGGCCCGCCGCCTCGTTCGAGGAGGAGATCGCCGCCGTGCGGGCCAGTGATCCCGAGGCGGCCCGGGAGGACACGGCCAGGTCGCTCGCGGACACGCCCGGTGCGTTGGAGCTGCCGCAGGCTCGGCGGTGGCTGCGGGATCCGGTGGGGATGGTGGAGGAGCTGTCCGACGCGATGGAGGGCGTCTGGCGCAGGCTGGTCGCGCCGGACTGGCCTCGGCTGCGAACCTTGTTGGAGGCCGACATCGCCTTTCACTCGCGTCGGTTGGCCGAGGTGGGGCTGGGTGGGCTGCTGCCGGAGATCAACCGGCGGTTCGGCTGGCGGGCGGGGACGCTCACGGTGGACATGCGGCTCGAGCACGAGCGGCGGTTGGCCGGGCAGGGGCTCGTTCTGCTGCCCAGCGTTTTCATCTGGCCGGACGTCGTGAGCACGTTCGAGCCGCCGTGGCAGCCGACGTTGGCCTATCCGGCCCGGGGTATCGGGGGGCTGTGGGCGGAGCGTGCGGATGCGGCCGGCGATGTTCTTGTACGGCTGTTGGGGCGGGGGCGGGCGGCTGTGCTGGCGGCGCTGGAGGAACCGGCGGCCACGGGGGCGTTGGCTCATCGGCTCGGTCTCGCGCCGTCATCCGTCTCCGCGCATCTGACGCTGCTGCGGGATGCCGGGCTGCTGACCGCGCGGCGGTACGGGCATCAGGTGCTGTACGAGCGGACGCCGTTGGGGATCGCGCTGGTGTCGGGGGGTGGCTGAGGTTCAATGCCTGCGGCGCCTGTGCGGGTTCGGTGGGGGTGGGCGTAGCGCCTTCGGTTCGGTTGTGGGTCGGGGCCGGGGTGGGGGGTGTCCGTCCTCGGTCGGGCGGTGCTGTTGGTCATGCGGTGCTGTCTTTTGACGCCCGACACTGCGGGCGGACACCCCCCACCCCGTCCCCTTCGCACGTACGGCGGCTGCGACGCGCCCCTCAGGGGCGCGGGGAACTGCGCGAGCGGGCACGACGGGCCCGCAGCCGCCCTGCGGCCTCGTGCGGAGCCCCCGTCGGCGACCTCAGGTCCGTCGGCGTAGGTGGAGGCGGACCGCGCGTTGGGCGACCGGGCCCAGGTCTTCCAGTGCGGCGATGAGGGAGCCCAGTTGCTGCAGGGCGTCCAGGGCCGCGTGTGCGCCGGTTTCGTCCACTCCCTCGTACAGCTCGATGCCCACGAAGGACGCTGCCACGGCGCGGGCGAGGCCGCGTGGGTCGGCGAACTCGCCGAACGGTGTCTGTGCGAGGACCCGGGTCAGGACCTTCTCTATTTCGTCGATCCAGAGTTGGAGGCCGGCCGCGGTGGCGGGGCCGAGGGTGGTGTGGGTCTGGGCGCCGGCCAGGAGTTGGCCGAGGAGGGCCACGTGGCCGTGGGCGCGCTCCTCCTCGTGCATCTGCCGTCCCACGGTGAGGAGTTCGGAGAGGGAGCCGACCTCGGACAGGCGGGTGCGGTAGCGGGCCACTGTCTGTTCGGCGCCGTATCGGCATGCCTGGGCCAGGAGTTCGTCGACCGAGCCGAAGTGGTAGAAGACCAGGGCCTGGTTGACTCCGGCCTCGGTCGCGATGGTGCGGGCGGAGGTCTTGGCGATGCCCTGGTCGGTCAGGACGCGCAGGGCGCCTTCCAGGAGTTTGGTCTTCGTCGTCTCGGGGCTCACGCGCGGGACTCCTCGCGGACCGGGCGCAGACCGGGGCGGACCCCGCAGGTGCGGATGTCGGTGTACGTCGCCCGGAAGGAGCCCTCGTAGCCGAAGAGGGGGCCGAAGTAGCGGTTGACCACGCGGACTTGGATGCGGAAGCGGTTTTCTGCCTCGTCGTACGACTCCCGGACCTCCGCTGTGGCGCCGATCAGTTCGGGCACCCGTAGGTCTATGGCGCCCTCGCGGAAGCGGTGTTCTCCGGAGCGGATGAGGAGGGAGCCGTCGGGCTCGGCGTGGAAGTGGAGTTCGCTGGCCAGGTGCTGGTGGGTGCCGAGGTAGTCGAGGACGCGGTCGCCCTTGGGGCTGAGCACCATCTGGGCGTCGAAGCGGCGAGGGCGGCCCGGCAGGTCGAAGGTGCGCACGAAGGTAACCGTCTCACGGCCGAATGTGTCCGGGTACGGGACGTTCTCGATCGTGAAAGGGACGTTGCGGCCAGGGGTGGGGATCAGGATGTTGCGGGTGGCGCCCAGGGCCAGGAACGGTCTGACGAAGGCTCCGCCGTGCCAGACGCGGTCCATCACTCCCCTGCCCGTGCAGGCCTCGCCGCTGGTCAGGCCGACGGAGAAACGGCGCTGGAGCTGGGGGTGCAGGCGGTCGAAGTCGGCGCCCATCACGGTGCGGAAGATCGAGGTCATCGCGGGTTCTCCAGGGTGCGCAGGACGCGGGGCGCCCGGATGCGGGTGGGCGGGGTGCGCAGGCAGCGGCGGGCGGCCGGGGTGCAGGGCAGGGGCGCTTTGAAGAGGGCCACGCAGACGGCGACGGTGAGGAGGAGCGGGCAGAGGTAGGCCAGTGACGCCGTGAAGGGGCCGAGGAGGGGGAGGGAGGCGGCGGGGGCGAGGGCCGTGCAGGCGATTGTGATCACGAGGGTGCGGACCACCAGCTCCGTGAGCCAGTTGGCCAGGGCTCGCTCCGGGGTGACGCCCCGCTCCAGCCAGAGCCGCAGCCGGTCGAAGGACCAGGCCGTCGCCCAGCCCATCAGGGGGCGGAAGAGGAGGCGGTCGGCGGTGGCGCCCAGGCGGCCCCAACGCGGGCGGTAGTCGTAGCCCGTGAGGAAGCGGACGCCGTCGCCGTCGGGGACGTAGCGCCAGTAACCGCTGCCCTCGGCGAGGAGGGAGAGGGGGTGCGGCGCGGAGAAGCGGAGGGCGGAGGTGCGGGTGCCGTCCGGGCGTTCGCGCTCGCCGGCCGACACCCCGGTTCCGGCGACCGTGAGGAACGGCCCTATGCGCGTGGCGTACCGGAAGCGCTGCGGCTCGCCCTCTTCGCGGGGGAGGTAGATGATCTCGGTGAAGCGGAGGTCCCAGCGCTGGTGCTGGGCGGGGTCCTGTGTGCGGGTCCAGAGGTCGTCCAGGTCGGCGCGGATGCGTGCCTCTATGTAGAGGCCGGTGTGGCCCATGTGAATCCCCCAGGTCAGCAAGGAGTTTGAGCGAGTGCTCAAGCTGCTTGGGGGTGAATGTAGCGGGTTTTGAGCGATCGCTCAAACGGGGGTACGAGAAAACCCCGGCCGCGGGCGGCCGGGGTTTGCTGGTGTCAGCGGGAGAGGTGTCGTTCCACCGTTTCGACTTTGGACGTCAGGCCGTCCGTCACTCCGGGGCGGATGTCCGCCTTGAGGACCAGGGAGACGCGCGGTGCTCTCTCTTCAACGGCGGCGACCGCGCGTTTGACGACGTCCATGACCTCGTCCCACTCGCCCTCGATCGACGTGAACATCGCGTCGGTGCGGTTGGGGAGGCCGGATTCGCGGACGATCCGGACGGCGTCGGCCACGTACTCCCCCACGTCCTCGCCGACGCCGAGCGGTGTCACGGAGAAGGCGACGATCATGCGTTCACGATCCCTTCCTTGCGGGCGCGCGAGGCGATGACCTCGTCCTCGGCGGCCCGCTTCAGCTTGCGCTCGGCGAAGAAGCCGCCGGTCGGCAGGACCGAGAGGACGAAGTAGAGGGCGCCGGTCTTCAGCGGCCACTTGGTGCGGTTCCAGGCGTCGGCCCAGAAGATCACGTACAGGATGAACAGGACGCCGTGGACCATGCCCATGACCGGCACCGCGTTGAAGTCCGTGGTCCGCTTCAGCACCGAGCAGACCAGCAGGAGCAGGAAGGACACGGCCTCGGGGGCCGAGACGAGCCGCAGGCGGCGGATGGCGGTGGCGGTCTTGAGGTCCACGGGTCACCTTCGGTGGGAGACAGGTCGCTCTTTGTGAACGGAAGCACAAGCGTTCGCCCATTGTGACAAACACTGCCCCTAGGGGTGCGCTCAGGGTCCCTCTCCACCCGCGGGATCTGTTCCGTCCACCCGCCGTGCGGCTACCTTCGCAGCGTGGCGATGTTCCGACTTCAAGGAAGCAAGGTGCTCGCCGTCGACATGACCGGGGACGCCGTGAAGGCGAAGAACGGCTCGATGGTCGCGTACGACGGGCAGATGGCCTTCAAGAAGCTGAGTGGTGGGGGTGAGGGCCTGCGGGGCATGGTGACGCGGCGGCTCACCGGTGAGCAGATGACCGTGATGGAGGTGCGCGGGCAGGGGACCTGCTGGTTCGCCGACCGGGCTTCGGAGATCAATCTCGTCAGCCTCCAGGGGGACAAGCTGTTCGTGGAGTCGAGCAATCTGCTGGCGACCGACGCCGGGCTGCGGACGGGGACCACCTTCACGGGGCTGCGGGGCGCCTCGCAGGGCAACGGGCTGTTCACGACGACCGTCGAGGGGCACGGACAGGCGGCGATCATGTCGGACGGGCCGGCCGTGGTGCTGCGGGTGAGCGCCCAGTACCCGCTGATCGTCGATCCGGGCGCCTACATCGCCCATCAGGGGAATCTGCGGCAGTCGTTCCAGTCCGGTGTGACCTTCCGCACCTTTTTCGGGGAAGGCGGCGGCGAGGCCTTCCAGATCAGGTTCGAGGGGGACGGGCTGGTGTACGTGCAGCCGAGTGAGCGGAACACGATCGCGGGGGATGTGTGACGTGGCCTTCCGTGAGATCAACTCCAAGATGATCGAGGCCACGGTGGTGCCGGGGCAGCGGCTGTTCAGTCAGCGCGGCGCGATGCTCGCCTACAAGGGCGACGTGTCCTTCACGCCCAACATCCAGGGCGGGCAGGGCGGGGTCATGTCGATGATCGGGCGGCGGATCGCCAATGAGGCGACACCCCTGATGAGCGTCGAGGGCAGCGGCACGGTGATGTTCGGGCACGGCGGCCACCATGTGCAGGTCATCAACCTCACCGGCGACACGCTGTACGTGGAGGCGGACCGGCTGCTGGCCTTCGAGGGCACACTGCGCCAGGGCACGATGTTCATGGGCTCGCAGGGCGGGGTCATGGGCATGGTGCGGGGCCAGGTCACCGGCCAGGGCCTGTTCACGACCACCCTGCAGGGCGTCGGCTCGGTCGCGGTGATGGCCCACGGCGGTGTCTTCGAGGTGCCGATCACTCCGGGGCGTGCCGTGCATGTCGACCCGCAGGCCTACGTCGCCCACCACGGCGACGTCCGCAACAAGCTGTCGACCGCCCTGGGCTGGCGCGACATGGTGGGCCGGGGCTCCGGCGAGGCCTTCCAGCTGGAGCTCAGCGGCAACGGCGTGGTCTACGTCCAGGCCTCGGAGGAGAAGCTGTGAGCATGTACGGGGCTCCGGGCGGCGGCCCGACGGTCTACGACCCGATGACACTGCCGGTCGACGACAACGTCAACAAGTACACCTTCTGCGTGGAGCTCAAGGGGAGCCAGTGGTTCCTGCAGAAGGGGAAGATGATCGCCTACTACGGGCAGATGGAGTTCAACGGCGTCGGGCACGGCCGGCTCGACCGACTTGTCCGTACGTCCTTCCATTCGCCTCTGCACGCGAGCGACTGGGTCGTGGCGGAGGGCTCGGGCAAGATGCTCCTCGCCGACCGGGCCTTCGACGTCAATTCCTACGACCTGGACGACGGCAACCTGACCATTCGCTCGGGCAACCTCCTCGCTTTTCAGCCAAGTCTCGCGCTCAAGCAGTCGATCGTCCCGGGCTTTCTCACGCTCATCGGAACCGGAAAGTTCGTGGCTGCATCTAACGGTCCGGTGGTGTTCATGGAACCCCCGATCCGGGTGGACCCTCAGGCGCTCGTCGGGTGGGCCGACTGCCCGTCACCGTGCCATCACTACGACCATGGCTACATGACGGGCGTCATGGGCGGTCTACGTGCGATGACGGGCCTCGGCGGGGCCTCCGGGGAGGAGCACCAGTTCGAGTTCGTCGGGGCGGGCACGGTCCTGCTCCAGTCGTCCGAGACCCTGATGGCCGAGCAGGCCACGGGAGCGGTTCCGCACGAGCCGGGGGTACCCGGTGGCGGCGGGGGCTTCACAGGCCCCTCACAGCAGGCAGGCGCACCGCGCCTTCCCGGACAGCTGGGTGACCTCCAGCGTCGCTTCGGGCTGTGAGCGGTAGTCTGCGGAGTGTGACGTCGAACGCGTGCACGGCGCCACACAACCCTCACTAGTTCGCCTTTCAACCTTTTAGGTAGACTTCATTCATGGAGACCGAGACGGCCACGCGCTGGCTGACCGATGCGGAGCAGTGCGCCTGGCGCACCCACCTGGAGGTCAACAGGCTGTTGACGTACCAGCTCGAGAGGGACCTTCAGCCGTTCGGGCTGACGATGAACGACTACGAGATCCTGGTGAACCTCTCCGAGTCGGAGGACGTACGGATGCGAATGAGCGACCTCGCGTCCGCCACCCTCCAGTCCAAGAGCCGCCTCTCCCACCAGATCACCCGTATGGAGAACGCCAACCTGGTCCGGCGCGAGAACTGCGAGTCCGACCGGCGCGGCCTCTACGCGGTGCTGACCGAGCACGGCATGGAGACGATGCAGAAGGTCGCGCCCCATCATGTGGCGTCCGTGCGGCGGCACTTCATCGACCTGCTGTCCCCCGAGGCCCTGTCGGAGCTCGACAAGGCCCTGAAGCCCATCGCGGAACACCTGCGCGGGCAGCGGGGGCGCCCCTGACCGACGGGACGCACGGCAGGCGGCACCCAGTGCGGGGTTCCGCCTGCCGGCGTCTCGCGGACCGTGGACGCGGGGCGTCACAGGGCATGCGTGCGCTCCTCCTCGGCGTCGCGCTGCGGCAGCGTGCTGGGCGTGTCCCGCCGGGTCCGGACGGCGCCCCTCGACGTGGCCAGGGCGGTCAGGAGCGCCGTCGCACCGGCCGCCGCGAAGCACAGTGCCGTCGGCAGGCCGCCCAGCAGGAGCCCGGCGGCGGCCGCACCGGCCGTACTGCCCGCGTTGACACCGGTGTTGACCCAGGCGCCGGCCCGCACCCGCGCCTCGGGCGCGGCCGCCTCGTCGGCGACGAGATAGGCGGTGGTCAGCGCGGGCGCGACGAAGAACCCGGAGACCGCGAGCACGGCGGCGAGCGTGCCGAGCCCGTCCGCGAACCCGGCCCCGAGCAGCGCCAGCCCCAGCCCGACGGCGGTGAACGGCAACCGCATCCGCGCCGGGACGCGCCATGCCACGGCCCCGTTGAGCAGCCCCCCGACGGCACTCCCGCCCGAGAGCGCCGCCAGCGTCCAGGCCACGGCGTCGTCCCCCTGACCACGCTGCTCGGCGAAGGCGACGACCACCAGATCCACCACACCGAGAGCGAGCCCCACACCGACGGCCCCGACGACGGGCTGGAGGATCCCGCGCAGGACGGCACGCCTCCTTGCGGGCTGACGGCGTTCCTCGCGCGATGCGCTCGCCCCGTCGGCTGCGGTTTTCTCGGCGGGCCCCGGTGCCCGTACCGCCGGTGAGGTCACGAAACCCGCCGTGCCTGCCAGCATCAGGGTGGTTCCGACGGCGATCGCGGTCGCCGGCGAGCTCGCGCCCACCAGGAGGCCCACCAGCAACGGGCCCGAGACGAAGAGGAGTTCCTCGGCGACCCCGTCGAGGCTGTAGGCGCGCTGGAGCAGTGCCCGGTCCGGGGCGAGGCGGGTCCACACCGCGCGCATGGTCGGGCCCAGCGGCGGGGTGCAGGCACCCGCCGCGGCGGTCACGGCGCCGAGGGCGAGGGCGGGGACGCCGGGGCGCCGGACCAGCACGGTCAGGAGCCCCAGGAGCGACGCATAGACGGCCGTCATCGGCACCAGAGCCCCGCGGGGGCCGTACCGGTCGATCAGGGCCGCCCTCGCGGGCGACAGGAAGACGCTGGTGCCGCCGAAGAGCGCCATGACGGTGCCCGCCACCGCGTAGGACCCGGTGGCCCGGGTCACGGCGAGCATCACGGACAGCGGCACGACGCCGTACGACAGCCGGCCGAGCAGGGCGAAGGCGAAGGTGCGGCGGGCATGCGGGACACGGAGGACGACGGCGTACGACGGCCGCCGCCCGACGGGCGTGGAAGACACGGGAGTTCCTCGACTCGACGAGGCGGAAAGGGGACGCCTGATCGCCGCGCGGACCGTGCTTCACGGTCGGCGCGGGCCGGGGCGGGCCCTATGCCAAGAGGAGGAACATGCGGGCAACTTAACAGCGTGGGGTGGGGGTCGCCATGGGATTTCGAGCCGGGGTCAGCTCTCCGTCAGACCCGCCACCAGCTCGTCCGCGGCGCGGTAGGGGTCCAGCTCCCCGCCGACGATCCGTTCCGCCAGCGCGCTGAGCCGGCGGTCGCCGTGCAGGTCGCCGATGCGTTCGCGCAGGGTGGTCACGGCGATGGTCTCCACCTCGCGGGCCGCACGGGCCAGCCGGCGCTCGGCCAGCACGCCCCGCTCCTCCATCCAGGCGCGGTGCTTCTCCAGCGCCTCCACGACCTCGTCGACGCCCTCCGAGCGGGCGGCGACCGTCTTGACGATCGGCGGGCGCCAGTCGCCCGGACCGCGGGACTCGCCAAGGCCCAGCATGTGGTTCAGCTCGCGGGCGGTGGCGTCGGCGCCGTCGCGGTCGGCCTTGTTGACGACGTACACGTCACCGATCTCCAGGATCCCGGCCTTCGCCGCCTGGATGCCGTCGCCCATGCCCGGCGCCAGCAGCACCACCGACGTGTCGGCCTGGGAGGCGATCTCGACCTCCGACTGGCCCACGCCCACCGTCTCGACGAGGATCACGTCGCAGCCCGCCGCGTCGAGCACGCGGATCGCCTGCGGGGCGGCCCAGGCGAGGCCGCCCAGATGGCCGCGGGTGGCCATGGAGCGGATGTAGACGCCGGGGTCGGAGGCGTGCTCCGACATCCGGACGCGGTCGCCCAGCAGGGCACCGCCGGAGAACGGGGACGACGGGTCGACGGCCAGGACGCCGACCCGCCTGCCCTGCTTGCGGTACGCGGTGACGAGCGCGGACGTGGAGGTCGACTTGCCCACGCCGGGCGAGCCGGTCAGACCGACCACGTACGCGTTGCCCGTCAGCGGGGCCAGGGTCTCCATGACCTCCCGCAGCTGCGGGGACGCCCCCTCCACCAGGGAGATCAGCCGGGCCACGGCACGCGGCCGGCCCTCCCTCGCCTGGGCGACGAGTGTGGAGACGTCCTGCATCACAGCTCCGTTCAGGAAGGCACGTACGACAGATACGTACGAAGGAGGGTCTCAGGCCTTGGGTACCCGCACGATCAGGGCGTCACCCTGACCGCCGCCGCCGCACAGCGCGGCCGCGCCGACACCGCCGCCCCGGCGCTTGAGCTCCAGGGCCAGGTGCAGGACGAGCCGGGCGCCGGACATGCCGATGGGGTGGCCCAGGGCGATCGCCCCGCCGTT
The DNA here is from genome assembly GCF_053593695.1 of Streptomyces sp. NPDC002144. Taxonomy (NCBI): domain Bacteria; kingdom Bacillati; phylum Actinomycetota; class Actinomycetes; order Kitasatosporales; family Streptomycetaceae; genus Streptomyces; species Streptomyces sp. NPDC002144. Next base: position 51,200 of record NZ_JBSFDB010000033.1, read on the forward strand.
GACGTTCACCTTTTCCGTGGACACGCCGAGGTCCTTCATTGACTGGACCGCGACGGCCGCGAAGGCCTCGTTGATCTCGATGAGGTCCAGGTCCTCGACCCCCAGGCCCTCCTTCTTCAGGGCGTGCAGGATCGCGTTGGACGGCTGGGACTGCAGGCTGTTGTCCGGCCCGGCGACATTGCCGTGGGCGCCGATCTCGGCGATCCACGCGAGGCCCAGCTCCTGCGCCTTGGCCTTGCTCATCACGACGACGGCCGCCGCGCCGTCCGAGATCTGCGAGGAGGTGCCGGCGGTGATCGTGCCGTCCTTGGTGAACGCCGGGCGCAGCTTGCCCAGGGACTCCACGGTGGTGTCGGCGCGGATGCCCTCGTCCTTGCTGAAGACGACCGGCTCGCCCTTGCGCTGCGGGATCTCGACCGGGGTGATCTCGGCCTCGAAGACGCCGTTCTTCTGGGCGGCGGCGGCGCGCTGGTGGGACAGCGCGGCGATCTCGTCCTGCTCGGGGCGCTGGATGCCGAGGCGGGTGTTGTGCTTCTCGGTGGACTGGCCCATCGGGATGTTCTCCCAGGGGTCGGTCAGGCCGTCGTACGCCATGGCGTCGAGCATCTCGATCGCGCCGTACTTGAAGCCCTCGCGGGACTTCGGCAGCAGGTGCGGGGCGTTGGTCATGGACTCCTGGCCGCCCGCGACGATCACGTCGAACTCGCCGGCGCGGATCAGCTGGTCGGCGAGAGCGATGGCGTCGAGGCCGGACAGACACACCTTGTTGATGGTGAGCGCCGGGACGCTCATCGGGATGCCCGCCTTCACGGCGGCCTGGCGTGCCGGGATCTGCCCCGCCCCGGCCTGGAGCACCTGGCCCATGATGACGTACTGCACCTGGTCGCCACCGATCCCCGCACGGTCGAGGGCGGCCTTGATCGCGAAGCCGCCGAGGTCGGCTCCGGAGAAGGACTTCAGCGAGCCCAGCAACCGCCCCATGGGCGTACGGGCGCCCGCGACGATCACCGAGGTCGTGCTGTTCGATCCAGACATGAGCTGCGATCCCCTTACCGGCTGCACTGCCGAGGAGTGAACGAGGGTTTACCTCAAAGGTACTGAGTGGCACTCCGTGCCGTCATCGGGCCGTCGGTGTGATCGCGCGCACGTTGCGTAACCATCCGAAGCGCGCTGCACTGACAAACATGCTGACGCGAATCGACCACATCGGGATCGCCTGCTTCGACCTCGACAAGACCGTCGAGTTCTACCGGGCCACATACGGCTTCGAGGTGTTCCACTCCGAGGTCAACGAGGAGCAGGGCGTCCGCGAGGCCATGCTCAAGATCAACGAGACCTCCGACGGCGGTGCCTCCTACCTGCAGCTTCTCGAGCCGACGCGGCCGGACTCGACCGTCGCGAAGTGGCTCGACAAGAACGGCGAGGGTGTCCACCACATCGCCTTCGGCACCGCGGACGTGGACGCCGACGCCGCCGACATCAAGGACAAGGGCGTGCGCGTGCTGTACGAAGAGCCGCGACGTGGCTCCATGGGGTCACGGATCACGTTCCTGCATCCCAAGGATTGCCATGGCGTACTGACAGAACTGGTCACTTCGGCGTCTGTTGAGTCACCTGAGCACTGACCCTCGTACAGAGGGGCCGGTAGGGTTGGGGGCGGTCGCTCCCGAGCGAGGGGTGGCCGCACGCCGGGGTCCGGGTTTCGGGGGGCGAGCGTCGGGGCAGCAGCCCATGCTCCGCCGTTGATCTGACACCATTCCCCGGGGGCCCCGTTCGGCGGAGGACGGAGCTCGTATGGGCAGACCTGCGACCAGGGGACGGATGGGACCGCGCAGTGCGGGGCTACGAACGCCAGGAGCGAGAGCCGGCGGCTGACGTCGACCACCTCTCTCGGTTCGAGGCCGAGATGGATCGGCTGAAGACCGAGCGGGAGAAGGCGATCCAGCACGCCGAGGACCTCGGCTACCAGGTCGAGGTGCTGCGCGCCAAGCTGCACGAGGCGCGCCGCACCATCATGTCCCGCCCCGACTTCGGCGGCGGCGACCTCGGCTACCAGGCCGAGCAGTTGCTGCGCAACGCCCAGATCCAGGCCGACCAGCTGCGCCAGGACGCCGAGCGCGAGCTGAGCCAGGCGAGGGCGCAGACCCAGCGCATCCTGCAGGAGCACGCCGAGCAGGCCGCGCGGCTGCAGGCGGAGCTGCACCAGGAGGCGGTCACCCGCCGTCAGCAGCTGGACCAGGAGCTCGCCGAGCGCCGGCAGACCGTCGAGTCGCACGTCAACGAGAACGTGGCGTGGGCGGAACAGCTGCGCGCCCGTACGGAGGCCCAGGCGCGCCGGCTGCTGGAGGAGTCCCGTGCCGAGGCCGAGCAGGCCATGGCGGCCGCCCGCGCGGAGGCCGAGCGGCTGACCCGGGAGGCCCGCGAGCGGCTGCAGACCGACGCCGAGGCGGCCCGCGCGGAGGCCGAGCAGATCCTGCGCCGGGCCCGCACCGACGCCGAGCGGCTGCTGAACGCCGCCTCCACGCAGGCCCAGGAGGCCACCGACCACGCCGAGCAGCTGCGCTCCTCGACCGCCACCGAGTCCGACAGCGCCCGCCGTCAGGCACAGGAGCTGAGCCGGGCCGCCGAACAGCGCATGGCGGAGGCCGAGGAGGCGCTGCGCAAGGCGCAGGCCGAGGCCGACAAACTGGTCACCGAGGCCACCGCACAGGCCGAGAAGGCCCTGTCGAGCGCCGAGTCGGCCAACGAGCAGCGCACGCGCACGGCGAAGGAGCAGGTCGCCCGGCTGGTCAGCGAGGCCACCAAGGAGGCGGAGGCCACCAAGGCGGACGCCGAGCAGGCCGTCGCGGACGCCCGCGCCGAGGCCGAGCGGATCGTCGCCGAGGCCTCCGAGAAGGCCCGCACGATCACCGCCGAGGAGAGCGCGACCCAGCTGTCCAAGGCGGCCAAGACGGCCGAGGACGTCCTCAACAGGGCGCAGGAGGACGCGCGGAACACCACCAAGGCGGCGGCCGAGGAGGCCGAGCGGATCCGTTCCGAGGCCGAGGCCGAGGCGGACCGGCTGCGCGCCGAGGCGCACGACCTGGCCGAGCAGCTCAAGGGCGCCGCCAAGGACGACACCAAGGAGTACCGCGCCAAGACGGTCGAGCTGCAGGAGGAGGCCCGCCGGCTGCGCGGCGAGGCCGAGCAGCTGCGCGCCGACGCGGTCGCGGAGGGCGAGAAGATCCGCGCGGAGGCCCGCAAGGAGGCCGTGGCGCAGATCGAGGAGGCGGCCAAGACCGCCGAGGAGCTGCTGTCGAAGGCCCGGCAGGACGCGGACGAGCTGCGCCAGAAGGCCACCACCGACAGCGAGAAGGTCCGTACGGAGGCCATCGAGCGGGCGACCACGCTGCGCCGGCAGGCCGAGGAGACCCTGCAGCGCACCCGCCAGGAGGCCGAGCGGCACCGCGAGGAGGTCGTCGAGCAGGCCGAGGGCATCAAGGCCGACGCCGAGCGGGCCGCGCTCGAGCTGCGCGAGGAGACCGAGCGGGCGATAGAGGCCCGCCGGGCGGAGGCCGCCGCCGAGCTGACGCGGCTGCACACGGAGGCCGAGGAGCGCCTGGCCGCCGCCGAGCAGGCGCTGACCGACGCCCGCGAGGAGGCGTCCCGGATCCGCCGGGAGACCGCCGAGGAGACGGAGCGGCTGCGCGCCGAGGCCGCCGAGCGCATCCGTACGCTGCAGCAGCAGGCCGAGGCGGAGGCCGAACGCCTCCGGGACGAGGCCGCGTCGGACGCGTCCGCCTCGCGCGCCGAGGGCGAGGCCATCGCCGTACGGCTGCGTTCGGAGGCGGCGGCCGAGGCGGAGCGGCTGAAGTCGGAGGCGCAGGACGCGGCCGACCGGATGCGGGCAGAGGCACTGGCCGCGGCCGAGCGGCTGGGCGCGGAGGCCTCGGAGACGCTGGCCGCCGCGCAGGAGGAGGCCAACCGGCGCCGGCGCGAGGCCGAGGACACCCTCGGTGCCGCGCGGGCCGAGGCCGACCAGGAGCGTGAGCGGGCCCGCGAGCAGAGCGAGGAGCTGCTGGCCTCCGCCCGCAACCGGGTCGAGGAGGCGCAGGCCGAGGCGGTCCGGCTGGTCGAGGAGGCCGACCGGCGCGCCAACGAGATGGTGTCGGCGGCCGAGCAGCACGCCCAGCAGGTACGGGACTCGGTGGCCGGGCTGCACGAGCAGGCCCAGGAGGAGATCACCGGGCTGCGCAGCGCCGCCGAGCACGCGGCCGACCGCACCCGGCGCGAGGCGCAGGAGGAGGCGGACCGGGTCCGCGCCGACGCGTACGCCGAGCGGGAGCGGGCCAGCGAGGACGCGGGCCGCATCCGGCGCGAGGCGGCCGAGGAGACGGACGCGGCGAAGGCGCTGGCCGAGCGGACCGTCGGCGAGGCGATCGCGGAGGCGGAGCGGCTGCGCTCGGAGACGGCGGAGCACGCCCAGCGGGTGCGTACGGAGGCTTCCGACGCCCTCGCCGAGGCCGAGCAGGCGGCCGCGCGCACCCGGGCGGACGCCCGTGAGGACGCCAACCGCATCCGTTCGGACGCGGCGACGCAGGCCGACACCCTGATCACCGAGGCCCGCAACGAGGCCGAGCGGCTCACCACGGAGACGATCCGCGACACCGACCGGCTGCGCAATGACACGGTCACTGAGGCCGAGCGGGTGCGGGCCGAGGCGGTCGCCAAGGCGGAGAACCTGCTCGCGGACGCCACCGGGGAAGCGGAGCGGCTGCGCGCCGAGGCCGCGGAGACGGTCGGCGCGGCCCAGCGGCACGCCGAGCGGATCCGCGGCGAGTCCGAGCGGGTCAGGTCCGAGGCGGCGGCGGAGGCCGAGCGGCTGGTCAACTCCGCGCGCGAGGAGGCCGAGCGGACGCTCGACGAGGTGCGCAGGGAGGCCAACAAGCGGCGCCAGGACGTGGCCGAGCAGGTCGACACGCTCATCACGGAGACCACGGCCGAGGCGGACAAGCTGCTGACGGAGGCACAGCAGCAGGCCCACAAGACCACCGCCGACGCGGAGGCGCAGGCCGACTCGATGGTGGGCGCGGCCCGCACGGAGGCCGACCGGCTGGTCTCCGAGGCGACGGTCGAGGGCAACTCGCTGGTGGAGCAGGCCCGTACGGACGCGGACGAGCTGCTGGTCGGCGCGCGCCGGGACGCCACCCAGATCCGCGAGCGCGCGGAGGAGCTGCGCGACCGCATCACGGGCGAGATCGAGGCGCTGCACGAGCGGGCCCGCCGCGAGGCCGCCGAGACGATGAAGTCGACCGGCGACCGCTGCGACGCGCTCATCAAGGCCGCCGAGGAGCAGCTGGCCAAGGCGCAGGCGAAGGCCAAGGAGCTGGTCTCGGAGGCCAACTCCGAGGCGGGCAAGGTCCGTATCGCCGCGGTGAAGAAGGCCGAGGGCCTGCTGAAGGAGGCCGAGCAGAAGAAGGCGGCGCTCGTGCGGGAGGCCGAGGAGCTGAAGGCCGAGGCGATCCGCGAGGCCAAGGCCACGGTCGAGGAGGGCAAGCGCGAGCTGGAGATCCTGGTGCGCCGGCGCGAGGACATCAACGCCGAGATCTCCCGGGTCCAGGACGTGCTGGAGGCACTGGAGTCCTTCGAGGCTCCCGCCGGGGGCAAGGACGGTGGCGTCAAGGCGGGCGCGGCGGTCGGCGCCCCTCGTTCGGGTAAGCCGTCGGACGGCTAGTCGGACAGCTGACCGACAGCAATTCGGGTGCGGTCTGGGGCCTTTGACCAAGTTTTTGGCAAGCCGTCCCGGGGTCAGCCACTCAAAAGGGGTGTCATTCTCCAGATCAAACACGTATCCGCTCGATGACACACCGCTTCGGCCCCTAGGATTCCCCCTATCACCTCACCGGTCTCATTTGACAGGAACCCCATGAGCGACACTTCCCCCTACGGCTTCGAGCTTGTGCGGCGTGGGTACGACCGCGCTCAGGTGGACGAACGCATCTCCAAGCTCGTCTCCGACCGTGACAGCGCTCTCGCCCGCATCACCGCTCTGGAAAAGCGCATCGAGGAGCTCCACCTCGAGACGCAGAACGCCCAGGCTCAGGTAAGCGACGCGGAGCCGTCGTACGCCGGTCTCGGCGCGCGTGTCGAGAAGATCCTGCGCCTCGCCGAGGAAGAGGCCAAGGATCTGCGCGAGGAGGCCAGGCGCGCGGCCGAGCAGCACCGCGAGCTCGCCGAGTCGGCGGCCCAGCAGGTCCGCAACGACGCGGAATCGTTCGCGGCGGAACGCAAGGCCAAGGCCGAGGACGAGGGCGTCCGGATCGTCGAGAAGGCCAAGAGTGACGCGTCGCAGCTGCGTTCCGAGGCGCAGAAGGACGCGCAGTCCAAGCGTGAGGAGGCGGACGCCCTCTTCGAGGAGACCCGCGCCAAGGCCGCACAGGCCGCAGCCGACTTCGAGACGAACCTGGCCAAGCGCCGGGAGCAGTCCGAGCGTGACCTGGCCTCGCGTCAGCAGAAGGCCGAGAAGCGTCTCGCGGAGATCGAGCACCGCGCCGAGCAGCTGCGCCTGGAGGCGGAGAAGCTGCGCACCGACGCCGAGCGCCGCGCCCGTCAGACGGTGGAGACGGCTCAGCGCCAGGCCGAGGACATCGTGGCCGACGCCAACGCCAAGGCCGACCGGATCCGTTCGGAATCCGAGCGTGAGCTGGCCGCGCTGACCAACCGCCGCGACTCGATCAACGCTCAGCTGACGAACGTCCGCGAGATGCTCGCGACGCTGACCGGTGCGGCCGTGGCCGCCGCCGGTTCGCCGGCCGAGGACGAGCCGATCTCCCGCGGGGTCCCGGCGCAGCAGTCCCGGTAATCAGCAGCACGCTCAGAGGCCCGTACCGTCTCCCCCGGAGGTGCGGGCCTCTTGGCGTGGTCGGCGGACGTTGCCCGTGGCGTCGCCCTCTGTTTGCCCGCCCGGGTGGCAGTCGCCCAACCGGCGTCCTAACGTGGCCGCATGATCGAGCTCGAGGGGCTGACCAAGCGGTACGGCGAGAAAGTGGCGGTCGACAACCTCACCTTCACCGTCAGACCCGGCATCGTGACCGGCTTCCTCGGGCCCAACGGCGCCGGCAAGTCGACGACGATGCGGATGATGCTGGGGCTCGACCGGCCGACCGCGGGCGACGTACGGATCGACGGCAAGCACTACGACCGCCTCAAGGACCCGCTGACGTACATCGGCGCCCTGCTGGACGCCAAGGCCATGCACGGCGGCCGCAGCGCCTACAACCACCTGCTCTGCCTCGCCCAGAGCAACGGCATCCCGAAGAGCCGGGTGGCCGAGGTGCTGGACACCGTCGGCCTCACCGCGGTCGCGAGGAAGAAGGCCAAGGGGTTCTCGCTGGGCATGGGCCAGCGGCTCGGCATCGCGGGCGCGCTGCTGGGCGATCCGCGGATCCTGATGTTCGACGAACCGGTCAACGGGCTCGACCCCGAGGGCATCCACTGGATCCGCAACCTGATGAAGTCCCTCGCCGCGCAGGGGCGGACGGTCTTCGTGTCGAGTCACCTGATGAGCGAGATGGCGCTGACCGCCGACCACCTCGTGGTCATCGGGCAGGGCCGGCTGCTCGCCGACACGTCCATGGCCGACTTCATCGAGCGCAACTCGCGGTCGTACGTCCGCATCCGCACCCCGCAGCGCGAGCGCCTGCTCGACGTGCTGCACCAGGCGGGGGTGACGGTCGTCGAGGCCGGCAGCGGGGCGCTGGAGGTGGACGGCGGCAAGGCCGAGCAGATCGGGGAACTGGCCGCGCAGCACCAGATCGTGCTGCACGAGCTGAGCCCTCAGCAGGCCTCCCTGGAGGAGGCGTTCATGCAGCTGACCGCCGAGTCGGTCGAGTACCACGCACACACCGACACGCCCGTCGACCGGCCCCGGCCGTGGGGCGAGGGCTGGAACAGGAGCTGAGCATGGCCGCGATCCAGGTCGTACGGTCCGAGTGGACCAAGATCCGGTCGGTGGCCTCGACCGTGTGGACGCTGTCCCTCGCGGTGGTCGTCACCGTCGCCCTCGGCATGCTGATCTCGGCACTGTCGAAGAACGAGTTCGACAACATGAGCGCGAAGGACCGGCTCTCCTTCGACCCGACCTTCATCAGCTTCGCCGGCATGACCCTCGGTCAGCTCGCGATGATCGTGTTCGGGGTGCTGGTCGTCTCCAACGAGTACAGCACCGGCATGATCCGTACCTCGCTGGCCGCGGTACCGCAGCGCGGCACCTTCCTGTTCAGCAAGATCTCGGTGGCGACCGGGCTCGCGCTGGCCGTCGGCATGGTCACCAGCTTCGTCGCCTTCTTCCTCGGTCAGGCGATGCTCGGCTCCCACCGGGCCTCGATCGGCGACCCGCACGTGCTGCGCGCGGTGATCGGCGGCGGGATCTACATGGCCCTGATCGCGGTGTTCTCGATGGGCGTCGCGGCGATGCTGCGCTCGCCGATGCTGTCCCTCGGCATCCTGATGCCGTTCTTCTTCCTGATCTCCAACATCCTGGGGAATGTGTCGGCGACCAAGAAGATCGGCCGGTATCTGCCCGACCAGGCGGGCAGCAAGATCATGCAGGTGGTGCCGAGGATCGACGACGACACGCCGTACGGCCCCTGGGGCGGGCTCGGGATCATGGCGCTGTGGGTGGTGGCCGCGCTCGCCGGCGGGTACGTACTGCTCCAGCGGCGGGACGCCTGACCTGGGCCGACGGGACGCCCGAAAGCGGCCGGTCGGCGGCCGGCCTTTTACTTCCTCTTGAGCGGAACCGTCAGCGCCTCGATATCCTCCTAACCCTTACGGGGGCGTGTGCCCCGCTGTCCTGAACCTTTCGATGGGTGCGGAGCATGATCGAGGCTGTCGGCCTGACCAAGCGGTACGGCGACAAGACCGCTGTGTACAACCTGTCCTTCCAGGTGCGGCCCGGGGCCGTCACCGGCTTCCTGGGGCCCAACGGCTCCGGCAAGTCGACGACGATGCGGATGATCCTCGGGCTGGACAACCCCACGGCGGGGCAGGTGACGATCGGCGGCTACCCGTACCCCAAGCTGCCGAACGCCCCCCGTCAGGTGGGCGCGCTGCTGGACGCCAAGGCCGTGCACGGCGGCCGCTCGGCCCGCAACCACCTGCTGTGCCTCGCCCAGCTGTCCGGCATCCCGGCCCGCCGGGTCGACGAGGTGCTCGGCGTGGTCGGCCTGCAGGACGTGGCGAAGCGGCGGTCCAAGGGCTTCTCGCTCGGCATGGGGCAGCGGCTCGGCATCGCCGCCGCGCTGCTCGGCGACCCGCAGGTGCTGCTCTTCGACGAGCCGGTCAACGGGCTCGACCCCGAGGGCATCCTGTGGGTGCGCAACCTGATGAAGGCGCTCGCCGCGGAGGGCCGTACGGTCTTCGTCTCCTCGCATCTGATGAGCGAGATGGCGCTGACCGCCGACCACCTCATCGTCATCGGGCGCGGGCAGCTGCTCGCCGACATGAGCGTGACGGACTTCATCTCCGCGAACTCCGCCGACTTCGCGCGGGTGCGGACTCCGGACACCGAGCCGCAGCTGCGCGAGAAGCTGACGTCCGCGCTGACGGAGGCGGGCGGGCACGTGCTGCCGGAGCAGGACGGCGCGCTCCGGATCACGGGACTGCCGCTCCCGCGCATCAGCGACATCGCGCACGACGCCGACGTACGGCTGTGGGAGCTGTCCCCGCATCAGGCCTCGCTGGAGGAGGCGTACATGCGGATGACGCAGGGCGCGGTCGACTACCGCTCGACCATCGACCAGAAGGAGGGCCTGATGCAGCCCCTCCCGCCCGGCGCCCAGCCCCCGGTCCAGATCCCGGTCCCCGGCCAGGGCCAGCCCGGCTGGTACGCCCCGCCTCCGCCGGGACACGGGGGCCGGCCGTTCGCGATGCCGGGTCCTTACGGCGGCGCGGGACAGCCGCCCGCCGGCCCCTACGGCGGTCCAGGAGCCCCGGCAGCGGGCCGGCCCAGCCCCTACGCCCAGCCGACGTCTCAGCCGTCCCAGGAGCCGCAGCAGGCCCCGGCCGCCTCCACGACTCCGGCACCACCACAGCCGCCCGCCCGGCCGACGGATGCCGCGCAGCCGTCCGCGCCGCAGGACGCCGCCCCGGCCTCTGCCCCGGCCCCCGCCCCGTCCGCCGCTCCCGCCGACCTGACCAAGCCCGAGGACGCACGATGAGTACCCCGCAGCCCCCGATGCCGCAGGCCGCCGTACCCGACTGGCAGGGTGGCGTGGCCGGTTCGCCGTACGGCGGTTACACCTCGCCGATCCCCGTCGTGCGCACGCACCTCGGGCACGCGATCGCCTCGGAGTGGACGAAGATCAGGTCGGTGCGCTCCACGATGTGGACGCTCGGCGTCTTCCTCGTGCTGGTCGTCGGGATCGGTCTGCTGGTCGCAGCGCTGGTCGAGGCCAACGCCTCCGAGGACAGCCTGGCCGGCGACAACCCGCTGTCCTTCGGCGTGTTCGGCCTGCTGCTCGGCAGCATCTGCATCATCACGCTCGGCGTGCTGACCACCGCCTCCGAGTACGGCACCGGAATGATCCGGACGACGATGACGGCCTGCCCGTCCCGCAGCCGGGTGCTCACGGCGAAGGCCATCGTGTTCTTCGCCGTCGCCTTCTCGGTGACCTTCGTGTCGGTGCTGCTCGTCGCCCTCGCGGACGTCTCCATCCTCAGCGGGGCCAGGTCCCCCTCCACCCAGGAGTGGCTGAAGGGCACGCTCGGCATCTCGCTGTACGTCGCGCTGCTCGGCCTGCTCTCGCTCGTCCTCGGCTCCGTCATCCGGCACTCGGCGGGCGCCATCACCATCATGATCGGCGTCGTGCTGGCCCCGCTGGTGCTCGCCCTGTTCATGTTCTCGGAGTCTTTGAGCGGACTGCGCGACGCCCTGTTCAACTACTCGATCCCGAGCCAGATGAGCGTGTTCTACACCACGTCCCTCACCAACGACGGCCCCACCGGCTGGGACCCGCTGTGGATCGCCCTGGGTGTGACCGCGGCCGCCTTCGCCGGCGCGGTGTCGCTGCTGCAGAAGCGCGACGTCTAGCGGGCGGCCGGAACCGGCTCAGAACTTCGGCGCGTTACGGGACCGCTGCACCCGCGTGGTGCGGCGGTCCTTCGCGTTCCAGCAGGCCTTGTGCCAGTGCCGCCGGTCGTCGACCCCCGCGTGCTCCGGCCAGGCCACCACGTGCGGGACGCCGGAGGCGATGAGCTGGTCACAGCCCGGGCAGCGGTACGTCTTGCCCTGCGCGCTCGCGCCCGCCACATGGCGCACGCTCCACTCCTCGCCCTGCCAGCTCTCCGTCGACTGCCAGCCGCCGTAGCGGCCGGGGCGGTCGTCCTCGGCGCTCCGGCCGGAGGAGGACGACGGATCTGCTCCCTTGGGTCGGTTGCGACGCGGGGACACGGGACACCTCACGGGGCTATACAGGAACCTGGGGCCGCCTCCAGCCTACGGGTCCAGGACAGGGGTACGCGTAGGGGACCAACCCCCTCAAGTCCCCACTGCGGCCATCCATTCTGCAGACAATCCGCAAATCTCTTCGCCAGGCCGTGTCCTCGTCACGTGTCGGACGGTTATGCCGCGTGGGGGAGCTCCGCGTCGGAGCCAAGGAAGCAGGAAAAGGCAATGCACGTAGGAACGTTCGTGTTGGCGGCCCAGTTCCCGGGCCAGGGGCACGGGGAGGCCTTGCACCGCGCGATCCGCTCGGCCGAGGTCGCCGAGGATGCCGGTCTGGACTCGGTCTGGCTGGCCGAGCACCACTTCGTGCCGTACGGGACGTGCCCGTCGGCGATCACGCTGGCGGCTCTGCTGCTGGGCCGCACCAGCCGGCTCCGGGTCGGCACGGCGGTCAGCGTGCTGCCCACCGCCCACCCGGTGGCGCTCGGCGAGCAGGCGGCGCTGCTGCACATCGCCTCCGGCGGCCGTTTCTCGCTGGGCGTGGGGCGCGGCGGCCCGTGGGTCGATCTGGAGGTCTTCGGTTCCGGCCTCGCGGCGTACGAGAAGGGGTTCCCGGAATCACTCGATCTGTTGGTGCGCTGGTTGCGCGAACCCTCGGTCGGGACCGCCGGGGAGCGCTTCAGCTTCCGTGAGGTGCCCGTGGTCCCACGGCCGTCGGAGTCCTTGTCGGACGCGCCGGGCCCCGAGGTGGTCGTCGCCTGCACCTCACCGGCGAGTGTGCGGCTGGCGGCCGAGCGCGGACTGCCGATGCTGCTCGGGATGCACGTGGGGGACGAGGAGAAGGCCGAGATGGTCGCGCTGTGGCGGCAGTCGGCGCGCGCGGCCGGGCACGCGCCGGAGCGGGTCCTGGACGCGCCCCATGTCTCGGCCGGCGTCTGCCAGATCGCGGACCGGCGCACGGACGCGGTGGAGGCGCTGACGAAGGCGATGCCGGGCTGGCTGCGGCAGGGGCTCGAGGCCCATGTCACGGTGGACGGGCGGGCCCGGCAGATGCGCGACCCGCTGGCGTACACCGAACTGCTCTGCGGGCTGCACCCGGTGGGCACCCCGCGGCTGTGCGCCGACCGGCTCGCGGCGACCAGTGAGCGGACCGGCATCTCCCGCTTCGCCCTGCTGGTCGAGGGCTCGGGCGATCTGGCGGCCACCGAGGAGAACGTACGGCGGCTGGGCGCCGAGGTCCTGCCCCACCTCGGCTGATCTCGAACTGTGCTGTCCTCCACGGAGCTTGCCGCCCCAGTACTGATGCACCTCCCGCGTACGGAGCGGCAAGCCTGCGACGTGCCGCTCAGCAGTCCCGCAACTCCGGGGACTGGTTGAGCAACTGGCTGCGCACCGAGGTGAAGCGGGCCAGCGTCTCGTCGACGGACGAGTCCAGCGGGAACACCGCCACCCGGTGGCAGTTCTGGAAGGCCAGCCGCACACCGAAGTGCCGCTGCAGGGCGCCGCGTATCGCGTCACTCGCGAGCGCACGCAGCAACTGACCGCGTGCCTGCTCGTCCGGCGGGGGCGTCTGGTTGTCGGCGAACTGTCCACCGTCCACCTTCAGCTGGGCCACCAGGGAGCTGATCATCTCCCATGCGTAGGGCAGGGAGGTCCGGACGCAGTCGACGAAAGCTGCTTCGTCGACCTCGCCTCGCTCGGCCTGTTCGAGTAGGGCCGGTGAGACGTCGAGCGACATGGGTTCTCCTCTCGCACCCCCGTGATTGACAGGGGTTGCCGGACAGATAAGGGAGCCCGCGACTTCGAACACGCGCTGTATACGCATCGCGACCTCCCGTTCACTACGGTATGCAACGGACGGTGACGGCACCAGCAGAATGCGTACATGGGGCGGCCTCTTTGGGCACACAATCGGCCATAAATGAACAGGGGTTGACCCAGGACTTCAGGGGCGAATCGCGTGCCCCGGCACCCGTCGAGTAGCGTTGCCGACCATGCGTCTCGTCATTGCCCGATGCTCCGTCGACTACGCGGGCCGGCTCACCGCCCATCTTCCCTCGGCGCCCCGCCTGATACTGGTGAAGGCGGACGGCAGCGTCTCGATCCACGCGGACGACCGTGCGTACAAGCCCCTGAACTGGATGTCTCCGCCCTGCACGCTGAAGGAGGGCAGCGGCGAGGAGGAAGGTGTGTGGACCGTCGTCAACAAGGCGGGCGAGAAGCTGATCATCACGATGGAGGAGATCCTCCATGACTCCTCGCACGAACTGGGTGTGGATCCCGGCCTGATCAAGGACGGCGTGGAAGCACACCTTCAGGAACTGCTCGCCGACCGCATCGAGACCCTGGGCGACGGCTACACCCTCATACGCCGCGAGTACATGACCGCGATCGGTCCCGTGGACATCCTGTGCCGGGACTCCGAGGGTCAGACCGTCGCCGTCGAGATCAAGAGACGCGGCGAGATCGACGGCGTGGAGCAGCTCACGCGCTACCTCGAGCTGTTGAACCGCGATCCCCATCTCGCCCCCGTCCGCGGCATCTTCGCGGCCCAGGAGATCAAGCCCCAGGCCCGCGTCCTCGCGACGGACCGCGGCATCGGCTGCGCGGTCCTGGACTACGACGCCCTGCGAGGCATCGAGGACGACAAGCTGCGGTTGTTCTGAGAGAGGGTTCTTCTTCTACGGCCGAGGGGGCCGGGTTCGTCGGTACGAACCCGGCCCCCTCGGTGTGTCCCGGCCTCAGATCACCGAGCCCGCCGAACCGCTCGGCGTGCCCGTACCGCTGGTCGTGCCGGCCGGGGCGCTCGACGAGGCGGGCGCGCTGGAGGCGGGGCCGCTGGCGGAGGTGGAGGTGGACGGGGGCGTGGACTCCGACGGCGACGTGGAGGTCGACGGTGGAGTCGTGGTCGGAGGCATCGTCGTCGGCGGTGTCGACGTCGGCGGCTTGGACGTCGGAGGCGAAGTCGGCGGCCGCGAAGTAGCCGGGTGCGAAGGCGACGACGTCGTGCCGCCCCCCGACCCCCTCGTCCCGCTCGGCTTGTCCGAGGGGGCGTTGCCGTAGGACGGCGGGGTCGGGTCGTCCGAGGTGCCGTACGTGCCGTCGGGGCCCGGGTCACTCGGGCGGCTGGTCGCCGTACCCGTGTCGCCGGAGCCGTTGCCGTTCTTCGGGGTGTCCGCGCCCAGGGAGCCGTCGTCCACGCCCTGGCTGGCGGACGGGTTGACGCCGACCTTGTCGGAGGGGTTGTTGGCGTCGTTGTTGGAGGTCGCGCCCAGCGTCACCACCGTGCCGAGCACCGCCACCAGCAGCGCGCCGGCGCCCGCCGCGACGAGGTTGCGCCGGGCGAGCCCGCGGATGCCGGCTCGGTGGGCCTTGGGCGGTGTCCCCGGGCCCGGCGCCGCGCGGTTGACGACGATCGTCGAGGTCTCGCCGGTCGGCGGCGGCAGGGCCGCGACCGCCCCGAAGGCGGCCGGCACCCCGCCCGGCGGCGACTGGGACTCCTCGTAGCGCGCGTCCGGCACCTCCTCCCCCGCCGTCGCCATGAACCCCGGCGCCGTGCCGGTCCGGTCGGCGACCAGGGCGAGGGCGCGGCGGCCGGCCACCGTGCCGCGCTTGTCGGATATCGCGCCGCGCAGCCCGAGGGAGGTCTCCAGCTCGGTGCGGGCCCGCTCGAAGTCCCCGCCGCAGATCGCGAGGATGCCCAGCTCATGGTGGAAGTAGGCCTGTTCGGCGACCTCTCCGGCCAGCCGGGCGGCCTCGGTGCCGGACCGCAGGGCGCGGTCCCAGGCGCTCCAGTGCAGCCCGGCCGCGAAGGCGGGCGCGGCCGTACGGGCCAGCTGGACGGTGACGGCCTCCTCGCCCTCTCCGGGCGGGGTCGTCACCGGCACCAGGACCGCGAGGGCGGCGAGCAGGGCGTCGGCCTCGGCGCACACGCGCTCCGGGGTGACCGAGGGGTGCCCGGCCCACCAGGCGTAGTGCTGGGCGGCGGTCAGCGCGCGGGCCTCGATGTCGTCGCCGTAACCGGCGGCCTCCAGCTGCTGCAGCACACCGGCCGCGAGGCGGTAGCGGGAGCCGACCGGCGAGACCAGTCCGCAGGAGGCCAGTTCGCCGAGGGCCGCGTCCGCGTGGGTGTCGCCGACGAGGGCGGGCAGGTGGGCCTGGTGCGGGATCTCGCCGCCGAGCGCCACGGCGAACCGCAGCGTGGCGCGGGCCGAGTCGCTGAGCCGCGAGGCGAGCAGCGGCGCGGGCGCGGCGGCCTCGCCGAGCGAGGGCAGCGGCAGGTCGTCGCTCTCCTCGACGCCGAAGGGGGTCTCGAAGGGCGCGTCGACGGGCAGCGCGTCGGCGAAGACGCCGAACTCGTCGACGGCGCTCGCGCCGGCCCGCTGCTGGTCGCGCTGGCGCAGCAGGGCGCCGGCCTGGACGAAGCGCAGGGGCAGGCCCTCGGACTCGAACCAGAGGTCGCCGGCCCAGTTGGCCTCTTCCTCGGTGAGCGCCCGGCCGACGGTGCGCTCGATGATGTCCACGCCGCCCGCGCGCTCGAGACCGCCGAGGAAGACCTCCTCGACGACCGCGTCGGCGGACGGGGCGGGCACGTCGGGTGTGGCGCCGATCAGGAAGGCGCACTCGGGCGTCGCGTCGAGCAGCTCGTCGAGGGCGGCGCCGCCGAACTCGATGTCGTCCAGGACGACGACCGCGCCGATGTCACGGACGTATCCGAGCAGTTCGTCCCGTCCCGGACGGTGCAGGGGCGCGTTGTAGACGCTGTAGAAGAGGTCGTGGAGCAGTTCGTCGGCGGTGCGGTGGAAGCCGCTGAGGCGGACCACGCCGTCGGGGGCGAGGTCCGAGCAGTCCTCGGCGACCAGGTCCAGCAGGGCGGTGCGGCCGGAGCCGGCCGGGCCGGTGAGGCGTACCGAGCGGCCGCGCGCGAGCTGGCGGACCAGGCGCTCACGGTCGTCCTGGCGCTCCAGCAGCGGCAGCACGGGCAGGGCCGGTCCGGGCGGAACGGGTGCCTTGGCGGCGCGGGCCACCTCGGCGCGCTCGGCCGGGGTGAGTTTCTCGGGCCGGCCCGGGCGTTCCCCGGGCGGGCAGCTCTCTATCTCGCTGCCGTCGACGGGGTTGACGGTGAGCAGATAGTCGCCGGTGACCAGCTGCACCGTACGCGCCAGCGCGGGCGCGGTCTGTCCGAAGTCGGATGTGAGGGAGTCCCTGGGCGGGCGCGGGCGCGGCGAACCGCCGTCGCCGTCATGGCCGTACTCCTCGGGTCCCCGGTTGTTCGGGTCCATAGGTCATGCCCCCCAAAAGCGCTCGTGTGCCGATACAGCCCCTCCCGGCCTTGCCGCACACCTCGCTGTCGCTTCTGGTCCGGTGCCCGCTCGAGGGTTCTCGGGGTGGCGGGCGACCGAACCCTAAACCTTCGCACAGTATCTCCGACAGCCCGGGGTACCGCGCCGCCCGAGACGTCACAGTCCGGTGAGGATTGCACGTGTCGTACGTTTCGGAACCGAAGCGTCCGGGTGCCCCCGCAGGTCCGCCGTCACACCCGGGGCAGTGACTCCACCCCGATGCCCCCCTCGATCGCCAGGATCCGGTGCAGCCGGGTGGCCACCAGCAGGCGCTGCATCTGCGGGGGTACCTCGCGCAGCACCAGGCGCCGGCCGCAGCGGCCGGCCCGCCGGTGGACGCCCATGATCACCCCGAGTCCGGTGGCGTCCCAGGAGTCCAGTTCGGACAGGTCGAGCACCAGGTCGCCGACTCCGTCGTCGACGGCCGAGTGCAGGACCGTACGGGCGTCCGCCGCGCTGCGGACGTCGAGGCGGCCCCCGACGACCAGCTCGGCGTGGTCGCCCCTGATGTACATATGCGCTCCCCGTGAGTGCGGTGGCGTACTCCATGACGGTGGCTGTGCATCGTCTGACTGCTTCAGCGGCGAAGTGGTTGCCGTCTGTAAGCGAACCGATACCGAATTCACCCCCAGGAGTGAGACTCCCGGGGCTTGTGCGGATTCAGTGGCTGTGCGGTTTCCGTGGCTGGACGTACCGGTGTGTCAGTACGTGTAGAAGCCCTGCCCGCTCTTGCGTCCGATGTCACCGGCGTCAACCATCCGGCGCATCAGCTCCGGCGGCGCGAACTTCTCGTCCTGCGACTCGGTGTAGATGTTGCTGGTGGCGTGCAGCAGGATGTCGACCCCGGTCAGGTCCGCCGTGGCCAGCGGGCCCATCGCGTGGCCGAAGCCCAGCTTGCAGGCGAGGTCGATGTCCTCGGCGCTCGCCACGCCGGATTCGTACAGCTTGGTGGCCTCGACGACCAGCGCCGAGATGAGGCGGGTGGTCACGAAGCCCGCCACGTCGCGGTTGACGACGATGCAGGTCTTGCCGACGGACTCGGCGAACTCCCGCGCGGTGGCGAGGGTTTCGTCGCTCGTCTTGTAGCCGCGGACCAGCTCGACGAGCTGCATCATCGGCACCGGCGAGAAGAAGTGCACGCCGACGACCCGCTCGGGGCGTTCGGTGGCCGCCGCGATCTTGGTGATCGGGATGGCGGAGGTGTTGGAGGCGAGCACGGCGTCCTCGCGCACGAGCTTGTCCAGCGTGCGGAAGATCTCGTGCTTGACCTCGAGCTTCTCGAAGACGGCCTCGACGACGACGTCGGCGTCCGCGGCGGCGTCCAGGTCGGTGGTCGTGGTGATCCGGGCGAGGGCGGCGTCGGCGTCGTGCGCCTCGAGCTTGCCCTTGCCGACGAACTTGTCGTACGACGCCTGGATGCCGCCGACGGCACGGTCCAGTGCCTCGTCGGTGACGTCGCGCAGGACGACGTCCCAGCCCGCCTGTGCGGAGACCTGGGCGATACCGGAACCCATCAGGCCGGCACCGATGACGGCAAGCTTCCGTGCCACTGTGCGACTCCCCTTTGAAACGCCTTGAACCCTGTTCAGGTTGCCTCTCCGGCGGACCCTAGCGCCGATGACCGGCTGTGTGACGGGTTAGTAATGCGCGTCACGTCTCATCTGACGGACATCACACCGGCAGGGGTCATTCAGCGCCCCGGACGGCGTAGTTGAGCACCTCACCCAGCGGAGCTGACCGGCGATCAGATGCGGCATCGGGTCGTGGTCCCCGGCGCCGGTCTCGTGCCGCAGTGCCTCCGCCAGGTTGGCCTGAACCTCCCCCCGATCGCTCACGGCCTGGAGCGCCGATGCTGGCGATGACCGGCCGTCGGTCTCCCGGTGCTCGCCGTGACGGTGGGCACACGTGTGTTCCGGACGGCCGGAGCGTAATTACGCTGGCCGCATGGTCAATCTGACGCGCATCTACACGAAGACCGGCGACAAGGGCACCACCAACCTCGGTGACATGAGCCGGGTCGCCAAGACCGATCTGCGCATCGCCGCGTACGCCGACGCCAACGAGGCGAACGCGGTGATCGGCACGGCGATCGCGCTGGGCGGTCTGGAGGAGGAGGTCGTCAAGGTCCTCACCCGCGTCCAGAACGACCTGTTCGACGTGGGCGCGGACCTGTCGACACCCGTGGTGGAGAACCCCGAGTTCCCGCCGCTGCGGGTGGAGCAGTTCTACATCGACAAGCTCGAGGCGGACTGCGACCGCTTCAACGAGCGGCTGGAGAAGCTGCGCTCCTTCATCCTCCCGGGCGGCACCCCCGGCGCGGCCCTGCTCCACCATGCCTGCACGGTCGTACGCCGGGCCGAGCGCTCCACCTGGGCGGCTCTGGAGGCCCACGCCGATGCGATGAACCCCCTCACCGCGACCTACCTCAACCGCCTCTCCGACCTCCTCTTCATCCTGGCGCGCACGGCGAACAAGGCGACGGGAGATGTGCTGTGGGTGCCCGGCGGGGAGCGCTGAGCCGGGGCGCGCGCTCCCCTCTCTCAGTGGTCCTGTGCCGCGTCCTTGTCGGCCCGGGCCAGGGCGGACTCGGCGGCCGAGACCTTCTGCTGCATCTGCGCGTAGCCGGAAGGAGTGACGGCGGCCTTCCGGGGCGTGCCGGCGTCGTGGGCGCAGCCCGCGGTCAGCGCGATCAGGAGCGCGACAGCGGCGGCTGCCACCTTCGGCCGCATCAGCTCGCGCCGCCGTCGTGGTCCCTGCACCAGTTCTCCACCTCGGCCAGGTCCTTCTGGCGCTGCTCCAGCGTCGGCACCAGGGACTTGCGGAAGGTCAGCCGGTCCTGGAGGTAGGTGGCGATCTCGGAGTGCCCGGCGCTCTTCGCGTTGTCCACCCGCTGCTGCAGCCGGGCGATCGAGCCGCGCCGGCCGGCGCCCGCGTTCAGCCGCTTCAGGGCCCGTTCGATCCGGTGGTCGATCTTCGGGGCCCGCTCGCACAGGGCCCGCGCGCCGTCACCGGTCGGCGTGGCGGAAGGCGCGGGGGTGCCGTCGGCCGCGGCCGTTGCGGTGGTCCCCGCCAGGATCGCCGCCACGGCCGCCCCGGTGAGGAGCGTGCGCCGGCGTCGTCGTACGTACATCTCAGCCTCCGTTCCGCGGACGGTCCCTTCGTCCGTCCGCCCGCCGGGGAGGCTAGGGAGCGTCTTTGGGGAAACTCTGTGACCGGTTTGTCCCGGCTGTGTCGATCAGCCAGTCGCGGTGCGCGGGCAGCGGTCCGCCGGTGGACGGCAGCCGCACCTCGAAGCGGGCGCCCCCGCCCGAGGGGCCGTCCCCGACCGTGACGCTCCCGCCGTGCAGGGCCGCCTGCTGGGCGACGAGGGTCAGGCCGAGCCCGGAGCCGGAGCTGGCGGGCCCGCGCCGGAAGCGCTCGAAGATCCGGGCGCGGGCCTCGGCAGGCACCCCGGGGCCGGCGTCGTCGACGGTGACGACGACCTGGTCGCCCGCGCGCCGCACCCCGACGGTCACCGTCGCCCGGCCCGTCGCGTCCCGTCCATGGGCCAGGGCGTTGGCCAGCAGGTTGTCCAGCAGCAGGCGCAGGCCCGGTTCCCAGCCGTGCACCGTCGGCCCGGGTTCCGCGGCCAGCGTGATCCGGGCGTCCGGGGCGCGCCGCCGGGCCTCGGCCACCGCGGCGTCGGCCGTCTCGGAGACGTCCACGGCCTTGAAGGCCTCCGCCTCCACCAGGTCACCGCGGCCCAGCTCGCGCAGCATGACCAGCAGGTTCAGCAGCCGGGCGTGCTCGGTGCGCAGGTCGGCGAGGACCTCGGTGCGGTCGGGTTCGGGCAGGTCGGGATGGGCGGCGAGGATGTCGAGGTTGGTGCCCATGCTCATCAGCGGGGTGCGCAGTTCGTGCGCGGCGGCCGAGGAGAAGGAGCGGGCGGTGTCCAGCGCCTCGGCGGTGCGGGCGGCCTGTTCGTCGTAGCGGGCGAGGACCGTGCGCAGGGTGGCCGCGAGTTCGTCGACCTCGGTGACCCCGCTCGGCTCGTCGGAGAGCCGGGCGGTGCTGGTGCGCGGGTCGAGTCCGGCGGTACGACGGCCCAGGCGCCGCAGCGGGCCGGTCGCGCCGGTGGCGACCGCCCAGGCGAGCAGACCGGAGAGGGGGACGGCGAGCAGGGTCGTGACGGCCACCCGGCGCCGGACCAGGCGGAGTTGGGCCTGGTCGGCGGCGTTGGGCGAGAAGACCCAGAGGGTGCCCGGGCCGCCCGGGGTGGTGATCGTCCGGGACAGCGCACGCCAGCTCTCGGCGCCGTCCCGCACGGTGACGGGACCCTTCGTGCCCTCGGGCAACGGCACCGAGGCGTCCGGCTGCGGACCGCCGCTGAAGGTGGCGTCCGGGCCGGTGACGCGTACGCCGACGTCGAGGGCGGCGCTGAACAACCGCCGTTCGCGGGTGTCGGCCGCCTTGGGGCGGTTGTTGGCGGTGGCCCGCAGCAGGGCGCGGGCGTCGGGGGCGACGGCGGTGGCACGCGCGCGCAGATGGTCGTCCTCGGCGCTGCGCAGATCATGGTTGACCAGCCGGAGCAGCAGCCAGCCGGAGGCCAGGACGAGCAGCGGCACGGTGAGGCCGACCGCGAGCCCGATACGGGTGGAGAGCCTCACGGTTCGTCCCTCAGCACGAAGCCGACTCCGCGCACGGTGTGCACCAGCCGGGGCCGGCCGTCGGCCTCCAGCTTGCGCCGGAGATAGCTGACGAAGGTGTCGACGGCGTCGGTGCGCACGTCGAAGTCGTAGCCCCACACCCGTTCCAGCAGCTGGTCGCGGGTGAGGACGAGCCCGGCGTTGCGGGCGAGCACCTCCAGCAGCTCGAACTCGCGGCGGGTCAGCTCCAGCGGCCGCCCGTCCCGTTCGGCGGTGCGGGCGCCCGGATCGATCACCAGACCGGCGACCCGGAGCACCTCCCCCGCGGGCGGCCGGCGGCGCAGCAGGGCGCGCAGCCGCAGCACCAGTTCCTGCAGGGCGAACGGCTTGACCAGGTAGTCGTCGCCGCCCGCCTGGAGCCCGGCGATGCGGTCGGCGGTCTCGTCGAGCGCGGAGAGCATCAGCACGGGCAGGTCAAGCCCGTCCGCGCGGAGCCGTTCGCACACCTCGATGCCGCTCATGCCGGGCATCGACACATCGAGGACGAGGACGTCGGGCGGTGCCTCCTGGACCGTGGCCAGCGCCTCCCGGCCGCCGTCCGCCGTGCGGACCCGGAATCCGCTCAGCCTGAGCCCGCGTTCCAGGGAGCGCCGGATGGCCGCGTCGTCGTCCACGACCAGCACGGCCCCGGAACGTTCCTCGCTCATACACCCCTCCTCGCCCACCGCTCGGTCAGCGTACGGGCCTTCGTGGCTCACGCGGCAGCGGCGGTTCGGAGATGACCGAGAGTGGTCCAGACCTATTGACCTGTGGTCCAGACCTTTCTATTCTCGCGGCACCGTGGGTGTGAAGGCTCAGTCACGCCCCAACTCCCCCTAAGGAGGCGCGACATGCGCTTCAGACACAGAGCCGCGGCCGGGTTCGCGACCCTGTTGCTCCCGCTGGCCGGACTCGTCGGCCTCGCGAGCCCCGCCCAGGCCGCGAGCACCGCGACGGCCACCTACGCCAAGACCCAGGACTGGGGCACCGGCTTCGAGGGCAAGTGGACGGTCACCAACACCGGTTCCACGTCCATCAGTTCCTGGACGATCGCCTGGGACTTCCCCTCCGGCACCTCCGTCACCTCGGCCTGGGACGCCGACGTCACCAGCTCCGGCACCCACTGGACCGCCAAGAACAAGTCCTACAACGGCACCCTCGCCCCCGGCGCCTCCGTCTCCTTCGGCTTCAACGGCACCGGCTCCGGCTCACCGAGCAACTGCACGCTGAACGGCGGCAGTTGTGACGGCGGTACGACCGTCCCCGGCGACAATCCGCCTTCCGCGCCCGGCACCCCGACGGCGTCCTCGATCACCGACACCTCGGTGAAGCTGAGCTGGAGCGCGGCCACCGACGACAAGGGCGTCAAGAACTACGACGTCCTGCGCGACGGCAAGGTCGTCTCCACCGTCACCGCCACCAGTTACACCGACACCGGCCTGACCGCCGGCACCGACTACTCCTACACCGTCCAGGCCCGCGACACCGCGAACCAGACAGGCCCGGCGAGCGGCGCGGTCGCGGTCCACACCACCGGCGGTACGACCACTCCCCCGACCACCGGCGACAAGGTCAGGCTCGGCTACTTCACCGAGTGGGGCATCTACGGCCGCAACTACAACGTCAAGAACCTGGTGACGTCGGGCTCGGCCGCGAAGATCACGCACATCAACTACGCCTTCGGCAACGTGACGGGCGGCCAGTGCGCGATCGGCGACTCGTACGCCGACTACGACAAGGCGTTCACCGCCGACCAGTCCGTCAGCGGGGTCGCCGACACCTGGGACCAGCCGCTGCGGGGCAACTTCAACCAGTTGCGCGAGCTGAAGGCCAAGTACCCGAACATCAAGGTGCTGTGGTCCTTCGGCGGCTGGACCTGGTCCGGCGGCTTCGCCCAGGCCGCGGCCAACCCCGCCGCGTTCGCCGCCTCCTGCTACAACCTCGTCAACGACCCGCGCTGGGCGGACGTGTTCGACGGCATCGACATCGACTGGGAGTACCCGAACGCCTGCGGTCTGTCCTGCGACACCAGCGGGGCGGCGGCCTTCAAGAACGTGCTGTCCGCGCTGCGCGCCAAGTTCGGCACGAGCAAGCTGGTCACCGCGGCCGTCACCGCCGACGGCTCGGCCGGCGGCAAGATCGAGGCCGCCGACTACGCGGGCGCCGCGAACTACGTCAACTGGTACAACGTGATGACGTACGACTTCTTCGGCGCGTGGGACGCCCAGGGCCCGACGGCCCCGCACTCCCCGCTCACCTCGTACTCCGGCATCCCGAAGGCCGGGTTCACCACGGCCGACGCGATCGCCAAGTACAAGGCCGTCGGGGTCCCCGCCTCGAAGCTGCTCATCGGCATCGGCTTCTACGGCCGCGGCTGGACGGGCGTGACCCAGGACGCGCCGGGCGGCACCGCCACGGGGGCCGCGACGGGGACGTACGAGCAGGGCATCGAGGACTACAAGGTGCTCAAGACCTCCTGCCCGGTCACCGGCACCGTCGCCGGCACGGCGTACGCCCACTGCGGCAGCAACTGGTGGTCCTACGACACCCCGTCGACGATCGCCGGGAAGATGAGCTGGGCCAAGTCCCAGGGCCTGGGCGGCGCGTTCTTCTGGGAGTTCAGCGGCGACACCAGCAACGGAGAGCTGGTGAGCGCCATCAACAGCGGACTGAGCTGACCCTCGACCCACCCACCCCGCCGCGGACGGTCCACGAGCCCGTCCGCGGCGGCTCGTTGTGGGCCCCACGCGTGCGCGTCAGGAACTAGGCGACGTTCACCCGTTGCCCGGGGGGCGCCGCCTCCAGCCAGGCCAGGAAACCGGTCAACGCGTCCTCGCTCATGGCGAGTTCGAGGCGAGTGCCCCGGTGCAGACACGTGAGCACGACCGCGTCGGAGAGAAGGGCCAGTTCCTCCTCGCCCTCGGGGAGACGGCGGCCGGCGACCTCGATCGCGGCGCGCTCCAGGAGACGGCGGGGACGGTAGGCGTAGGAGAAGACGCGGTACCACTCGATGCGGTCGCCGTTGTAGCGGGCGACACCGTAGCTCCAGCCTTTTCCGCTGGCGTCGGGTTTCTCGGGGACGTCCCAGCGCAGCGAACAGTCGAAGGTGCCCCCGGAGCGCTGGATCAGTCTGCGGCGCAGCCCGAAGACGAACAGCCCCAGCACCACCAGGGCCACGACAACTCCGCACACAGTCAGAGCGAGGACCATCGACACCGACCTCCTCGTCTCCTAGTACCGAACACGGCTTGCTTTAGGTCACGGAACGGAAAAATCATCCATATCTGCCTCAGCCGCGACCGGCTCCGGATTGCTCCGGTTCCGATCGCGGCTGAGTGACGTCATACAGCTCCGAGCGGGGTCAGCTCGTCGCCGCCGCACGCAGTCGTACGTCCGCGCGGCGCTCGGCGGCGGCGTCGCCCTCCGCCTTCGCGCGCTCCAGCTCCCGCTCCACGCGCTGGACGTCGATCTCGTCCGACAGCTCGGCGATCTCGGCCAGCAGCGACAGCTTGTTGTCCGCGAACGAGATGAAACCGCCGTGCACCGCGGCGACGACCGTTCCACCTTCACTCGTACGGATGGTCACCGGGCCCGACTCCAGCACACCGAGCAGCGGCTGGTGACCGGGCATGACGCCGATGTCGCCGGACGTGGTGCGCGCGACGACCAGGGTGGCCTCGCCGGACCAGACCTCTCGGTCGGCCGCGACCAGCGCGACGTGCAGCTCAGCAGCCAAGGTGGCTCCTCGGGTCACCACCCGGCGGTTCGGCCGGGTGTTGGTTACAAGTCTAGTGGGCGTGAAAGAGGGGGCGGGACGCACCCGCCCCCTCGGGTGAACTCAGGGAGTTCAGGAGACGCCCAGCTCCTTGGCGTTGGCCTTGAGGTCCTCGATGCCACCGCACATGAAGAACGCCTGCTCCGGGAAGTGGTCGTACTCGCCGTCGCAGATCGCGTTGAAGGCCGCGATCGACTCGTCCAGCGGGACGTCCGACCCGTCGACGCCGGTGAACTGCTTGGCGACGTGGGTGTTCTGGGACAGGAAGCGCTCCACGCGACGGGCCCGGTGGACGACGAGCTTGTCCTCCTCGCCGAGCTCGTCGATACCGAGGATCGCGATGATGTCCTGGAGGTCCTTGTACTTCTGCAGGATCGTCTTGACGCGCATGGCGGCGTCGTAGTGGTCCTGCGCGATGTAGCGCGGGTCCAGGATGCGGGACGTGGAGTCCAGCGGGTCCACGGCCGGGTAGATGCCCTTCTCGGAGATCGGACGGGACAGAACCGTCGTCGCGTCGAGGTGGGCGAAGGTGGTGGCCGGGGCCGGGTCGGTCAGGTCGTCCGCGGGGACGTAGATCGCCTGCATCGAGGTGATCGAGTGACCGCGGGTCGAGGTGATGCGCTCCTGGAGGAGACCCATCTCGTCGGCCAGGTTCGGCTGGTAACCCACCGCGGAGGGCATACGGCCGAGCAGGGTGGAGACCTCGGAGCCGGCCTGCGTGAAGCGGAAGATGTTGTCGATGAAGAACAGCACGTCCTGCTTCTGCACATCGCGGAAGTACTCCGCCATGGTCAGACCCGCGAGGGCCACGCGCAGACGGGTGCCCGGGGGCTCGTCCATCTGACCGAAGACCAGCGCGGTCTTGTCGATGACGCCCGAGTCCGACATCTCCTCGATGAGGTCGTTGCCCTCACGGGTGCGCTCACCGACACCGGCGAACACGGAGACACCGTCGTGGTTGTTGGCGACGCGGTAGATCATCTCCTGGATGAGCACCGTCTTGCCGACGCCGGCACCGCCGAACAGACCGATCTTGCCGCCCTTGACGTACGGGGTCAGCAGGTCGATGACCTTGACGCCGGTCTCGAACATCTCGGTCTTCGACTCGAGCTCGTCGAAGTTCGGGGCCTTGCGGTGGATGGACCAGCGCTCGCCCTCATAGGTCTCGTCGACGTTCAGCACCTCACCGAGGGTGTTGAACACCTTGCCCTTGGTGAAGTCACCGACGGGGACGGTGATGCCCGTGCCCGTGTCGGTCACCGCGGCCTGGCGGACCAGACCGTCGGTCGGCTGCATGGAGATGGTGCGGACCAGGCCGTCACCCAGGTGCTGGGCGACCTCCAGGGTCAGGATCTTCTTCTCGCCGGCGTTGGCCGGGTCGGCCACCTCGACGTGCAGGGCGTTGTAGATCTCCGGCATCGCGTCGACGGGGAACTCCACGTCGACGACCGGGCCGATGACCCGGGCGACGCGGCCCGTAGCCGTCGCGGTCTCAACAGTGGTGGTCATTAGCGGTCACTCCCCGCGGTCGCGTCGGCCAGGGCGCTCGCGCCACCGACGATCTCGCTGATTTCCTGGGTGATTTCGGCCTGGCGGGCCGCGTTGGCAAGCCGGGAGAGCGTCTCGATGAGCTCGCCCGCGTTGTCGGTCGCCGACTTCATCGCGCGCCGGGTGGCGGCGTGCTTGGAAGCGGCCGACTGGAGCAGCGCGTTGTAGATACGGCTCTCCACGTAGCGCGGCAGCAGGGCGTCGAGGACGTCCTCCGCCGAGGGCTCGAAGTCGTACAGCGGGAGGATCTCGCCCTGCGGGGCGGCCTCCTTCGCCACCTCTTCGAGGCTGAGCGGCAGCAGACGGTCGTCGAGGGCCGTCTGCGTCATCATCGAGACGAACTCGGTGAAGACGATGTGGAGTTCGTCCACGCCGCCCTCGGCCGTGTCCTTCTCGATGGCCTCGATCAGCGGGGCCGCGACCTTCTTGGCGTCCGCGTACGTCGGCTCGTCGGTGAAGCCGGTCCACGACTCCGCGATCTTGCGCTCACGGAAGTTGTAGTGGGCGACACCACGGCGGCCGACGATGTAGATCTCGACCTCCTGGCCCTCGCGCTCCAGCCGCTCGGTGAGCTGCTCCGCCGTCTTGATGGCGTTGGAGTTGAAGGCACCGGCGAGACCGCGGTCGCTCGTCAGGAGCAGCACCGCGGACCGCGTGACCGTCTCGGCCTGCGTGGTCAGCGGGTGCTTGGTGTTCGAGCCGGTACCGACCGCCGTGACCGCGCGCGTCAGTTCCCGCGCGTACGGCGTGGAGGCCGCCACCTTGCGCTGCGCCTTGACGACGCGCGAGGCGGCGATCATCTCCATCGCCTTGGTGATCTTCTTGGTCGCGGTGACGGATCGGATGCGACGCTTGTAGACCCGGAGCTGGGCTCCCATGAGTCAGGTCCCTTCCTTACGTCACTTGGCGGCGGCCGGGGCGTCCTCGCCGAGAAGCTTGCCGTCCGAGGTCTCGAACTGCTTCTTGAACTCGGCGATCGCGTCGGCGACAGCGGTGAGGGTGTCGTCCGACATCTTGCCGCCCTCCTTGATGGAGGTCATGAGGCCCTGCTCCTTGCGGTGCAGGTACTCGAGCAGCTCCTTCTCGAAGCGGCGGATGTCGTTGACCGGGACGTCGTCCATCTTGCCGGTGGTGCCGGCCCACACCGAGACGACCTGGTCCTCGGTCGACATCGGCTGGTACTGGGCCTGCTTCAGCAGCTCGACCATGCGCTGACCGCGCTCCAGCTGCGCCTTCGACGCGGCGTCCAGGTCGGAACCGAAGGCGGCGAACGCCTCCAGCTCACGGAACTGGGCGAGGTCGACGCGCAGACGGCCGGAGACCTGCTTCATCGCCTTGTGCTGCGCGGAACCACCGACTCGGGAGACGGAGATACCGACGTTCAGCGCGGGGCGCTGACCGGCGTTGAACAGGTCCGACTCCAGGAAGCACTGGCCGTCGGTGATGGAGATGACGTTGGTCGGGATGAACGCCGAGACGTCGTTGGCCTTGGTCTCGACGATCGGCAGACCCGTCATCGAGCCCTTGCCCATGTCGTCGGAGAGCTTCGCGCAGCGCTCCAGCAGACGGGAGTGCAGGTAGAAGACGTCACCGGGGTAGGCCTCGCGGCCCGGCGGGCGGCGCAGCAGCAGGGACACGGCGCGGTAGGCGTCGGCCTGCTTCGAGAGGTCGTCGAAGATGATGAGGACGTGCTTGCCGTCGTACATCCACTGCTGGCCGATGGCCGAACCGGTGTACGGCGCCAGGTACTTGAAGCCGGCCGGGTCGGACGCCGGGGCGGCGACGATGGTCGTGTACTCCAGCGCACCGTTCTCCTCCAGCGCGCGGCGGACCGACGCGATGGTGGAGCCCTTCTGGCCGATGGCGACGTAGATGCAGCGGACCTGCTTGTTCGGGTCGCCGGTGCGCCAGTTGTCGCGCTGGTTGATGATCGTGTCGACGGCCAGGGCGGTCTTGCCGGTCTGGCGGTCGCCGATGATCAGCTGACGCTGACCACGGCCGATCGGGGTCATCGCGTCGACGGCCTTGTAGCCGGTCTCCATCGGCTCGTGCACCGACTTGCGCTGCATGACCGTGGGGGCCTGCAGCTCCAGCGCGCGGCGGCCGGACGTCTCGATCTCGCCGAGGCCGTCGATCGGGTTGCCGAGCGGGTCGACCACGCGGCCGAGGTAGCCCTCGCCGACGGCCACGGAGAGCACCTCACCGGTGCGCTGCACCGGCTGACCCTCCTCGATGCCGCTGAACTCACCGAGGACGATGGCGCCGATCTCGCGCTCTTCCAGGTTCAGCGCGAGGCCGAGGGTGCCGTCCTCGAACTTCAGCAGTTCGTTGGCCATGGCCGAGGGCAGGCCCTCGACCTTCGCGATGCCGTCGCCGGCAAGGGTGACCGTACCGACCTCCTCGCGCGAGGCCGCGTCCGGCTTGTACGACTGGACGAAGTTCTCCAGCGCGTCCCGGATCTCCTCCGGCCGGATCGTGAGCTCCGCCATCTGGGTTCCCTGCTCTCCTTGTTGGGCCCGAAGTTTCAACTTGGGGGTCTGGGGGCGACCCCCAGGAATCCTCTGCACGGCCCAACCGGGCCGTAGGTACGTACTGCTGTACTGCTTATGAAGTTGCTGCTCAGCCCGCCAGGCGGCGGCCGGCGTCCTCGATGCGGTCCGCGATCGAGCCGTTGATCACCTCGTCGCCGACCTGCACCCGGATGCCGCCGACGACCTCGGGGTCCACATCGATGTTGAGGTGCATCGTGTGGCCGTAGAGCTTCGCCAGAGCCGCGCCCAGGCGCTGCTTCTGCGTGTCGCTCAGCGGCACCGCCGAGGTGACCACGGCGACCAGGCGCTCCCGGCGCTCGGCGGCGAGCTTGGACAGGGACTCCAGTCCCGACTCCAGGCTACGTCCCCGCGGCGCGGTCACAAGGCGCGTCACCAGACGCTCGGTCACCAGGGCCGCCCGGCCGCCGAGCAGCCGGTGCAGCAGCTCGACCTTGGCGGCGGTGGTCGCGGCGCGGTCGGTCAGCGCGGCGCGCAGCTCGGTGTTGGAGGAGACGATCCGCCCGAAGCGGAACAGCTCGTCCTCGACGTCGTCGAGCGAACCCGACTTCTGCGCGGCGGTGAGGTCGGCGGTGTCGGCCAGCTCCTCGAGGGCGTCCACCAGGTCACGGGACTGCGACCAGCGGGAGCGCACCATGCCGGAGACGAGGTCGACGGCGGGGCCGCCGACCTGCCCGCCGAGCAGACGCACGGCCAGCTGGGCCTTGGCCTCGGCGGCCTGCGCCGGGTCGGTCAGGACCCGACGCAAACCGACCTCACGGTCGAGCAGCGCGGTGACGGCGGCCAGCTCGTCGGCGAGCGTGCCCGCGTCGGCGGACCTGGAGTCCGTCAGCGCGTCGAGACGCTCGCGTGCGGCTGCCAGGGCCTCGCGGCTCGCTCCGTTCATCGGGTGGCCTCGGCCTTCTCCTCGAGCTCGTCGAGGAAGCGGTCGATGACACGGCTCTGGCGGGCGTGGTCCTCGAGGGACTCGCCGACGAGCTTGCCGGCCAGTTCGGTCGCGAGATGACCGACGTCCTGCCGCAGCGCGGACGCGGCGGCCTTGCGGTCGGCCTCGATCTGCGCGTGACCGGCGGCGACGATCTCCTCGCGCTGCCGCTGGCCCTCGGCGCGCATCTCGGCGATGAGGGCGGCACCCTGCTCCTGCGCCTCCTGGCGCAGACGCGCGGCCTCGTGCCGGGCCTCGGCGAGCTGGGCCTTGTACTGCTCGAGGACGCTCTGCGCCTCGACCTGAGCCGCCTCGGCCTTCTCGATGCCACCCTCGATCGCCTCGCGGCGCTCCTCCAGAACCTTGTTGATGTTCGGGAGCAGCTTCTTCCAGAAGAAGAAGAACACGATGGCGAAGGCGATGGCGCCGACAAGCAGTTCGGGGCCCGGCGGGACGAGGGGGTTCTCCTTCTCCTCGGCCGCCAGCTGAACCAGGTTGGCGATCACATCAGTGCCTTTCGTCGATACGTGTCGGTGTAAGAGGTCTTACTGACCGAACACGAACGGCATAACGATGCCGATGAGGGCGAGCGCCTCACAGAAGGCGAAGCCCAGGATCTGGTTGGCGCGGATCAGACCGGCCGCCTCGGGCTGACGGGCCAGGGCCTGGGTGCCGTTACCGAAGATGATGCCGATACCGATGCCGGGGCCGATGGCCGCGAGGCCGTAACCGATGGAGCCGAGGGAACCGGAGACGCCGGCGGCGAGGTCGATGGCAGCGGACATGCCGTTTCTTCCTTCTCTTTTACGGACCGGTGGGGGTTGGCCACCGGACGACTGGTGGGGGTGGTGCGGACGGTGCTCAGTGGTGCTCGGCGAGAGCGCCCTGAACGTAGGAGCAGGCCAGCAGCACGAACACGTACGCCTGGACGGCCTGGACGAAGAGTTCGAACATCACCATCACGATGGTCATCACGAAGGAGACCGCGGCGCCGGCGACGAGCCAGCTGTTGAGCAGGTACCAGCTGGCGACGGTGAACATCACCAGCAGCAGGTGACCGGCGAACATGTTGGCGAAGAGTCGGACCGCGTGTGTGAACGGGCGGACGATGACGTTCGAGAAGAACTCGATGACGACCACGAGCGGCAGCACCGCGCCGAGCGAGGCGTCGTAACCGGTGATGTTCTTGAAGCCGCCGGCGAAGCCGTGCTTCTTGAAGGTCAGCGGCAGCCAGGTCAGGTACACGACCCCGGCGAGCACGGCCGGGTAGGCGATGATCGACGAGACCGGGAACTGGGCCAGCGGGATCACCGACCAGATGTTCGCGATCCAGATGAAGAAGAACAGCGAGACCATCAGCGGGACGTACTTCTCGCCGTCGCGCTTGCCGAGGGTCTCGTAGACGATGCCGCGGCGGACGAAGTCGTATCCGGCCTCGCCGACCATCTGGAGCTTGCCCGGGATCACCTTGGCCTTGCCGAAGGCCGCCGAGAAGAAGATCACGACGACGGCGGTGGTGAGCAGGGCGAGCAGCATCACCTTGTTGAACTCGAACCCGCCCACCGTGAACAGGGGCTTGAAGAGGAACGAGTGCAGGCCCGGAGCCGGGAAGCCACACCCATTGTCGGACATGATCCGACAACTCCAGTCAAAGGCGAGCTGGGTCTGGTCAGCACTCACCACGGGCTCCTTCGGCGTGACGCATGGGTACGGCAACCTCGTTGTGTCGGCGCGGCGCGCAGCCGCGGGTCGGCACCGGACTGGTGTTACGGATGTGAGAGCGGCTGGGGGGCTTCGAGCCTCGCGTTGCTGCAGGCGTCGGCTCGGATGCCCGCGCCCGCGATGCCGCAGTTGGCACCGGACGATAGCAGGAGATCTCGCACGCCTTTATCCCGCCCCTACCCCTCACGACGGGTGGCCCGTTTTCTCGGGCCGCTCGCTCTTCGCGGAGTCCGGATCGACGTAGAAGATCTTGGACTTCATGTGCGCACGTGCCTGGGTGGCCATCCACACGACGGTCGCGACGACGAGCGAGAGCGCGAACGCCTTGCCGTTGAAGAGGGAGGTGCCCTTGAAGAGGGCCACGAAGATCATGAGCAGCAGGAGTTGGGCGACATAGAGCATCAGCCCCATGGCCTGGAACAGCTGCGGGAGCGTTTTTGCCGTCCACTGCAGGACGTAGAGCCCGATCCCCATGAAGAGCATCGCGAGCAGCGCACCGACGGCCGCGCCGATCGCTCCCTTGCCACCGGCCACGGCCGCGCTGACGGCGACGGCGACCACGCCGGCAGCCGCCGTGGGTACGGCGATCGGCACCAGGTTCCGGGCGTCATTGGACGGCATGGCGGCAACTCCGCTTTCGCAGGGGGGCAGGGTGTCGTCATGGACGAGCGTAGTCCCGGGCCGAGAGGGGAACTCGCGGCCAATGGACCGTCGCATCACGGTCCTTCGGCTCCACCCCGGGTTCTCGTGAACCGTATCACAAACTATTTGATGCGGTCTTTACCAAGGCGTGTGCTCGCTGTCACACATGAGGGTGACCGTGCGCGTCTGTGCAAAATCCGGGGTGACTTGTCTGGTATTGGGCGGCTTTACTTCCCCACGACTTGGCAATGCTCTAGTCAGATTCTTACCTTGCCGAGGTCAGCGGGACGTCCCGGCCTTTCCCCTGTCGAGGAGGTGCGGACGGGCGCCCAGCGCGGTCGCTCCGTTGACTCCCGCCACACCGGCCACGACCGGAGGGCACGGCTCCGGGGCTCCCCCGGACTCGTCCACGGCCCCAACTCCCGCTTCCTGTACGGGCGCAGAGGCGGCACGGGCCAGCGCGCGGCGCCGCCGGTAACGGGGCGGCAGGAAGGCCTCGGCCCAGCGCGGGGCACGCGGCGTGAAGCGCGGCAGCAGAAGCAGCACGAGACCGATCGCACTGAGGATCACGATGCCGAGCACGATCCACATTGACGCGGAGTTGACCGAGTAGGCGAGCGCACCGAAGGCGATCAGCGCCGACCAGAAGTACATGATCAGCACGGCCCTGCTGTGCGAGTGGCCGATCTCCAGCAGCCGGTGGTGCAGATGACCGCGGTCGGCGGCGAACGGCGACTGACCGCGCCAGGTGCGGCGCACGATCGCGAGGACCAGGTCGGCGGCGGGGATCGCGATGATCGTCAACGGCAGCAGCAGCGGGATGTAGACCGGCACCATCTGGTGCACGGTCTGCCGCTGGGAACCGCTGAA
This sequence comes from Streptomyces sp. NPDC002144, assembly GCF_053593695.1. Classification (NCBI taxonomy): domain Bacteria; kingdom Bacillati; phylum Actinomycetota; class Actinomycetes; order Kitasatosporales; family Streptomycetaceae; genus Streptomyces; species Streptomyces sp. NPDC002144. The sequence continues at coordinate 84,662 of NZ_JBSFDB010000033.1, forward strand.
CAGACTGTCCGGGTCGACCTGTCCGGTGATGGAGATCGCGCCCGCGGCCAGCACCAGCCCGATCAGCATCGAGCCCGAGTCGCCCATGAAGATCCGCGCCGGGTGCATGTTGTGCGGCAGGAAGCCCAGGCACATGCCCATCAGGATCGCCGAGAAGAGCGTGGCCGGGGCGGCGGCCTCGATGCCGTACGAGTACCAGATGCGGTACGCGTACATGAAGAACGCGGCCGCCGCGATGCACACCATGCCGGAGGCCAGACCGTCGAGGCCGTCCACGAAGTTCACCGCGTTGATGGTGATCACGACGAGCGCCACCGTCAGCAGCGTGCCCTGCCACTGCGTCAGCGCCACCGTGCCGACCTTGGGGATGGGCAGCCACAGGATCGTCAGACCCTGCATGACCATCACGCCCGCGGCGATCATCTGACCGCCCAGCTTGATCAGCGCGTCGATCTCGAACTTGTCGTCCAGGACACCGATCAGCCAGATCAGCGCCGCGCCCGAGAGGAGCGCCCGCGGCTCGTTGGACTTGGTGAACACCTCGTTGAGGTTGGTCAGGTGGTCCGCGACGAGCAGACCGGCGCACAGCCCGAAGAACATCGCGATACCGCCGAGCCGCGGAGTCGGTTCCCGGTGGACGTCACGGGCCCTGATCTCCGGCATCGCTCCCGCCACGATCGCGAACTTCCGTACCGGCCCTGTCAGCAGATACGTCACCGCGGCCGTGACGCAGAGCGTCAGCAGGTATTCACGCACGGGCTTCCCCACAGGTCTCGCTGGCCATCTCAGCCCCACACACTAGCGATGTGCGCATAACTGTGGGGACTGCCGGGTAGCGACGATGGTTGCACGTGTGGCTGTGTCCTCAGGTTGCAACCACGTGTACGCAGCTGCGCCTACCCCCGCTCAGCGGGAATACGGCGGAAATCTACCGGTCAGCTCGCGCACATGATCACGCGCCCTCTGACTTTCCACCTCGCCGCGCAGCACATTGCCGACCAGCCCGGCGACAAGACCCATCTCCTCCTCGCCCATGCCCTGCGTGGTCAGGGCCGCCGTGCCGAGCCTCAGTCCGCGCGCGTCGCCGTGCGGCAGGGCGCAGCAGTCCAGCACCATCCCGGCCGCCGCGAGCCGGCCCCGCGCGCTGCGGCCGTCGACGCCGAGGGGCGCGGGATCCGCGGTGATCAGGTGGGTGTCCGTCCCTCCGGTCGTCACCACCAGCCCCTCGGCGGCCAGCCCGGCCGCGAGAACCCGCGCGTTGGCGACCACCTGATGGGCGTACACGGTGAAGTCGGGGGTTGCCGCCTCGCCGAAGGCGACGGCCTTCGCGGCGATGGTGTGCATCTGCGCGCCGCCCTGGGTGAAGGGGAACACCGCCCGGTCGACCCGTTCGGCCAGCTCGGCGCCGCACAGGATCATCCCGCCGCGCGGCCCGCGCAGCACCTTGTGCGTGGTCGCGCAGACGATGTCGGCGTACGGCACCGGGCTGGGCGCCGCTCCCCCGGCGACGAGCCCGATGGGGTGGGCGGCGTCGGCGATCAGATACGCGCCCACCTCGTCGGCGACCTCGCGGAAGAGGGCGTAGTCGATGTGCCGGGGGTAGGCGATGGAGCCGCACACGATCGCCTTGGGCCGGTGGGTGCGGGCCAGCGTCCGCACCTGGTCGTAGTCGATGAGCCCGGTCTCCGCGTCCACGCCGTAGCCGACGAAGTCGAACCAGCGGCCGGAGAAGTTCGCGGGTGAGCCGTGGGTGAGGTGGCCGCCGTACGGGAGCCCGAGGGCGAGGACGGTGTCACCGGGGCGCAGCAGGGCCGCGTAGGCGGCCAGCACGGCGCTCGAGCCGGAATGGGACTGGACGTTGGCGTGCTCGGCCCGGAACAGCGCCTTGGCCCGGTCGACGGCGAGTCGTTCGGCGACGTCGACGATCTCGCAGCCGCCGTGGTGCCGGGCGCCCGGATATCCCTCGGCGTACTTGTTGGCCAGCGGCGACCCGAGCGCGGCCAGCACGGCCGGGGAGCAGAAGTTCTCGGCGGCGACGAGCTGGAGCGTCGTCGACTGCCGGTCGAGTTCCCCGAGCAGGATCTCAGCGAGCTCGGGGTCCTGCCGCCGCAGGACGTCGGCGGCATCGAGGGTGTGGATGACCGGCATGGTGGGCTCCGGGGGGCGTCGGCGATGACGTACGACCAATGTAGGCCCGGGACCAGTGGGGTGCTCGGTACTTACATCCTTGCGGGGACACCCGTGAGCGCCGTGACGACCGGATCCAGCGCCTGGTGTATCTCGTCGCCGATGGACCGGAAGAAGGTCAGGGGTGCGCCGTAGGGGTCGTAGACCTCGTCCGCCTCGGCGGTGGGCGCCAGCAGCCACCCGCGTAGAGCCGCCGCGGCGCGGACCAGGGCACGCGCGCGGACGACGACGCCCTCCTCCAGCGGAGGCAGCGTGGCCGGGTCTATCGCGCGCACCAGACGGGTGAACTCCTTCAGCGTGAAGGTGCGCAGGCCGGCCGAGTGGCCCATCGAGATGACCTGGGCGCGGTGGTCGCGGGTGGCCGTGAGGACCAGGTCGGCCATGATCACGTGCTCGTCCAGCAGCTCCCGGCCCGTGAAGCCGGAGGCGTCCGCGCCGAAGTCGGCCAGCACGGCCTCCGCGTTGGCCTCCATGGGGGCGCCCTCGTGACCCCAGGTCCCGGCGCTCTCGACGATCAGCGCGCCGCCCAGGATGCCGAGCCGCTGTTTCACGTAATGCCGGGTCAGCCGCTCGGTGATGGGCGAGCGGCACACGTTGCCGGTGCTGACGTGGAGGATGCGGAAGACATCGCGCGGAAGCCCCACGAACGTCGTCGTGATCTCCGCCGCGCTTTCCCCGTTGCCTATGCCACGCCCCGCGTCAGGGGCTGTCAATTCGCCACCTCGAGGTCGGGTACGACCTTGCGCAGCTCCTCCGGCGACAGCGCGCCCTCCCGCAGCAGCACCGGCACGGGACCGGTGACGTCGACGATGGAGGACGGGACGTTGCCGGGGGTCGGGCCGCCGTCGAGGTAGACGGAGACCGAGTCGCCGAGCATCTCCTGCGCGGCGTCACAGTCCTCCGGCGCCGGGTGCCCGGTCAGGTTCGCCGAGGACACCGCCATGGGGCCGACCTCGGTCAGCAGCTCGATGGCGACCGGGTGCAGCGGCATGCGGACGGCCACCGTGCCCCGGGTGTCCCCCAGATCCCACTGCAGCGACGGCTGGTGCTTGGCGACGATCGTCAGCGCGCCCGGCCAGAACGCGTCGACGAGCTCCCAGGCCAGCTCGGAGAAGTCCGTGACGAGGCCGTGCAGGGTGTTCGGGGAGCCGATGAGGACGGGCGTGGGCATGTTGCGGCCCCGCCCCTTGGCCTCGAGCAGGTCGGCGACGGCCTCCGAGGAGAACGCGTCCGCGCCGATGCCGTACACCGTGTCGGTCGGGAGGACGACCAGCTCGCCACGGCGGACGGCGGACGCGGCTTCACGCAGACCGGTCGTGCGGTCGGTCGCGTCGTTGGTGTCGTATCGCCGTGCCATATCTAGCGGGCCTCCTCGTACAACGGATTTCGGGGATCCACGAAAGCGGTGCGGGCGGTGCTCACGGCAGTGCCTTGCGGGCCGTGGCGAACCGGGGGCGGTTGTTGAGGTCGGGGTGGTCGGCCGCGTCGGCCCAGCCCCGCTCCTCGGTGAAGATCCACGGCACCTGGCCGCCCTGGGTGTCGGCGTGTTCGACGACGACCACCCCGCCGGGGCGCAGGAGCCGGTGCGCGGTGCGTTCCAGACCGCGGATGAGGTCGAGGCCGTCCTCGCCGGAGAACAGGGCGAGTTCGGGATCGTAGTCCCGCGCCTCGGGGGCGACGTACTCCCACTCGGTCAGCGGGATGTACGGCGGGTTGGAGATGACCAGGTCGACCTGGCCGTCGAGGTCGGGGAAGGCGTCCAGGGCGTTGCCCTGCCGCAGGTCGACCCGCGAGCCCTCGACGTTCTTGCGGGTCCACGTCAGAGCGTCCTCGGAGAGCTCCACGGCGTGCACCTTGGAGCGCGGGACCTCCTGGGCGAGGGCGAGCGCGATGGCACCGGAGCCGGTGCACAGGTCGACGATGGTCGGCTCGACGACGTCCATCGCGCGCACGGCGTCTATGGCCCACCCGACCACCGACTCTGTCTCCGGCCGCGGCACGAACACGCCGGGACCGACGTGGAGTTCGAGGTAGCGGAAGTAGGCCCGCCCGGTGATGTGCTGCAGCGGCTCGCGCTGCTCACGCCGGGCGATCACCTCCCAGTACCGGGCGTCGAAGTCCGCGTCCTTCACGGAGTGCAGCTCGCCCCGCTTCACGCCGTGCACGAACGCGGCGAGCTCCTCCGCGTCGTTGCGCGGCGAGGGCACGCCGGCGTCGGCCAGCCGCTGGGTGGCCTGTGCCACCTCTGCGAGCAGCAGGTTCACGCATTCCTCCGTGTCGTACTGGGTCGTGCGTATGTGCTGTTATGCAGCCGCCAGCTTCGCCGCCGAATCCGCGTCGACGCAGGCCTGGATGACCGCGTCGAGGTCGCCGTCCAGGACCTGGTCCAGGTTGTACGCCTTGAAGCCGACGCGGTGGTCCGAGATGCGGTTCTCCGGGAAGTTGTACGTGCGGATCTTCTCGGAGCGGTCGACGGTGCGGACCTGGCTGCGGCGGGCGTCGGCGGCCTCCTTCTCCGCCTCCTCCTGCGCCGCTGCGAGCAGCCTGGAGCGCAGGATACGCATCGCCTGCTCCTTGTTCTGCAGCTGGCTCTTCTCGTTCTGGCAGGAGGCGACGACTCCGGTGGGGATGTGCGTGATGCGCACGGCGGAGTCCGTGGTGTTGACGGACTGACCGCCGGGGCCGGAGGAGCGGTAGACGTCGATGCGGAGGTCGTTGGGGTTGATCTCGACGTCGACCTCCTCGGCCTCGGGCGTGACCAGCACACCGGCGGCGGAGGTGTGGATACGGCCCTGGGACTCGGTCGCCGGCACACGCTGCACGCGGTGCACACCGCCCTCGTACTTCAGCCGCGCCCAGACGCCCTGCCCGGGCTCGGTGGCGCCCTGGCCGCCCTTGGTCTTCACGGCGACCTGGACGTCCTTGTAGCCGCCCAGCTCGGACTCGGTGGCGTCGATGATCTCGGTCTTCCAGCCGACGCGCTCGGCGTAGCGCAGGTACATCCGCAGGAGGTCGCCGGCGAACAGGGCCGACTCGTCGCCGCCCGCGCCCGCCTTGATCTCCAGGATGACGTCCTTGTCGTCGCTGGGGTCGCGCGGGACGAGCAGCAGCCGCAGCTTCTCGGTGAGCTCCTCGCGCGTCTTCTCCAGCTCCTTGACCTCGGCGGCGAAGTCCGGGTCGTCGGCGGCGAATTCACGGGCGGTCTCGATGTCGTCGCCGGTCTGCTTCCAGGAGCGGTACGTGGCGACGATCGGGGTGAGCTCGGCGTACCGCTTGTTCAGCTTGCGCGCGTTGGCCTGGTCGGAGTGGACCGACGGATCGGCGAGCTTCTTCTCCAGGTCGGCGTGCTCACCGACGAGGTCCTCGACGGCCTCGAACATCTCTGGGCTCCTGATACTGCGAACGAAAGGGGGAAGGCGGGCGACCAAAAACGCCGGTCCCGGCGCGCCTGTGGAAGGGCGCGGCCGTGGACCGGCGGATTGGAGCTCGCTACTTCTTGGAGCCGGCTGCAGCCTTGCCGAAGCGGGCCTCGAAGCGGGCCACACGGCCACCGGTGTCGAGGATCTTCTGCTTGCCCGTGTAGAACGGGTGGCACTCGGAGCAGACCTCGGCGCGGATGGTGCCGCTGGAGATCGTGCTGCGGGTGGTGAACGACGCGCCACAGGTGCAGCTGACCTGCGTCTCGACGTACTCGGGGTGGATGTCGCGCTTCAAGGTGTCTCCTAGTTCCGGGAGGGCGCCGGGTCGCAGCCGCGGGATGCGGAGGCGTGAACCGGAGCCGACGTACCAGTCTGCCAGGACTGGGGCCGTCCTCCCAAACCGGGGGTTCGCGCGTTCTATTCCACGACACCCCGGGCGTCGCCGGACGCGGTGTCCTTGGTGGCGCTCGCCGGGATCGGCAGGTCCTTCCCCAGGGCGTCCCAGACCTGCCGGGCCTTGGCCTTCTCGATGATGACGCGGTTGGGGTTCGCCGGGTCGTACCGGACCGGCATCGTCACCATGTGCATCTTCGAGGAGCCGATGCCCTTCAGGCCGTTCGCGAAGGACATCAGGGAGTTGACGGAGCCCAGGTCGGAGTCGGTGGTCACCGACTTGGTGGCGGTGTCGGCGAGGTCGTACAGCTTCTTGGGGTTGGTGAAGATGCCGACGTGCTTGACCTGGTCGACCAGGGCCTTGATGAACGCCTGCTGGAGCTGGATGCGGCCGAGGTCGGAGCCGTCGCCGACGCCGTGCCGGGTGCGGACGAGGCCCAGCGCCTGCTTGCCGTTGAGGGTGTGCGTGCCGGCCTTGAGGTCGAGGTGGCTCTTCTTGTCGTCGATGTTCTTCGTCGTGGTGACCGGGACACCGCCGAGCTCGTCGATGAGCTTCTCGAAGCCGCTGAAGTCGACCTCGAGGTAGTGGTCCATGCGCAGCCCGGTGAGCGACTCCACGGTCTTCACCGCGCAGGCCGCCCCGCCCGTGGAGTACGCGGAGTTGAACATCACGCCCAAGGCGCCGTCGTGCTTCTCGCCCTTGGTGTCGGTGCACTCGGGGCGGTCGACGAGGGTGTCGCGCGGGATGGAGACCACGCTCGCGCTCTTGTGGCCCTTGTAGACGTGCACGATCATCGCGGTGTCCGAGCGGGCGCTGCCGTCGTCGGCGCCGCCGCCGAGCTTCTTGTTGCTCCCCGAGCGTGAGTCCGAACCGAGGACCAGGATGTTCTCGGAGCCGCCCGCGGCCTTCGTCGGCCGGTCGGTGCCGAGGGCCTGGTTGATGTCGACGCTCTTGATGTTGCCGTTGAGCTTGAAGTACAGGTAGCCCGCTCCGGTGCCGCCCAGCACGACGATCCCCGCGGCGGTCCAGGCCATCAGGATCAGGGCCTTGTGGTGCTCGCTGCGCGGTTTGCGACGGCGCCCCTTGGCGCGGCGGCGCGGACCGTTGGTCCCGTCATCACCCGGTATGCCGGGTTCCGGACTGCTCTCGGCGGACATGTGCTCCTCGAATCTCGTACGGTCGGTTACCCCCTGTTTTCAGGGACAGGCCTGAATCGGCGTGGCTGGTACCGCTCCATCGTCGCTCCGTCCGGTCAGACGGGGAAACTCGGGAAAGGGTTGCACAACGCACTGTGCCCAACCCGTGGAAGGTTGGGCACAGAGCGTCACGAAGGTTTACGGCCGTACCGCCGTCACCAGGGGTTTCAGCCGAACAGGTCGTACTGCTGGAAACCGCCACCGACCGAGACTCTTGTGGCAAAGATCTCGCTTGTCGCCTTACCGGTGCCCTTGTAGAGATACAGGGTGCCGCCGGGCGTGCGGGCGAGGAAGTCGGCCCTGCCGTCGCCGTTGACGTCCCCGATCGCGTCGAAGGCGTTGTAGCCGGTCCAGGCGCTGCGCACCTTGATCCGGGCCGAGAAGACGCCCGTACCGGCCTTTCCGGTGCCCTTGTAGAGGTACAGGTCCCCGGTGCTCCTGTTCCGGGCGAGCAGATCGGCCTTGCCGTCGCCGGTGAAGTCGCCCTTGCCCCGCAGGACGTCGTACTGGTTCCAGCCACCGCCGACCTTCACCCGGGCGGCGAAGGTGCCGTTGCCCTTGCCCGGGTAGATCCACAGCGTGCCGCCGGAGTCCACGGACAGCAGGTCGGGCAGGTAGTCGCCGGTGACGTCGCCCGGGGTGACGATCCTCGTCCGGGTCGTCCAGCCACTGAAGATCTTCGTCCTGGCCCAGGAGTCGCTCGAGGGCACGTAGTGCAGCCAGTAGACGTCGCCGGAGGAGCTCTGGCGCAGCACGAGGTCCTGGTAGCCGTCCCGGTTCAGGTCGGTCTGCAGGACGACGTTGACACCGTCGTACGACCCCAGGGAGACCCGCGCGGCGAACGCCGAGCCGGTGGAGTCCTTCTCGAACGCCTCCTTCGTGGAGGAGTTGCGCACGAACAGGTCGGCCTTGCCGTCCGTGTAGCTGAGGTTGGCGTCGTCGGCATTGGCCCAGGCGGCGCCGACGTAGCTGCTGACCTTGGTGAAGACGCTGTAGTAGCCCTTCTTCACACAGTTCTCGACGCCCCAGGAGACCACGCCCACGATCCGGTTGTTCACGACCAGCGGCCCGCCGGAGTCACCGTTGCAGGATGCCTTGGTCCCGCTGTCGGTACCGCTCTGCGTGCCGGCGCAGATCATGTGCCCCTTGACGTACTGGGAGCCCCAGGCGCCGGAGCAGGTGGTGTCGGCGTGGATGGTCAGCGCGGCCGACTTCAGCGTCTCGGAGATGTCGCTGCTGCTGGAGCTGGTGCGCCCCCAGCCGTAGAGCCGGGCACTGGTGCCGCCGGCGTACGAGGCGGTGTCGCCGGACGTCGTCATCCGCAGCGGCGTCGCGGTGACGGGCGCGGCGAGGGTGAGGACGGCGATGTCGTTGTTGAGGGTCGTCGGGCTGAACGACGGGTGGTTCCACTGCCGCAGCGGCAACGAGACGGTGCCGCCGTGCAGGTCGGTGTTGCCCGAGCTGTCGGTGGTCGGCGTCTGCGAGGTGCCGGTCAGGACGGCGCCGTAGGCCTTCCAGTCGTAGGCCTTGCCGTTCTCGTCCTTGACGCAGTGCGCGGCGGTGAGGATCTTCGTCGGCGCCACGACGGTGCCGCCGCAGAAGAAGCTGACGACGTTGCTGCTGTCGGAGTCGTCGTAGTACCACAGCTGCGCCATCCAGGGCGCGGTGGTGATGGCGGTGTCGGTGCCGCCGATGACGTACGGCGAGACCGTCGAGCCGGTCGTGCTCGCGCTGTAGGCCGACTTCGTGGCGCTGCCGTCGGTCGTGAGCGCGCCGGCGATGCGCTTCGTCAGCTCGGCGGCCGGCACGGAGGCGGTGGCCGGCTTGGTGGTGGGCGTGGGCACCGGGGTGGCGGCGTCGGCCGACGCGGTGGACAGCGCGATCCCGACGGCCGCGGCGACGCCCGCGGCGGCGACGGGCAGCCCGAAACGAATCCGACGTCTGTGACGCCCGCCGGACAGGGGTGTGGACAAGGAGGTTCCCCCAGGGGACACAAGTGACAGGAGAGGCGCGAAGACACGCCTGTTCCTATCAGCGTCAAAGGGCTGGCCCCCGTCACTCTCGTGACGGGGGCCAGCCCTTGACGCCCTAGGGGCGCGGGGAACTGCGCGACCAGCAACCCACGGCCAGCAGCCGAAAGATCACCGAAGTCGGCTTTCCCAGCGGACCGCTCAGTCGCCGTTGCCCGGAGTCGGGGTCGTCTTCTGGATCTGCATCAGGAACTCGGCGTTCGACTTCGTCTGCTTCATCTTGTCGAGCAGCAGCTCGACCGCCTGCTGCTGGTCGAGTGCGTGCAGCACCCGGCGCAGCTTCCAGACGATGGCGAGCTCGTCGCTGGCGAGCAGGATCTCTTCCTTACGGGTGCCGGACGCGTCGACGTCCACCGCCGGGAAGATGCGCTTGTCGGCGAGCTTCCGGTCGAGCTTGAGCTCCGCGTTGCCGGTGCCCTTGAACTCCTCGAAGATCACCTCGTCCATGCGGGACCCGGTGTCCACCAGCGCGGTGGCGAGGATGGTCAGCGAGCCGCCGTCCTCGATGTTGCGGGCCGCACCGAAGAAGCGCTTCGGCGGGTACAGGGCGGTCGAGTCGACACCACCGGACAGGATGCGGCCGGAGGCCGGCGCCGCCAGGTTGTACGCACGGCCCAGACGCGTGATCGAGTCGAGCAGCACGACCACGTCGTGACCCAGCTCCACCAGACGCTTGGCGCGCTCGATGGCGAGCTCGGCGACCGTGGTGTGGTCCTCGGCCGGGCGGTCGAAGGTCGAGGAGATGACCTCGCCCTTGACCGACCGCTGCATGTCGGTGACCTCTTCCGGACGCTCGTCGACCAGGACGACCATCAGGTGGCACTCGGGGTTGTTGTGCGTGATCGCGTTGGCGATCGCCTGCATGATCATGGTCTTGCCGGTCTTCGGCGGGGCCACGATCAGACCGCGCTGGCCCTTACCGATCGGCGACACGAGGTCGATGATGCGGGTCGTGAGCACACCCGGGTCCGTCTCCAGACGGAGGCGGTCCTGCGGGTAGAGCGGCGTCAGCTTGTTGAACTCCGGGCGGCCACGGCCGTGTTCGGGCGCCATGCCGTTGACGGAGTCCAGCCGCACCAGCGCGTTGAACTTCTCGCGCCGCTCGCCTTCCTTGGGCTGGCGGACCGCACCGGTGACGTGGTCGCCCTTGCGCAGGCCGTTCTTGCGGACCTGGGCGAGGGAGACGTAGACGTCGTTCGGACCCGGGAGGTAGCCGGAGGTCCGGATGAAGGCGTAGTTGTCCAGGATGTCCAGGATGCCCGCGACCGGGATCAGGACGTCGTCCTCGGCCAGCTGCGGCTCCGCGCCACCGATCTCGTCACGGCCACGACGGCCACGACGGTCCCGGTAACGGCCCCGACGGCCACGGCGACCGCCCTCGAAGTCGTCGTCGTCCTGCGGACCGACGCCGCCGCGGTCCTGACGGCCGCCGCCCTGCTGCTGGCTCTGCTGCTGGCGCTGGCCGCCCTGGCCCTGCTGGTCGTCGCCCTTGCGACGGTCACCGCGGTCCTGACGGTCCCCGCGGTCGCCGCGGTCCTGGCGGTCGCCGCGGTCACGGCCGCGGTCCCGGCGGTCGCGACGGCCACGGCCCTCGCCGTCACCGGCGTCGCCCTGCGGCTGCGCCTGGGCCGGGTTCTCGGCCTTCGGCTCGCTCTTGGCCTCGGCGACGATGGTCTCGGCGCTGTTCGACGCCGGGGCGCCGGCCTCGGCGGTGGCACGGCGCCGACGGCGCTCGGTGGGCGCGTCGTCGCCGGCCGCGGGCTGGCCGGGGATCTCGATCTGCTGCTGGGCCACGGCGGTCTCGGCGGGCGCCTCGGCCGACTTCTTGTCGGCGGCGGGAGCGGCGTCGTCGCCGGTACGGGCCTTGGAGGTGGCCCGGCGCTTCGGCTTGGTCTCGGCGGCGGCGTCGGCCTTGGCAGCCGGGGCCCCACCTCCCGCCTGCGCCTCCTTGATGACCTCGATCAGCTGGCTCTTGCGCATCCGCGCGGTGCCCCTGATGCCGAGGCCCGAGGCGACCTGCTGGAGCTCGGCCAGCACCATGCCCTCGAGGCCGGTACCGCGGCGCCGCCGGGAGCCGGCACCGGTGGCAGGCGCGGAGGCGTCCGTGGCGGGCGCGGCAGCGGTCTCCTCGACACGTGCGCCCATCAGATCGGTGGTGTCGCTCACGAAGGGTCCTTCCCTGGAGCGGACGTCGGCCTTCTGGCTCGGCGACCGGTTGTGCGTCCGGCTTGGTCCTCGCTGTGTGGACCGCGCCGGGGCGGTGGTCCGCCAAAGGTGGCGGAGGCGATATCTGGGATGGCGCTTCCTACGGCCGTGGCACCGAGTGCCGGTGTCACGTGGCCTGGTCGCACCGATTCCGGAGCGTGCCCGGCAAGTCGCTCAGTGCCCGCATACGAGGTACTGCCCACGTACGTCGTACGGAACACAGTGCGGCTTGGGAGGCTCCCGGAAGAATGTCTGTCCCGGACGGGGACACGAAGCACCTCGCCATGGTGGGGTCGGGTGCAGACTTGAGGTTAACACTACCGGATCCAACAAACATTCCCCCTCTCGAAATCCGGCAACCGTGTGTCAGGTCGCAAGCGGCAGCACGCTCGCTCCCCGGGCGTCGAGGTCGAGCCGGTTGGCGGCCCACCCCTCGCCTGCCAGATGGGACACCTTGTCGGCGCTGTCGGCGTCGGCCAGCGCCAGCACAGTGGGCCCGGCTCCGGAGATGACCGCCGGGACCCCGTCGGCCCGCAGTCGCTCCACCAGCGCGGCGCTCTCCGGCATCGCCGGGGCGCGGTACTCCTGGTGCAGCCGGTCCTCGGTGGCGGGCAGCAGCAGCTCGGGGCGCCTGGTGAGGGCCTCGACGAGCAGGGCCGCCCGGCCCGCGTTGGCGGCGGCGTCGACGTGCGGCACGGAGCGCGGGAGCAGTCCGCGCGCGGTCTCGGTCAGCACCGGCTTTCCGGGCACGAAAACCACCGGAACGATGGAATCGGTGGGCTCCAGCCTGATCGCCCGGGCGGCCCCCGCCTCCATCCAGGCGATGGTGAAGCCGCCGAGCAGACAGGGCGCGACGTTGTCGGGGTGGCCCTCGATCTCGCTCGCGAGCTCCAGCAGCGCGGTGTCGTCGAGCCGGGCCTCGCCGCCTATGGTCACGGCGCGCGCGGCGACGATCCCGGCGCAGATGGCGGCGGAGGAGGAGCCCAGGCCGCGGCCGTGCGGGATGCGGTTGGCGCACACGATCTCCAGGCCGCGCGGCTGTCCGCCCAGCAGATCGAAGGCGGTGCGCAGGGACCGTACGAGAAGGTGGTTTTCGTCACGCGGCAGCGTCTCGCTGCCCTCGCCGGCGATGTCGATGTGCAGCCCGGAGTCGGCCACGCGCACGACGACGTCGTCGTAGAGCCCCAGCGACAGACCCAGGGCGTCGAAGCCCGGGCCGAGGTTGGCGCTGGTGGCGGGGACGCGCACCCGCACGGCGGCGGCGCGGAACGCTGGACCGGCCATCGCTCGACGACTCTCCTTGAGCTGCGTGATTGTCGAATGGCATTCGATTGACATTCGATGACGTACGAAGACCCTGCGGGCCGCGGAGACGGCGCGGCACCCGACATATGCGAGGGCATATGCAGCGGGCGGGTTCGGTACAGCCTATCGAAGGAAGGTTCTGTGGCGACATAGGGCGCACAGGAGGCGCACGATGCGTGTCGTAAGCCCCCTGTGCACCCCCGTAGGGACAACCCCTGGCGCCGCTGAGGAGTTCCCGGTCAGTCGCCGCGAAATCCCCGATCGGTTCCCGGTCGGTTCCCGGTCGGTCGCCGCGAAATCCCCGGTGGTTTCCCTGTCAGGCGAGGCCGAGGCGCTCCGCCGCGGTGACCGCGTCGACCGGGACGGTGACCGGCTGCGGGGCGCCGGCGACGGCCCAGTCGGGGTCCTTGAGGCCGTTGCCGGTGACGGTGCACACGATGGTCTGGCCCGGGTCCACCTTGCCCTGCTCGGCGGCCTTCAGCAGACCGGCCACGGAGGCGGCGGAGGCGGGCTCCACGAAGACGCCCTCCTGAGAGGCCAACAGCCGGTAGGCGCGCAGGATCTCACGGTCCGTCACCTCGTCGATGAGGCCGCCGGACTCGTCCCGCGCGGCGAGCGCGTACTGCCAGGACGCGGGGTTGCCGATGCGGATGGCGGTGGCGATGGTCGACGGGTCCTTGACCACCTCGCCGCGCACGATGGGCGCGGAGCCGGAGGCCTGGAAGCCCCACATCCGGGGCGTCCGCTTCGCCACGCCGTCGGCGGCGTACTCCGTGTAGCCCTTCCAGTAGGCCGTGATGTTGCCCGCGTTGCCGACCGGCAGGACGTGGATGTCGGGCGCGTCACCGAGCATGTCGACGATTTCGAAGGAGGCCGTCTTCTGCCCCTCGATGCGCACCGGGTTGACCGAATTGACCAGCGCCACCGGGTAGTTGTCGCTCAGCGAGCGGGCGAGGGTGAGGCAGTCGTCGAAGTTGCCGTCGACCTGGAGGATCTTGGCGCCGTGCACCAGCGCCTGCCCCATCTTGCCCAGCGCGATCTTGCCCTGCGGCACGAGAACGGCCGAAACCATGCCCGCGCGCACGGCGTAGGCGGCCGCGGAGGCCGAGGTGTTGCCGGTGGAGGCGCAGATGACGGCCTTCGCGCCCTCCTCCTTGGCCCTGCTGATGGCCATGGTCATACCGCGGTCCTTGAAGGACCCGGTCGGGTTCGCGCCCTCCACCTTCAGGTGGACCTCGCAGCCCGTGCGCTCGGAGAGCACCTGCGCGGGCACGAGGGGCGTGCCGCCCTCGCGGAGCGTCACGACCGGCGTGGTGTCGGAGACGGGCAGCCGGTCCCGGTACTCCTCGATGATTCCGCGCCACTGGTGGGTCATTGCTGGTTACTCTCCTTCAACCCGCATGATGCTGGCGACACCCCGCACGGTGTCGAGCTTGCGCAGCGCCTCGACGGTCCCCGACAGGGAGGCGTCGGACGCACGGTGGGTGACGACGACGAGAGAGGCCTCGCCGTCCTTGCCCTGCTGCCGAACGGTGTCGATCGACACCCCGTGCTCGGCGAACACCGTCGCGACCTGGGCGAGAACACCCGGTTTGTCGGCCACGTCGAGGCTGATGTGGTACCGCGTCACGACGTCGCCCATGCCCGACACGGGCAGCGCGGCGTACGCCGACTCGCCGGGACCGGTCGCGCCGCCCAGCCGGTTGCGGCAGACGGCGACGAGGTCGCCGAGAACGGCGGAGGCGGTGGGGGCGCCGCCGGCACCGGGCCCGTAGAACATGAGCTGCCCACTGGCGTCCGACTCCACGAACACGGCGTTGTACGCGCCCCGCACCGAGGCCAGCGGATGCGTGAGCGGGATCATCGCGGGGTGCACGCGCGCGGTGACCGACTGGCCGTCCTCGGCCCGCTCACAGATGGCGAGCAGCTTGATGGTGCAGCCCATCTCCTTCGCCGAGCGGAAGTCGGCGGCGGTGACCTCGGTCATGCCCTCGCGGTAGACGTCGTCCAGGCGCACCCGCGAGTGGAAGGCGATCCCGGCGAGGATGGCGGCCTTGGCGGCGGCGTCGAAGCCCTCGACGTCGGCGGTGGGGTCGGCTTCCGCGTACCCCAGGGCGGTGGCCTCGTCGAGGGCCTCCTGGTAGCCGGCGCCCGTCGAGTCCATCTTGTCGAGGATGAAGTTGGTGGTGCCGTTGACGATGCCGAGCACCCGGTTGACCTTGTCACCGGCGAGGGACTCGCGCAGCGGCCGGATCAGCGGAATCGCACCCGCGACGGCGGCCTCGTAGTACAGGTCCCTGCCACGCTCCTCCGCCGCCGCGTGCAGGGCGGCGCCGTCCTGGGCGAGCAGCGCCTTGTTCGCGGAGACGACGGAGGCCCCGTGCTCGAAGGCGGTGGTGATCAGCGACCGGGCGGGCTCGATCCCCCCGATGACCTCCACCACGACGTCGATGTCGCCGCGTTTGACGAGGGCGGTGGCGTCGGTGGTGACGAGTTTCGGGTCGATGCCCTCACGCACCTTGCCGGGACGCCGGACCGCGACCCCAGCGAGTTCGACGGGGGCCCCGATCCGGGCGGCGAGGTCGGCCGCGTGCGTCGTCATGATGCGCGCCACCTCTGAGCCGACAACCCCACAGCCCAGCAGCGCCACCTTCAGCGGACGCGTACGCATCATCCGACCTCGTTTCCTCATACCGTCTACGGTTGGACCAGTCTCACTCACCGGACGGGACTTTCTGCCGATTGTCCGAATCCTGAGACATCAATTTCATTTGTAAGGGCCCGGGCGACCGAAGATCTTCCAGCCCCTTGTCTCTTCCTTGTCTCTTCCTTGTCTCTTCCTTGTCTCTTCCTTGTCTCTTCCTTGTCTCTTCCTGATCTCTTCCTGGCCGGCCTCACCCGACGTCGAGACGGAGAAGGTCCTCCTCGGTCTCGCGCCGCACGATCACCCGCGCCTCGCCGTCCCGCACGGCGACGACCGGCGGCCGCAGCACGTGGTTGTAGTTGCTGGCCATGGACCGGCAGTACGCCCCGGTCGCCGGTACGGCGATGAGGTCACCCGGTGCCAGGTCGGCCGGCAGGAACGCGTCCTTGACCACGATGTCCCCGCTCTCGCAGTGCTTGCCGACGACCCGCGCGAGCATGGGCTCGGCGTCGGAGACCCGGGAGACGAGGGCGACGCTGTACTCGGCGTCGTAGAGCGCGGTCCTGATGTTGTCGGACATGCCTCCGTCGACGGAGACGTACGTCCGCAGCCCGTCGAGGGGCTTGATGGTGCCGACCTCGTAGAGCGTGAAGGCGGTCGGCCCGACGATGGCCCGCCCGGGCTCGACGGAGATACGGGGAGTGCGCAGCTTGGTGGCGTCGCACTCACGGCTGACGATCTCGGTCAGCGCCTTGGCGATCTCGTGCGGCTCACGGGGATCGTCGTCACTGGTGTACGCGATCCCGAGCCCACCCCCGAGGTCGATCTCGGGCAGCTCCACCCCGTGCTCGTCCCGGATGTCCTTGAGCAGCCCGACCACCCGATGGGCCGCGACCTCGAACCCGGACATGTCGAAGATCTGCGACCCGATGTGGGAGTGAATCCCGATCACCTCGAGCCCGTCGAGCTGCAACGCGCGCCGCACGGCCTCCGCCGCCTGACCCCCGGCGAGCGGAATCCCGAACTTCTGGTCCTCGTGGGCGGTGGCGATGAACTCATGAGTGTGCGCCTCCACCCCCACCGTGATCCGGATCTGCACCCGCTGCCGCTTCCCGAGCTCCTGCGCGATGTGGGCGACCCGCACGATCTCCTGGAAGGAGTCGAGCACGATCCGCCCGACCCCGGCGGTGACGGCCCTGCGGATCTCCTCGGTCGACTTGTTGTTGCCGTGGAAGGCGATCCGGTCGGCGGGCATCCCCGCGGAGAGCGCGGTGGCGAGCTCGCCGCCGGAGCAGACGTCGAGATTGAGCCCTTCCTCGTCCAGCCACCGCACGACGGCCCGCGAGAGGAACGCCTTCCCCGCGTAGAAGACGTCGGCGTCATGCCCGAAGGCGGTACGCCAGGCACGCGCGCGGGCACGGAAGTCGGCCTCGTCCATGACGTACGCCGGGGTCCCGAACTCCTCGGCGATCGCCTTGACGTCGATCCCGCCGACGGTCACGACCCCGTCGGCGTCCCGGCGCACGGTCTGCGCCCACACCTTGGAGTCGAGGCTGTTGAGGTCTGTCGGAGGGGCGGAGTAGTGCCCCTCGGGAAGCACATCGGCGTGACGGGGCCCGGCGGGGTGTGCGGAACGGCTCATCTTCGGTCGTCTTTCAGAGGTGTTGGGGTGCGTCGATGCCGAGCAGGGACAGGCCACCGGCCAGCACCGCCCCGGCTGCTTCGGCAAGAGCGAGCCGGGCACGGTGGGCGGCCAAGGGTTTCTCCGCTCCACGGGGCAACACGGCCGGCAGCAGCGGCAACAGGGCATCGGCAACGCTGACGAGGTGCCGGGCGAGACGGTCGGGGGCGTGACTGGTGGCGGCGGCGAGGAGGACGCGGGGGTGGTCGGCCAGGGCGGTCAGGAGGGGTGGCAGGAGGGGGGTGGGGTCGGCTGCGGCGCTTGTGTATGCCCACTCGGGGGCCGGCGAATCACCGGGGGCGGAGGGCCGCACGACCTGGGGCTCGGGCCGGGCACGGCCGTAGGGAGGGCTTACGGGGGCGGGCTCGGGAGACGCGTCACCGTGCTCGGGTGGTCGTACGTCCCCGGGATCCGCGGTGAAACCGAGGGCGGCGGCGTTGCGCGCGAGAGCGCAGGCGCGGGCGTGGGCGTAACGGACCCGGAAGAGCGGATTGCTCTCACGCTGGACCAGGAGGTCGGCGGTTATACGGGGCCGGTCGTGCGGGGCGGGGTGGAGCAGGGCCCAGCGTGCGGCGTCGGGACCGAGCGGCGCGGGGTCCTCGGGCGCCGGGACTGGCCGGAGGCTGACGGGTTCGGCGTGCTCGACCTCTGCGCGGCCGCCCTGGGAGGCGATGATCCGGGTGAGCGCGTCGGCGACGACCTCGGCCCGCACCTCGTACGGAATGCGCAGCTCGACGATCCGACCGGCAAGGGCGTCACTGTGGCCGTAGGCCGTCCCCGCCCGCAGGATGTCACGCACGAGGCCGACGGGAGCGGCACCCCCGAGGCTGATGTTGATGAACCCGGGCCCGGTGACGGTGACGCCGGCGACCCCATCCGTCCCGACCAGATGCCGGCACAGAATCTCGGCGACGCGAAGGGGCGGCTGCCCGGCGGCGCGGGCGAGCTGGAGGGCGATGTTGGTGGCGTAGTCGCCGCAGCCGCCGGGCCCGGGCGGGGTGACGACGGCCCGTGCCGGCACGGCAACGCTCAGTTCCCCACCGTCAACAGCACGACGCACCGCGCCCAGCACGGTACGGGAGAGCTCGACGGGGGTCACGGGACAAGCGTAGGGGAGGAGGGGGGTGGGTAGGCGAGCAGGTTTGGCGGGGTCCCGGGATGTGGGACGGGCACGCAAACCGGACATCGGTCAGCGCACACGCACGAACGCCCACGGCCCCTTTCCGCAGCCACCCTGCGCAGCCCCGCCCCTAGGGATGCCCGGCGTCCTGGAGACCGGGGTCGTGAAGGCCGTCGTCGTTGAGCCCGGCGTCACGCAGACCGGCATCGGGATGCCCAGCGTCACGAAGCCCGGCGTCACGCAGACCGGCATCGGGATGCCCAGCGTCACGAAGCGGGGCGTCACGCGGACCACTGTCACGAAACCCGGTGTCGCGAAGCACGCCGTCGCGAAGCCCGGCGTCATGACGCCCCGCACCCCCCTCTCCCCCTCCCCTGCTCCGCCCGCCCCGCGTGCCACCCTTCCCCTCGATCAACTGCTGCACGAGACGAACGAGTTCAGCGGGCTCGAAGGGTTTGGCGAGAAAGGCGTCGACGCCGACGTCGAGCCCGGCCTCAACCTCAAAAGCGGTGCAGGCGCTCACGATGGCGAGAGGAAGATCACGGGTACGGGGATCGGACCGCAGGCGGGCGGCGGTGCGCAACCCGTCCAGCCGCGGCATCACGACGTCAAGGGTGACGACATCGGGCCGCACGTCATGAACGAGATCCAGACACTCGACACCATCGGCCGCGGTCACGACCTCGAGCCCCTCCAGCTCGAGATTGACCCTGATCAGCTGCCGGATGACCTTGTTGTCGTCCACAACAAGCACCCGACCCGACGCGCCTGGCACAACTCGAGAGTAGGTCGACCCCGGCCACCGCGTCCGGCTTTTCCCCACTTCCACCCCGCACGAGGAACACACCGGGGACGACCGCACTCCAGCCCTCCCACCGCCGGCGCCACCCACAGAAACCCACCCCGACCGCCACGCCCGCCCCCGCTAAACCCGTTCATGAACACCCCGAAGGAGCTGGTAGGGTTCTACCCGTCGCCGCCCCGCAAGGCGCCCGACACGCCCCCGTAGCTCAGGGGATAGAGCAACGGCCTCCGGAGCCGTGTGCGCAGGTTCGAATCCTGCCGGGGGCACTCGCCAGACCACCTACGGAAATCCGTACGTGACCAGGGCGGATGCCGACATGAGAGAGCGGGAGTCAGTCTCACTGACTCCCGCTCTCTCTCGTTGTGTACGACTGTTCGCGACACACCTCCGACACAACAACGCAGGGCATAGAACTCAGATATAGCCCTTGTCGGCGCCAGCAGCGCTCGACCTGGGGCTCGTTGCGGCGACGACGGCAGTCTGGCCGGGACGAGAGGGCTCGCGACCGAACGTTGGCTACGAGCTATCCACTCAACAGACGGCTACCCACAGTCACCCGTGTAGCCTCGATGCGCCAGCTACTAGACACTTCTGGGCGATGAATTTCACCAATTCAACGTCAGGCGCGAGCGAATCAGCCTCCCGAGAGAAAGGCAGCAGAATTTCTGCGGCAGCCTCTCCACCGTCTTCTTTGGTGTGAACGATGCGACACCGGATGTCGTAGACACGATTAGCGACCTGATTCATTAGATCATTTCGCCGATCTTTCAGATCGATTCGAGTAACCCCTTTCAGCACCTTACCTTCGAAATGATCAGCAAAGCTCGCGTCGGACTCTAGGAAATCCCTAATATGCCCCTCGGACATGCAGCCTTTGAGTGTCGCCTTGAGTTGATCCCGCTCACTTCCCATACCCCTCCCCGCTTGTGAAGCAATTAGCAGTACGCGCGAAAGGTGAGCATCATCCTCGATCTCAAACCGGGGGTCGCGCAACTCGTAGCGCAGTTTGTCAAGAATATCTCGACGCCCGTAGCTAGGGAAGTAATACTCAAGAACCTGATAGAACGCAAGAAACTCAAGTAGAGGCAGCCCTGCCGATGCCCTTCCATACCAGTACAGGCTCAGCGGCTTCTCCGCGTAGGCCGCACGGGGAGCCCTGACACTAGCGCCCGCGGCCTCGCCCCGGTCCGAGAAGCGGCGTCGCAGCCGTCGAGCCCTGTCACGCGCCGTCACCAACTTCAACGGCACGTCGAAGCGCAGATCGGTCTCAAAGAAAAGAGCGTTGGAAACTCTGTTCAGAAGCTGAAGAGCTTCGTCATGGCGCGTTACATCTACGTCAACCAGGCGGAGCGTGGAAAACCTCCCCACACCGGGGCCATAACGTGTGGTGAAATCCATGAACCGCCCACTGGCGGTTCCTATTTCCACTTTATAAGAAACACCCTCAGCCTGTTCTATATCTAGAACCCAATCATCCTCAGCCCTTACCCAACCCCTGGAATCCCCGTCGGACGACTTCAGCTCCTCCAAATCCTCATCCAAAGGAAGCTGCCCATCGTTCAGCTTCCTGATCCCAGGAAGCTCTATTAGCGCCCGCCCAAGGTGTCGAGGACCATTCACGTGATGCTGGATCGATGCCTCGATCGTGCGCGTGTCCTTGAAGAGGCACGCATCAAAATCACCAAGGTACATAACTTCGGTGAGCGGGTTCGTCAGGAAAGATTGGGCTCGTTGGCGCGATAGGAAACGCCACCGCTTCTGCCTACCATTAGCGAACGCAACCTTTAGTCTCGCCTGTTCCTCACCTAGGGCAAGCTCGAACTCAATACCGGCTTCCCTGCATTGTTCGGCCAAAAGACGAAAAGGATCCGAAGGTTGCAGACTCTCCAAATCCATGTGGGAACCTCTGCCGTCACTCATCTAGCTACGCCCCCTTGCTCCTCAGTAGCAGAAGCGGAAGCCTAACGTTTCGGGCCAGCGCGGACAGCGGTTCGCCCAAGTCAGCCAAGAGCCTGCGGCAACAGTGGGTATGGTGCGGACTGTAGGCCGCACCATACCCACCTGCTCATCCTCAGACGCTGTCGCCGTCCTCCTCAAGCACACGAGTGATCATTGCGTTAGCGGCTTCCTCATGGCCGTCGATGCAGCCGTGATAGCGCCTGTGAATCACCTCCGGAGAGTTGCCAACCCGGCGGGCGACTTCAGCAATGGGCACTCCAGCGTTCAACCATCGTGTGATGCAGGTATGCCGCAGGTCGTACGGGCGCCCAGCCAACGGAGAGTCGACGCGTTCCGGCAGTAACGCATACTGGCGCGCCTCCTCCCATACTCGCCAATAAGTGGACGAGCCGACCACTCCCCCGCGCTCGTTCCCGAACACGCGCTCTTCCTTGGCTGTTCCGAACTCGTTCAGATGGGCACGGAGGACGGCGACCAGAACAGGCGGGATGGGAACCGGCCGGTCAGTAGTGGCTGCCCGCGCCTTCAGGCCTCGGCGATCGTGGCGTTCCCCGGAGTCAGTCCACTGCTTGCCTGAGACGGGACGGGTCTCCCGGAGCGTCAGCGTGCCCCACCCCTTCTCTGGCAGGTGGCAGTCGGGCAACCGGAGTCCGACCGCTTCCGCAGGCCGGAGCCCCGCGTAGTAGAGGACTGCGTAGAAGGCCACCAGCCGCCGCCCGCGGCAGCGATCCCATGAACCTACGTAGGAGACGGCCGTGAGCAACTGCCGTGCCTGCACGGCATTCACTAGGACGCGCCGGTCCACCACATCGTGGGAGCCGACGCGTTTCCGGCGGGTGAGGGGCCACGAGGTTTCCGGACAGGCACCCAATAGGGTTGTCCTGAACAAGGAAACGAGGACGAAGTGGCGCCACCCAGTAAGTACTCGCCGG
>NZ_JBSFDB010000034.1:0-102712 GCF_053593695.1 Streptomyces sp. NPDC002144
GGCGTTGATTTTTGGCACGCTGTTGAGTTCTCAAGGAACGGACGCTTCCTTCGTACTCACCCTTCCGGGCTTTCCTCCGGGCGCTTCCCTTCGGTGTTCCAAACTCTATCAGCGTTTTTCCGTCCCCCTGACCACTCTCCTGCAGGCATGCAGAAGGCGACCCCGAGATAGGATCTGACGAGTTTGGTTCCTGCTGATCAAGCGCGCTCGTTCGCGTCGCTCGTCCTCAAGCAGGGGTACGACTGTACACGGGGCCTCGAAGGGCGTGCAAATCGATAGGGTTGGTGGTCTAGACCTCTACCCGGTACCTTCATGCGGAACCGTCACTTCGCCTGACATACGCTGCTGCACAGCGTGCCGTCAGGGACGGACAGTGACGGCCCCTGTATGCAACTCCACTCCGGGAGGCTTCCCATGACCACCGTGACGTCCCCGCTGGCCGGACGCGCCATCGGACTGGCGGCAGTGCCTGATCCGGTCTTCTCCGGGGCCATGGTCGGCCCGGGCACCGCCATCGACCCCGTCCGTGAGCCCTCCGAGGCCGTCGCCCCCGTGGACGGGGTCATCGTCTCTCTCCACCCGCATGCCTTTGTCGTGGTCGACGAGCAGGGGCACGGCGTCCTCACCCACCTCGGCATCGACACCGTGCAGCTCAACGGCGAGGGTTTCGAGCTGCTCGTGAACAAGGGGGACACCGTGACCCGCGGTCAGGGTGTCGTCCGCTGGAACCCGGCCGCCGTCGAGGCCGCCGGAAAGTCAGCGGTGTGCCCGGTCGTGGCGCTGGAAGCCACGGCGGAAGCTCTCTCCGATCTTCGTGACAGCGGCGAAGTGAAGGCTGGCGACAGTCTCTTCCTCTGGAAGTGACGTCAGTGCCGTCGTATGACGGCGAGTAGGACAACCACCGCGGCGGCGGGACCCGCCGCACTATCGGAGACGGGTGAGATGGAGACAACGCTGCGAGGCGTCGGCGTGAGCCACGGTGTGGCGATCGGCGAGGTTCGGCACATGGGAACGGCGGTGCTGGAGCCGCCTGCCAAACAGATCCCGGCGGAGGACGCGGAGCGGGAGCAGGGGCGGGCCCGCCAGGCGGTGGAGGCTGTGGCGGCCGATCTGATCGCGCGCGGCAATCTGGCGGGCGGAGAGGCCCAGGCGGTGCTCGAGGCCCAGGCCATGATGGCGCAGGACCCCGAGCTGATGGCGGACGTCGAGAGGCGCATCGCCGTCGGCAGCACGGCGGAGCGGGCGGTGTACGACGCGTTCGCCGCCTACCGTGCCCTGCTGGCCGGTGCCGGTGAGTACCTCGCCGGTCGCGTGGCCGACCTGGATGACGTGCGGAATCGTATCGTCGCCCGGCTGCTGGGAGTGCCGATGCCCGGCGTCCCGGACAGCGACGAGCCGTACGTCCTGATCGCCCGTGATCTCGCGCCCGCGGACACCGCGCTGCTGGATCCCGCCCTGGTCCTCGGTTTCGTCACCGAGGAGGGCGGGCCGACCAGTCACAGTGCGATCCTCGCGCGGGCGCTCGGTGTGCCGGCCGTGGTAGCGCTGCCGGGGGCCGGTGAGCTGGCCGAGGGGACGTTGGTCGCCGTCGACGGCAGCACCGGTGAGATCTTCGTGAACCCCAGCGAGGAGAAGAAGGCGCAGCTGGAGGCCGCGGCTGCCGAGCGGAAGGCCGCGCTGGCCGCCGCCACCGGGCCGGGTGCCACCTCCGATGGTCACAAGGTGCCGCTGCTGGCCAACGTCGGTGGTCCGGCCGACGTTCCGGCCGCCGTCGAGGCGGGCGCCGAGGGTGTCGGTCTGTTCCGTACGGAGTTCCTCTTCCTGGACGACAGCAAGAACGCCCCGTCGGAGGAGAAGCAGGTCGAGGCCTACCGACAGGTTCTCCAGGCGTTCCCCGAGGGCCGTGTCGTCGTACGTGTTCTGGACGCGGGGGCGGACAAGCCGCTGGACTTCCTCACGCCGGCCGATGAGCCGAACCCCGCGCTGGGCGTGCGGGGTCTGCGGACGCTGCTCGACCACCCGGAGGTGCTGCGCACGCAGCTGACCGCGCTGGCGAAGGCCGCCGAGGGTCTGCCGGTCTACCTCGAGGTCATGGCCCCGATGGTGGCGGACCGTGCCGATGCCAAGGCTTTCGCGGACGCGTGCCGTGAGGCGGGGCTGCGGGCAAAGTTCGGGGCGATGGTCGAGATCCCGTCGGCCGCGCTGCGGGCCCGCTCGATCCTGCAGGAGGTGGAGTTCCTGTCACTGGGGACCAATGACCTCGCTCAGTACACGTTCGCCGCGGACCGTCAGGTGGGTGCGGTGTCCCGGCTGCAGGACCCGTGGCAGCCCGCGCTGCTCGACCTGGTGGCACTGTCGGCGGAGGCGGCCAAGGCCGAGGGCAAGAGCTGTGGTGTGTGTGGTGAGGCCGCGTCCGATCCGCTGCTCGCGTGTGTGCTGACCGGTCTGGGTGTCACCTCTCTTTCCATGGGTGCGGCGTCGATTCCATATGTGCGGGCGGCGCTGGCGAAGTACACGCTGGCCCAGTGCGAGCGTGCCGCCGCGGCCGCCCGGGCCACGGAGAGCGCCGAGGAGGCGCGCAACGCGGCCCAGGCAGTGCTGTCCGGCGAGTAGCCGGGCCGGGTCGGTCGCCGGCTGTCGTCTGCCGAGGGGCGTTCCACCTGTGGGTGGGGCGCCCCTCGGGTGTCAGTGGCGGTGGCCCGGTGTCTCTCCTCCCTCTCCGAGGTCGGGCGGTACGCAGTAGTCGACGTCGGATTCCGGGGAGATGATGTCGCCGGATTCGATGTCGGTGCAGTAGGCGTCGAACACCTCACCGGCGGTGAGGGGGCGCAGACCGTCTCCGCGCAGGCGCCAGCCGTAGACGCGGTCGGTGGTGCCGGGGCCGCTGGTACGGATGACGAGTCCGCCGGGGCTCTGGGTGGCGATGCCGAGGGCGAGGACGGTGGTGAACTCGAGCGCTTCGGCCTCGTCGAGTTGGAGGGCCCCGTGCTCGTCCTCGTCCGCGTGGAGAACGGAGACGAGCGTTTCGGCCGGTGCCGAGACGCTGCACACGAGGTGTCGGTTGCTTCCTCCGGCGGTGTCGAGGATGCGGACGAGTAGGCGGGACGCTCGTGTGAACGCGGCTCGGCCGATGTCCTCGCCGCAGGAGGCGCAGGCTCCCAGTCGGGCGAGGAGCGTCGAGGCGTACTCCCAGGTGGCCTGGCGTACGGCTTCGTCGACGAGGGCGGGGACGAGGTCGGACAGGGGCTGGCCCTCGTAGGGAAGGACGGGGCCCGTGCTCGCCAGTTCGGCGGTGAACCGGGTGCGGCTGGAGGGGAGGTCGGGGTCGAGGTCCGCGTCTGCGCAGAACTCGGCGTATTCCTGCGGGTCGAACAGGGCCACCGTGGTGTGGCTGCCTTGGGCGGCGCGGACCTTGAGGAGCGCCTCGACCTGTTGGAGATAGGTCTGGTGGTCGTCGAAGGCGAAGCTGCGGTACCGCCGCATGGCGCGGAAGTCGTGCTCGTCGGTCAGCAGGCCGATGGTGCCCGCGATTTCGCGGCGCAGGACGCGTCGCATGGTCTGGTGGTCGGTGTGCGCCATCTTTCCCCCTGTGCACGGTCGATCAATGCTCACTCACAGTAACGGGCAGCACTGACAACGGGGTCCGGGCAAGGCGATCGCGGACCAGGCGGTGCTGAATGACGCAGGTCAGCGCGATGAGAGCGCCGAAGGCGGTCCAGCCGGCCGGGCCGGTGGCGATGGCCGCGGTGACTGCGAGTGGCCCGATGCTGCGCTGGGCGGACTGGGCCAGGCCGTGGACGCCGAGGAGGGCGCCCTGGGCGGCGCAGGGTGCGAGGGCGACGGACAGTTCCCAGGAGACGCTGTCGTGCAGCAGCTCGGCCAGGGGTGAAGCCGCCCGTGGCGAAGGCGGCGGACCGCGGGAGCAGCAACCTGCGGGCGGCTGGTGTCGTGGTGCCGAACCGGGCCAGGGGGACTTGCAGGAGCGACCATCCTGGTCCGCCACGACGGGCCGGCTGCTGCTGACGTCGGGCGACGACGGCACGCAGCGGGATGTGTCTCTGGGTTGCGGTGCGGGACGAGTGGGCCGTCGTGAACGGTCTGCGGTCGTACGGCTGGTGGGTGGCGGCGGGGCCAGGTTCCGGCTGTCATCGGCACCGGGAGTACGGATCTCCGTGGCCGAGTTGGAGCCCGCCGACGGGGCGCGGCTGGCCTCGGGCTTTGCCGCGGTACTCGGTGAGTCCGAGGCCACCTACGGGGGCTGACGATCAGGCGCGTTTACGGGCGAGTTCCTCGTAGAAGTGCAGCAGGTCGAGGTTGTCGATGGAGCCCGGGTTGACAGCCTTCTCCATCGGGGTGCCCTGCAGGAGGCGCTTGACCGGGACCTCGATGCGCTTGCCGGTGAGGGTGTGCGGCACGCCGGGCACCTCGATGATCTCGTCCGGGACATGACGGGGGGAGAGCTGTTCGCGGATGGTCTGCTTGATCCGGCCCAGAAGGTCCTCGTCCAGGGTGGCGCCGGGCACCAGGTGCACGAACAGCGGCATCCAGTAGCCGCCGTCGGGCTGCTCGATGCCGATGACGAGGGACTCCCTGATCTCCGGGAGGCGCTCGACAGCCTCGTAGATGTCCGCGGAGCCCATGCGCACACCCTGACGGTTGAGCGTGGAGTCGGAGCGGCCGTGGATGACGACGGAGCCCCGGGAGGTGACGGTGATCCAGTCGCCGTGCCGCCACACACCGGGATACGTGTCGAAGTAGCTGTCGTGATAGCGGCTGCCGTCGGGGTCGTTCCAGAAGTAGATCGGCATGGACGGCATGGGATTGGTGACCACGAGCTCGCCGACCTCGTCGATCAGGGGCTTGCCGCTCGGGTCCCAGGACTGCAGGTCGGTGCCGAGGCCGGGGGCCTGCAGTTCGCCGATGTGGACAGGGAGGGTGGGTACGGCCCCCGCGAAGCAGGAGCACACGTCCGTGCCGCCGCTGACGGATGCGATCCACAGGTCGTCGCGGACCTCGTCGTGCAGCCAGCGGAAGCCGTCCGGCGGCAGCGGTGATCCGGTGGTGGCGACGCACTCGACCTGGGAGAGGTCGAAGTCGCGGGCGGGGTGCACGCCGGCTTTTCTGCAGGCCATGACGTACGCGGCCGAGGTGCCGTAGAGGGTGGCGCCGGTGCGTTCGGCGATCCGCCACTGGGCCGCCGTGTCGGGGAATCCGGGGCTGCCGTCGTAGAGCACGATCGTGGTGCCGGTGAGGAGGCCGGAGACGAGGAAGTTCCACATCATCCAGCCGGTCGAGGTGTACCAGAAGAAACGATCCTCGGGGCCGAGGTCGCAGTGCAGGCCGAGCTGCTTGAGGTGCTCGACGAGGATGCCGCCCTGGGACTGGACGATGGCCTTGGGCAGGCCGGTCGTGCCCGAGGAGTAGAGCACCCACAGAGGGTGGTCGAAGGGGACCTGTTCGAAGACGGGTTCGGTGTCCGCACCGGTCAGGGCCGACCACTCCAGGGCGCCCTCGGGCGCGTCGGTGCCAAGGAGCGGGATGTGGACGACGGCACGCAGCGTGGGCAGTTCGCGGCGCAGCTCGGCGACGATCTCCCGGCGGTCGTGCTCCTTGCCGCCGTAGCGGTAGCCGTCGACGGTGAACAGGACGACCGGTTCGACCTGCTGGAAACGGTCCAGGACGCTGCGGGCCCCGAAGTCGGGGGCGCAGGAGGTCCAGACACCGCCCACGGCCGCCGTGGCGAGCAGGGCGACGACGGCCTCCGGGATGTTCGGCAGATAGCCGCTGACACGGTCTCCCGGGCGTACACCGAGGGCGCGCAGCTCGGCGGCCAGGGAGCCGACCTCGCGGCGCAGCTGCGACCAGGTGACGGGCCGGGCTTCGTGGGTCTCGTCGACATACAGGAGGGCCGGTTCGTCCGCGCGGGTCGGGGACGCACGCAGGGCGTGCTCGGCGTAGTTGAGGGTCGCCCCGGGGAACCACTGGGCGCCCGGCATCGAACGGTCGCCGAGCACGCGCGCGTAGGGCGTCGAGAAGCGGACGTCGAACCACTCCGTGACGGCCTGCCAGAAGGTCTCCAGCTCGGCCACGGACCAGCGGTGCAGTGCCGCGTAGCCGCCCTCGGCGGGAGCGCCGTGGCGTTCGGCCGCCCAGGCCTGGAACCTGGTGACCTGTGCCTGCTCGATACGTTCCGGATCCGGCTGCCAGAGCGGCTGGGGGTTCACGGTCGACATGGGGCGGCTCCCGGACTGTGCGCGTCGTGTGCGTCGGTCGCGCACGGGCTGGGGTGTGCGCGTGACGCGGCTGACAGGGACGATGCCATGTGATCGACTTCTACACCAGGGTGCCCCCCACATAGTCCGTGTCGTAAAGATGTGCTCCCAGCACGGGTGAACGGCAGTTGAACGGCACGCGCGTGTGGGGCGGTCAGTGGCAGGGTGAGCAGCATGGACGGTCGTGACCTGGTGCGTTCGATAAGGGTGGTCGGTTCGGTGGGGGCGTCCCAGGGGTTGCGGGCCGTGAAGGCGGCATGGCGCAGGAGGCGCGCGGACGCCACGGCGCTGCCACCGCGGGGTGCCGAGCGTGCGCGGGTGCCCGGTCGCGTGCGGGAGGTGGAACCGGCCGCGGGTGGCGGTGTCGTGCGGTTCGGCCGCTCGGAGCTGAGGATCGTGGTGACCGTGAACGGGGCGGTGTTCTGGGGCTGGGACGGGGCCGGTCCTGAGCCGTCGTACGCGCTGGCGGGCCGCTCTCCGGAGCCCGATCCCCGGGCGGTCCTGGAGCCCGACAAGGACGGTGGCTGGCGGGTCGTGGCCGAGCGGGTGACGGTCGTCGTCTCGCGGCACGGCGCGGTCGAGGTGCGTACGCCCGGCGGCGTGACCCTGCGGCGGGATCTGCCGCCCCGGTGGTGGGAGCCGGTCGGTGGCGGGCCGGCGCGCTGGTTGCAGCGCTCGGAGGTGCCGGCGGACGCGCGGTTCTTCGGGCTGGGGGGCCGCTCGTCGGGGCCGCGGCTGCGGGAGGGGACGTACCGGCTGTGGAACACGGACCCGGGCGGCAGCTTCGCTCCCGGGGACGATCCGCTGTACATCACCATGCCGGTACAGATGGTGGTGGCCGACGCGGCCACGCATCTGGTCTTCCACGACTCCTCCTGGGACGGCACGGTGTCGCTGCGGGAGGGCGAGGAGGGCGCCGGTTCCGGGCACGATCGGCCGGGCATGAGCGAGCTGCGGATGGACGGCGGTCCGCTGCGCTGCTGGGTGATGGTGGGCACCCCCGCGCGCGTGCTGCTCGCCTGGGCGTCGTTGACCGGCGCGCCGGCGCTGCCGCCCGCGTGGGCGCTGGGGCATCATCACGCGCGCTGGGGCTTCGGCAGCGAACAGGAGGTCCGGCGGATCGTCGCGGGCTACCGGGAGCGCGGGCTGCCGCTCGACGCCGTCCATCTGGACATCGACCACTACGACGAGCACCAGGTGTTCACCGTCGACCGCGAGCACTTCCCCAAGCTGCCGGTGCTGGCGGAGGAGCTGCGCCGCGAGGGGATCCGGTTGGTGTCGATCGTCGACCCTGCGGTCAAGGCGGAGGAGGGCAACGCCGTGTACGACGGCGGCACGGCCGAGGACGCGTTCGTCCGGGACGCCTCGGGACGGGTCGTGCACGGAGTCGCGTGGCCCGGGGAGGCCGTTTTCCCGGACTTCACCGACGCGCGCGTGCGTGAGTGGTGGGGCGGACTCCACGCGGAGCGGCTGGCTCAGGGGTTCTCGGGTTTCTGGCACGACATGAACGAGCCCACGTCGTTCACCGCGTTCGGGGAGAAGACGCTGCCGCGCTCGGCCAGGCACTCCCTGGAGGGGCGTGGCGGAGATCACCAGGAGGCGCACAACGTCTACGGTCTGTGCATGGCCAGGGCGGGCTACGAGGGCCTGCTGGAGCTGGCTCCCCATGAGCGGCCGTTCCTCTTCTCGCGCTCCGGCTGGGCCGGCCTGCAGCGCTACGGTGGCACCTGGTCCGGCGACGTGGCCACGGGCTGGCCGGGACTGCGGGCCTCGCTGTCGCTGGTCCTGGGACTCGGGCTGTGCGGGGTGCCCTACTCGGGACCGGACATCGGCGGCTTCGACGGAAGTCCGTCTCCCGAGCTGTACCTGCGGTGGTTCCAGCTGGGCGCGTATCTGCCGCTGTTCCGTACACACGCCGGTCTGCGCGCGGGGCGGCGGGAGCCCTGGGAGTTCGGTCCGGAGGTGCTGGAGCACGCGCGCGTGGCGCTCGAGGAACGCCGGCGGCTGCTGCCGTACCTCATGACGCTGGCGCATCTCGCGCGGCGCACCGGAGCACCCTACGTACGGCCTTTGTGGTGGAATGCGCCCGAGGACCGCGCGCTGCGTGACTGCGAGGACGCCTTCCTGCTGGGCGACTGCCTGCTGGTGGCACCGGTGCTCGACCCGGGCACGGACCGGCGGGCGGTTCAGCTGCCGCGGGGCCGCTGGTACGACGCGGTCACCGAGCAGGTGTACGAGGGGCCGGCGCAGGTGCTCATCGACGCCCCCCTGTCACGGATCCCGGTGCTGGTACGCGCGGGTGCCGTCCTTCCGGTGCGCGGCAGCGACGGCGGGCTGGAGCTGGAGGCGTGGGCGCCGGCGCAGGGCCGCACGGGGGGCGGGCTGGTGGTGCCGGACGCGGGTGACGGGTGGGACGAACCGGACCTGGAGCGCTACGTCACCCGTTGGCAGGGACGCAGGCCGGTGGTCGAACTGGAGGGTGAGGGCGGCCCTTCCGAGCCGCCCTATCCGGTGCGTGTACGTGGCCTCGGGGAGGCCGGAGCTCAGACGTAGCGGCCCTCGAACCAGGCGCGCACCGCCAGCGTGTGCAGCGGGAAGGCGAGTTCCTCCGGCCGGCGCAGGAGGTGCCAGCCCTCCGTCTCGTCCGTGGCGGCCGACTGCGGCAGCCCCTCCGCGGGCCGTTCGGGGAGCAGACCGAACAGCAGCAGATGGCCGTCGGGGGAGCTCATGGCGTCGACGAGGCGGACGTCGCGGCCGGCCGCGTCGATGCCGGTCTCCTCCTTGAGCTCGCGCACGACGGCCTGCCGCCAGTCCTCGCGGTCGTCGAGGAACCCGCCGGGCAGGGCGACGCCCCCGCGCGCGGGAGCGACGGTTCGCGTGATGACGACCAGGGCGGTGCCTTTGGTGTCGTACACGGGCTGGAGTGCGACCGCGACCGGCAGCGGGTTGCGGTAGGCCACGGTATGGCAGGCCGGGCAGGTGCGCGGCCAGCCGGAGACGCCCTCTCCATAGGGCGCTCCGCAGCTCGAACAGTGTGAGTCGGGCGCGGAGTTGGGGGTGGAGGCTTGAGTTTCGGACACGAAGCGGAATGTATCCGATCGGGGGAATGGCGTCTCGCGGAGGTTGCTCAACGGCGGCCGTCGAGCGACTTCCAGGACACGGGGAAGTTGAAATAGGTGTCCGGGTAGGGCTCGGGCCGGTACGTGTAGTGCCACCACTCCTCGGCGAGGTTGACGAATCCGAGGCTCTCCATGGTGCTCTTCAGCAGCAGACGGTTGGCGCGCTGTGGGCCCTGGACACGCGGGTCGAGGGTGTGCGCGAGGGTGTCGAAGCAGTCGAAGCCGGTGCCCATGTCGACGGAGTTGTCGGGGAAGCGTTCGTCCTTGGGTGCGAAGCAGGGCACGAGCGGCTCTCCGGGGTGGTAGGGCCGGGTGGGCCTCGCCGGGAGCTTCACGATGGTGAGGTCCATGGTCGAGCCGCGGCTGTGGCCGGACTTCTCCGCGATGTAGCCGTCCGCGAACAGCCGGGTCTTGTCGACGTTCGGATAGAACTCGCCCTTCGTCGCCTGGTCGTCGAGGTCCTCGGCCCAGCGCACGAAGTGGTTCACGGCGCGCTGCGGCCGGTAACAGTCGTACACCTTGAGCGTGTAGCCCTCGCGCAGGAGCTTTTGCTGGGCCTTGTGGAGGGCTTCGGCGGCGGGGCGGGTGAGGATGCACACCGGTTGCTCGTAGCCGTCGATGCGTTCGCCGACGAAGTTGTGCGGGGTGAAGTACCGCATCTCCTGGATGATCGTCGGGTCCACGCTTCTCAGGGCCACGAAGTCCTTCGGCGCCTTGGGGTCCGTCTCGGCCCGGGCGGGTGCGGAGGCGGCGGTCACGGCCAGCAGGGCGGCGAGGGCGGTGACGAGACCGCGTACTGCACTGGTGAGTCGTGTCATGTCTCCTGCACTGCCCAATTCCGGACGCGCGTGACACACTTCTGACGTTCCGTCAGATTCGGCGTCGGGAGGGATTGTGACTCGAGCGCGAACACCTGTGGTCGACGGATGGTTCACCGGGGACGGTGACGACTTCAGACTCCTCGGTACCCGCTGCGCCGCCTGCGCCTCGGTGTTCTTCCCTCGTGAGGACGGCCACTGCCGCAATCCCGGGTGTCCCGGCGGAGACCTCGAGGAGGTTCCCCTCTCACGGCGCGGGCGGATTTGGTCCTACACGGACAGCCGGTACCGGCCCCCGTCACCCTATGTGACGAACCCGGAACTTCCCTGGGAGCCGTACGCGTTGATCGCTGTGGAGCTGGCGGCCGAGCGGATCGTGGTGCTGGGCCAGGCGGTTCCCGGGATCACCGTCGGCGATCTGACGGTGGGCATGGAGGTGGAGGTCGTCCCCGGTGTGCTGCACGAGGACGCGGAGACGGCCTGGACGACGTGGCACTGGCGGCCGACGGGGGGTGGGGCATGACGGGCGAGGTGGCGGTGCTCGGCGCGGGGATGCACCCGTGGGGCAAGTGGGGTCGCAGCTTCGTCGAGTACGGCGTGGCCGCGGCGCGGGCGGCACTCGCCGACGCGGGGATCGAGTGGCGTGACGTCGGCTCCGTGGTCGGCGCGGACACCGTGCGCGGCGGCTATCCGGGCTATGTGGCCGGGGCGACCTTCGCGAAGGCGCTGGGCTGGCAGGGAGCGCGGGTGACGAGCGTGTACGCGGCGTGCGCGTCGGGAGCGCAGGCCGTCAACACCGCGCGGGCGCAGATCCTTTCGGGTCTGGCGGACGTGGTCCTCGTGGTGGGCGCGGACGCGGCGCCCAAGGGGTTCTTCCGGCCGGCGGGCGGCGACCGGCCGGACGACCCCGACTGGCTGCGCTTCCGCGTCCTGGGCGCGACGAATCCGACGTACTTCGGGCTGTACGCGCGCCGGCGCATGGCCCTGCACGGGGACACGCCCGAGGACTTCGCGCAGGTCAAGGTGAAGAACGCAGCTTCAGGGGCGCTCAATCCGAATGCCCGCTACCGCAAGCGGGTCACCGCCGAGGAGGTCGCCGCCTCCGCGGTGGTGGCCGATCCGCTACGGCTGCTCGACATCTGCGCGACGTCGGACGGCGGGGCGGCCCTGGTGCTGTCCAGCATGGAGTTCGCGCGGCGGCACGGGGTGGTGGAGCCGGTGCGGATCAGGGCGGTGTCGACGGTGACCCCGCGCTACCCGAGCACCGTGCTCGATCTGCCGGACATCGCGACGGACTCCGCGGTGGCCGTCGAACCGGCCGCCGCGACCTTCCGGGCCTCGATCGCGCTCGCCGCCTACGAGGAGGCGGGCATCGGGCCGGAGGACCTCTCCCTGGCCGAGGTGTACGACCTGTCCACCGCGCTGGAGTTGCAGTGGTACGAGGACCTGGGGCTGTGCGGTGAGGGCGAGGGCGCGAAGCTGCTGCGGGAGGGCGCGACTGCCCCGGGGGGTCGTATACCGGTGAACGCGAGCGGCGGACTGGCCTCCTTCGGGGAGGCGGTACCGGCTCAGGCGATCGCCCAAGTGTGCGAGCTGACCTGGCAGTTGAGGGAGCGGGCCGGTGACCGGCAGGTCGCGGGGGCCCGCGTCGGGATCACCGCCAACCAGGGGCTGTTCGGGCACGGGTCGGCGGTGATCGCTGTGCGCTGAGAGAGGAGCCGCGAATGCCGGCGGTGGGGCCGGACGCAAGCCCTGTCTCGCACGCTGCGTGATCACCCCAGAATCCTGCGTGAACGTCTCATGAACTGGGCTTGGGCGTGCGCCGGTCGAGTCATCATGCTGCCGTGCGCTCCTGGACGGACACTCTGCGCTTCGCCTTCCAACCAGTGGTCAACCTGGCGACCGGTGGAGTCGCGGGGTTGGAGATACTCGCCCGCCCGGAGACCGGGGACATCCTGGCCGAGGCCCGTCGTGATCCCGAACTCGACGGCAGTCTCGCGGTGTTGGCGATCCGCGCGGCGGCGAGCAAGGAGACGCTGCTGCCGCTGCACGTCAACGTCTTCGCGGGCACCCTCGCCGACCTCGGCGGCCTGACCCCGCTGCACGACGCGGTACGCCAGGCGGGACGGCTGCCCTGGGAGGTGACCATCGACGTCGGACCGCCCTACACGCACGTGCCCCAGCCGGCCCTCCTGGAGGCGGTGGGCGCGGTTCGGGCCCAGGGCTTCCGGATCTGCGCCGACGGCATCGGGGACGGGGACGTACCCCTGCGGCTGCTCACCGACCTCGCGCCCGACCTGGTGAAGCTCGACGCCTCGCTGCTGGCCCGGCCGGCGGCCGTGCGGGCGATGCGGACACTGTGCGAGGAGCTGGGGGCCCTCCTGTCCGTCGAGGGCGTGGAGACGGAGCTGCAGTTCGCCGCCGCGGTGACGGCCGGTGCCCAGCTGGCGCAGGGCGACCTGTTCGCGCCCCCGACGAGGCTGCCCGCGGCGGACGTATACGTTCCGCCCCGCTCCCCCGGCGCCGTGGCGGTGCCGAGGTCCGGCCCGTCGGTGCGCGAGTTCGTCCGGCCGGCCGCCCTGCTGCCCGCGACCGCGTCCGCGGGCCAGGTACGGGCGCTGCTGACCGGGGCTCCCGAGGTGTCCGGGGTACTGCTGGTGGACCCGCACGGCGTTCCGGTCCGCTCGGTGCACCGCTCACGCTTCCTGCTGTCGATGTCGGGCCGCTACGGACACGCCCTGTACGCCGACCGTCCCGCCGCCAAGCTCGGCGATCCCCCGCGGACGGTGGGCGTCGACGCCACCGCCTGGGAGGTGCTGGACGTGGTCGCCGTCGGCGCCCGTGACCGCACGTCGGACGACGTGGCGGTGGTCGACCGGTACGGGCGGTGCGTGGGCGTCGTACGCCTCGCCGACCTGGTGCGGGCGCTGGCCGAGAGCCGGGTCGAGGAGGCGGCCGGGCTCAATCCGCTGACCCGGCTGCCCGGCTCGGACGTGATCACCTCGGAGGTGGACCGGCGCATCTCGGACGGCCGGGCGTTCGCGCTCAGCTGGCTCGACGTGGACCACTTCAAGCAGGTCAACGACGGGGCCGGGTTCGCGGCGGGCGACGAGCTGATCCGGTCGGTGGGACGGGCACTGCAGCAGGCGGCGACCGGCAGCACGCGCGTGGGCCACATCGGCGGCGACGACTTCCTGGTTCTCGCCGATCCCGAGCGGCTGGATCCGCTGGCCGCCACCGTGCTGGACGTGCCGTGGTCGGCGGGCGGGCGACCCGTCACGCTGTCCCTGGCCACGGTCCTGTGCCCGCCGGGCAGCGTGGCGGACCACCGGCAGGCAGCAGCCGCTCTGGCGCCGCTGAAGAAGGCCGCCAAGGCGCTGCACGGGGCCAGCTGGGTGCTGGGGCAGGCGGGCCTTCCCGGTCATGAGATCGTGCGCGGCACGGGGGCACCCGCCCCGGCGGGCTGCGCGGTGGCGGAACCCGGCCTAGGCTGATCTGGTGTCGCCTCGCCGAAGCGTCTCCCGTACGGACGTTCAGGCGGCTGTCACCGTTGGTGTCCGCGACCTTGACGCTCTCTGGGCGCCGGTGAACACTTCCGGTGTCGGCCGACATCGCCGTACATAGACGGTGTAACCAGGCACACGCCGCGCGGGCCACGCCTGCAGAACAGGCCCATTCCCCCACGGGCGATTCGGCTGCGACGGCACGCTCGTCACCGCACCCTGCGCGCAGGGCCGGGGCCTAGGAGCCGACATGAGCAACGGAAACACGGTCGTACCGAGCCACTGGGTCGTCATGGCGTGCGACCGGGGCTTCGGGGCGCCGACCCGTGCACTGGCTCATCCTCCGCGCAGCCTTCTCATCGAGCAGCCTCCTGAAGGAACGACGAAGGGGACGTCATGACGGACAAGTTCGTCGCCGCTATCGACCAGGGCACCACCTCGAGCCGTTGCATCGTCTTCAACCAGGACGGCGCGATCGTCGCCGTCGACCAGCGCGAACACCGCCAGATCTTTCCCAAGCCCGGCTGGGTCGAGCACGACGCGACCGAGATCTGGTCGAAGGTGCAGGCGGTGGTCGCGGGAGCGATCGCCAAGGCCGGACTGCGCGCCGACCAGCTCAGCGCGCTCGGCATCACCAACCAGCGCGAGACCACCCTCCTGTGGGACCGCGCGACCGGCAAGCCCGTGCACAACGCGATCGTCTGGCAGGACACCCGCACCGACGCGCTGACCAGGCAGCTCGGCGGATCGGACGGGCAGGACCGGTTCCGCGAGCAGACCGGACTGCCGCTCGCGACCTACTTCTCCGGCCCCAAGGCGGCCTGGCTGCTCGACAACGTGCCCGGCCTGCGGGCGCGCGCCGAGAACGGCGAGATCGCCTTCGGCACCATGGACTCCTGGCTCATCTGGAACCTGACCGGCGGCACCGACGGCGGGCAGCACGTCACCGACGTCACCAACGCCGGCCGGACGATGCTGATGAACCTGGAGACCCTGCAGTGGGACCCGTCCATCCTCTCCGCGATGAACATCCCCGAGGCCGTCCTGCCCGAGATCAAGTCCTCCGCCGAGGTGTACGGCACCGCCGTGGGCCAGCTCGCCGGGGTACCCGTGGCCTCGGCCCTCGGTGACCAGCAGGCGGCCGTGTTCGGACAGGCCTGCTACGACGTGGGCACGGCGAAGAACACGTACGGCACGGGCTCCTTCCTGCTGCTCAACACGGGCAACCGGCCGGTGGCGTCGAAGAGCGGCCTGCTGACGACGATGGGGTACAAGATCGGCACTGAGGCGCCGGTCTACTGCCTGGAGGGCTCCATCGCGATCACGGGCGCGCTAGTGCAGTGGTTCCGCGACCAGCTCGGGATCATCCGCACCGCGGACGAGATCGAGCCGCTGGCGGCGAGCGTCGAGGACAACGGCGGCGCCTACATCGTCCCCGCCTTCTCCGGCCTGTTCGCACCCTACTGGCGCTCCGACGCCCGCGGTGTCGTCACCGGCCTGACCCGTTACGTCACCAAGGCGCACCTCGCGCGGGCCGTGCTGGAGGCGACGAGCTGGCAGACGCGCGAAGTCGTGGACGCCATGTACCAGGACTCCGGGGTCCAGATCACCACCCTGAAGGTGGACGGCGGCATGACCAAGAACAACCTGCTCATGCAGCACCAGGCCGACGTGCTCGACGTGCCGGTGGTCCGTCCGAAGGTCTCCGAGACCACCTGCCTCGGCGCCGCCTACGCCGCCGGGCTCGCCACGGGTGTGTGGAACGACCTCGACGAGCTGAAGGCCCACTGGCAGAAGGACGTCGAGTGGACGCCCTCCATGGACGCCTCCGTCCGCGACCGGGAGTACCACAACTGGCGCAAGGCCGTGGAGAAGAGCTTCGGCTGGCTGGAGGACGACGCGAGCTGAGCACCCACGCGCGCGTGCGCCCGTGACTACGGCCCGTACCCCGGTCGGCGGGGGTACGGGCCGTACCCGTGTCCGTCTCAGGTGGTGACGGTCTGCCGTCGCTCGGCGGCGTGTTCCATCGCGTGCCGGACGACGCCGATGAGGATCTCCTTGACCGACTCTCGGTCCCGGGCGTCGCACAGCAGGAGCGGCACGTCGTCGTCCAGGTCGAGCGCCCGGCGGATGTCCTCGGCCGGATAGCGGGCGGCGCCCTCGAAGCAGTTGACACCGACCAGGAACGGTATGGAGCGCCGCTCGAAGTAGTCGACGGCGGCGAAGCAGTCCTCCAGGCGCCGCGTGTCGGCCAGCACGACGGCCCCGAGGGCGCCCTCGGACAGCTCGTCCCACATGAACCAGAACCGTTCCTGGCCGGGCGTACCGAACAGATACAGCACCAGGTCCTCGCGCAGGGTGATACGCCCGAAGTCCATGGCCACCGTGGTGGTGCTCTTGCCCTCCACGCCGCTCGTGTCGTCGACCGGACGTCCGGCCTCGGTGAGCAGTTCCTCGGTGCGCAGCGGCCTGATCTCGCTGACCGCCCCGACCAGGGTGGTCTTGCCCACGCCGAAGCCGCCGGCCACCAGGATCTTGAGCGTGACGGGCTCGACCGGGGGCTTGCCGCGCTCAGAACGCCCGAAGATCATCGATCTGTTCTCCTGCTAGATGGGGGTGGGGCGCCGGTGGGCCGTAGCCTCCGCCGCCAGGGGTTTCGACGACGAGTACGTCGCCGGGAGAGACGTCCGCCGAGTCGCTTCCGGCGAGGACGGTGACCGTGCCGTCCGCGCGCTCCACGCGGTTGGCGCCCAGCGCGCCGGGCTCGCCGCCCGCCATGCCGTAGGGCGGAACTCTGCGGTGCTGGGAGAGGGTGGAGACCGTCATGGGCTCGTGGAAGCGGATCCGGCGCACGGCGCCGTCCCCGCCGCGCCACCGCCCGGCCCCTCCGCTGCCCCGGCGGACGGCGAACTCGTCGAGTTCCACGGGCAGCCGCCACTCCAGGACCTCGGGGTCGGTGAGCCGCGAGTTGGTCATGTGGGTCTGTACGACGGGGGCGCCGGGGAAACCGTCGCCCGCGCCGGATCCGGAGGCGACGGTCTCGTAGTACTGGTGCCGGTCGTTGCCGAAGGTGACGTTGTTCATGGTCCCGGAGCCCTCGGCCTGCACCCCGAGCGCCGCGTACAGGGCTCCGGTGATCGCCTGCGAGGTCTCGACGTTGCCCGCGACCACGGCGGCCGGTGGCTCCGGCGCGAGCAGGGAGCCGCGCGGCACGACGATGTCCAGGGGGCGCAGACAGCCGTCGTTGAGCGGGATGTCGTCGTCCACGAGGGTGCGGAAGACGTACAGGACGGCCGCGTTGACCACGGCGAAGGGGGCGTTGAAGTTGCCGGCCAGCTGGGGTGACGTACCGGTGAAGTCGACGGTGGCGGAGCGGTTCTCACGGTCCACGCGCACGCGTACCCGGATGACGGCGCCGGAGTCGGTCTCGTAGGCGTACTCGCCGTCGTCGAGGGCGTCGATGACCCGGCGCACCGCTTCCTCGGCGTTGTCCTGGACATGCTTCATGTACGCCTGGACGACGTCGAGTCCGAAGTCGTCGATCATCCGGGCGACCTCGTCGACGCCCTTCTGGTTGGCGGCGATCTGGGCGCGCAGGTCGGCGAGGTTGGTCGCGGGGTTGCGGGAGGGATAGGGCGCCTCGGTGAGCAGGCGCCGGGTCTCCTCCTCGCGGAAGCGGCCGTCCTCGGCGAGGAGCCAGTTGTCGAAGAGGACGCCCTCCTCGTCGATGGTGCGGCTGTTCGCCGGCATCGAGCCGGGGGCGATACCGCCGATCTCCGCGTGATGGCCACGGGAGGCGACGTAGAAGAGGATCCGGTCACCCTCCGTGTCGAAGACAGGGGTGATCACCGTGACGTCGGGCAGATGGGTGCCGCCGTGGTACGGGTCGTTGACGGCGTAGGTGTCCCCGGGCCGCATCGACGGGCCGCGCCGCCGGATGACCTCCTTGACGCTGGTGCCCATGGAGCCCAGGTGGACGGGGATGTGCGGGGCGTTGGCCACCAGGCTTCCGTCCGGGTCGAAGAGGGCGCAGGAGAAGTCGAGGCGCTCCTTGATGTTGACGGACTGCGCGGTGGACTCCAGCCGTGCGCCCATCTGTTCGGCGATCGACATGAAGAGGTTGTTGAAGACCTCGAGCAGAACAGGGTCGGCTTCTGTGTCGAGATCGGAACTCTGCGTAATCGCCGCACGTTCCATGACCAGATGCCCGTCGTCTCGCGCCACGGCCCGCCAGCCGTCGTCGACGACGGTGGTCGCGCCGGCCTCGGTGATGATCGCCGGGCCGGTGACGGTCTCGCCGGGAGGGAGGTCCTCCCGGCGGTGGAGGGGTACGTCGCGCCAGGCGCCGCCCGTGTGGAGACGGACGGTGTCGGCGGCGGCGGATCGGCCTTCGTACGGGGCGAGGGCGGAGAGATCGGGGGGTTCGGTGATGCCGGTGGCTTCCACGGAGAGGGCTTCGACGACGATCGGACGGTCGAGCGTGAAGGAGTACGTGGCGCGATGACGTTCTTCGAAGGCGTGACGCATGGTGCCGGGCTCGGTCAGCTCGACGGTGAGGGTGGTGTCGGTGCCGTCGTAGCGGAGCTGGGCGCGGCGGGTGACGCGGATGCGGGTGTCGGGGACGTCCTCGGCGAGGAGTTCGGCGCGGGCCGCTCCTTCGAGGTCGTCGGCCGTCTTGAGGACGGCGGGCATGGAGGCGGGCTCCAGGGGCGCCTCGACGGACTGTTCGCGCATGGCGGTGGTGTCGGCGAGGCCGATACCCAGGGCGGACAGGACGCCGGCCATGGGCGGGACGAGGACGGTGCGGATGCCGAGCGAGTCGGCGACCATGCACGCGTGCTGGCCGCCCGCACCACCGAAGGTGGTGAGGGCGTAGCGGGTGACGTCGTGGCCCTTCTGGACGGAGATCCGTTTGACGGCGTTGGCGATGTTGGCGACGGCGATCTGCAGGTAGCCCTCGGCGACCTGCTCGGGTGTGCGCTCGTCGCCGGTCCGCTCGTGGATCTCGCGGGCGAGAGCCAAGAAGCGGTCCCGGACCAGTTCCTCGTCCAGGGGCTGGTCGCCTTCGGGGCCGAACACCCGCGGGAAGTGGCCGGGCTGGATGCGGCCGAGCATGACGTTGGCGTCGGTGACGGCGAGCGGGCCACCGCCGCGGTAGCAGGCGGGCCCGGGGTCCGCACCCGCGGAGTCCGGCCCCACGCGGTAGCGGGAGCCGTCGAAGTGGAGGACCGAGCCGCCTCCGGCCGCGACGGTGTGGATGTCCAGCATGGGCGCGCGCAGCCGGACACCGGCGATCAGGGTGGTGAAGACCCGCTCGTACTCGCCGGCGAAGTGCGAGACGTCGGTGGAGGTGCCGCCCATGTCGAAGCCGATGACCCGGTCGAAGCCGGCCAGCTGCGACATGCGGGCCATGCCGACGATGCCTCCGGCGGGCCCGGACAGGACGGCGTCCTTGCCGCGGAACTGCCCGGCCTCGGCGAGACCGCCGTTGGACTGCATGAACATCAGCCGTACGTCCTCGAGTTCGCCGGCGACGTGCCGCACGTAGCGGCGCAGCACGGGCGACAGGTAGGCGTCGACGACGGCGGTGTCCCCGCGCGGTACGAGCTTCATCAGCGGGCTGACCTCGCTGGAGAGCGAGATCTGCGGAAACCCGATGCGGGCGGCCAGTTCGCCGACGGCGTGCTCGTGGGCGGGGTGCAGATGGCTGTGCATGCAGACGACGGCGACGGCGCGGATCCCGTCGTCGTACGCCTCCTGCAGGGGCCCCGCGAGGGCTCCCAGGTCGGGGGCGCGCAGGACGGTGCCGTCCGCGGCGATGCGCTCGTCGACCTCCACGACCCGCTCGTGGAGCAGTTCGGGGAGCTCGATACGGCGGGCGAAGATGTGCGGCCGGTTCTGGTAGGCGATGCGCAGGGCGTCGCGGAAGCCGCGTGTGACGACCAGGAGGGTGCGTTCGCCCTTGCGCTCCAGGAGGGCGTTGGTGGCGACCGTCGTGCCCATCCGGACGGCGTCGACCGGCTCCCGGGAGCCGTCCAGCAGGGCGCGTACGCCCGCCACGGCCGCGTCGGAGTACCGCGCGGGGTTCTCCGACAGCAGCTTGTGGGTGAGGAGGCGGCCGTCCGGGCGTCGCGCGACGATGTCGGTGAACGTACCGCCCCGGTCGACCCAGAACTGCCAGCCAGTCACGTCACTACCCCGCTTCCGCGCCGCTCACAGCGCCCGGAGGCCGTTGATCACGTCGCGCAGAATACTCTCGTCCACCAGCTCGGCAGGAGGTACGGGCCGGTTCACATGGACGAATTCCGCCGCCACGAGGTCGCCGACGAGGACCCGTACCACCCCGATGGGCAGATCGAGCCCGGCGGCGAGCTCGGCGACCGACTGGGGGGCGTCACGGCACAGGTCGACGATGTCGACGTGTTCGGGGGACAGCGTCGCGTCGGCGTCCGGGTCGTCCGCCTGGGGTTCGGCGACGACCACCGCGATCAGGTCGAGGCGGTGCTGGCCGGGACTGGAGGTACGGCCGCGCGTCATCGCGTACGGACGGACGACCGGTCCGGCCTCGTCGTCGAACCAGTGGCTTCTTCCCTGACCGTCTGCGCTCATGACATCCCACTACCCGCCTGCGGGCAGATCGGTGCGCGGGGTGGTGCCCAGATGCACGCCGACCCGCTTCACGAGCAGCGTCATCTCGTACGCGACCTGGCCGACGTCCGAGTCGGCGTCCGAGAGGACGGCGAGGCAGCTGCCGTCGCCGGCGGCCGTCACGAACAGGAAGGCATCGTCGAGCTCGACGACGGTCTGCCGGACGTTGCCCGCCTCGAAGTGCCGGCCGACGCCCTTGGCGAGGCTGTGGAAGCCGGAGGCGACGGCGGCGAGGTGCTCACTGTCCTCACGGCTGAGGTCCTTGGAGACACCGGTCGGCAGGCCGTCGCCGGAGAGCACGAGGGCTTTGCGGATGCTCGCGACGCGTTCCACCAGTTCGTCCAGGAGCCAGTTGAGCTCGCCGGAGTTGGTCGCGGTGTGGCCGGTCGCCTTCGGTGCGGTCATCGACCGTCCCCCTTTGTCGTTCCGTGTGGTGCTGTGCCGCTGTGGGCGTCGTCGCCCGCGGCGTTCTCCTCGCGGCCGCGCTGCCAGCCGCGCTGGAGCGAGGCCATGCGGCTGCGTACCTCGTCGGCGTCCCGCTCCGCGAAGTCCGTGCTGCTCTGCTGGGGCCGGCCGGCGCTCTGCTTGAGCTGCGGTGCCAGGTTGGCCTGGCGCACCCGCCGGGGCAGCGGGCCGATGCCGCCACCCGAACCGCCCGACGGTTGTGCCCCGGCACGCCTGCCGCTGGTGTCCGCCCCGCCCGGTGTGCCGGCCGCGAGACGGGCATGTGCCGGGAGGACGGGGGCCTGCGGTGCCTCACCGATGCC
Organism: Streptomyces sp. NPDC002144; assembly: GCF_053593695.1. NCBI lineage: Bacteria > Bacillati > Actinomycetota > Actinomycetes > Kitasatosporales > Streptomycetaceae > Streptomyces > Streptomyces sp. NPDC002144. The sequence continues at coordinate 21,128 of NZ_JBSFDB010000034.1, forward strand.
GTGGTCGTCGGGTGTCGGGGCCGCGCCGGTCTCGCCGAACCCCTCGGAGCCGCCCACGCCCGGGCGCAGCGGTGAGGCACCGCGTCGACGGGTCGGCAGCGGCGGCGCGCCGTCCTGGCCCGGCCGGCCGTGGCCGTCGGCCGCGAGGGGGTCGTCCCCCCGGCGACGGGTCGCCGGGGACACCGAGCCCTGGGGCTCGGATCGCCGAGCCGCTTCCGGCGACTCGTCCGGCGCGTCCTCGCGGCGGAACCGCTGCTCGGTGACCGGGCGTCCGTGCGAGCTGACCAGCTTGGGGGCCCCGCGCCGGGGCAGGGAGACCGGGGCGCCCAGCTGGTCGTCCGCGCCGTCCCGCGCGTGGCCGGCGTCGTCGCCGTGGGGGTGCTCGCCATGACGGCCGGTGGCCTCGTCCTCCACACGGGCGATGGAGCGCCGGGGGCGGAACAGGCCGCCCTCCTCGCCGTCCTCCTCCAGCGCCGCCGGGAAGTCGTCGACGGCGTCGAGGTCGACGGGCGCCTCCAGCTCCACCGGGCCGTCCAGGAGCGAGGCGGGGAGGCCGGGCAGCTGCGCGGGCACGCGCGGAAGCGCGGTCCGGCGGCCCTCCTCCAGCTCGGCCTCCTTGGACGGGTGGGGACGGTCGAGGCGGAAGCCGATGCCGTTGGTATCGGGCACGTCGTCCGTGAGCAGGGCGTCGGGAATGAAGACGACGGCGGTGGTGCCGCCGTAGGGGGACGGCTGCAGGGAGACCCGGACGTTCTGCCGCTGGGCGAGCCGGCTGACCACGAACAGGCCGAGCCGGTCGGTGTCGGACAGCTCGAACTCGGGTGTCTCGGCGAGCCGGAGGTTGGCGTCCAGCAGCGCGTCGGCCGCCATGCCGAGGCCGCGGTCGTGGATCTCCAGCGTGAAGCCGTTGGCGACCCGTTCGCCCACGACCTGAACGGCGGTGTGCGGCGGAGAGAACACCGTGGCGTTCTCCAGGAGTTCGGCCACGAGGTGGGTGAGGTCGGCGACGGCCGGGCCGGTGACGGCGACCCGGGGCAGCCGGCGGACCTCGATGCGCTCGTAGTCCTCGACCTCGGCCACGGCGGCCCGTACGACGTCCATGAGCTGGACGGGCTTGCGCCACTGCCGGGACGGGGCGGCCCCGGAGAGGATCACCAGGCCCTCGGCGTGCCGGCGCATACGGGTGGTCAGGTGGTCGAGCCGGAAGAGGTCGGCGAGTTCCTCGGTGTCCTCGGTACGCCGCTCCATGCTGTCCAGCAGGGTGAGCTGCTTGTGCAGCAGGACCTGGCTGCGGCGGGCCAGGTTGACGAACACCTCGGAGACACCGGCCCGCAGTTCGGCCTGTTTGACGGCCGCCTCGACGGCGGCCCGCTGCAGGGTGTTGAGGGCCTGGCCGACCTCGCCGATCTCGTTCTTGTCGTACTCGAGGCGCGGGACCTCGGTCTCCACGTCGACCTGTTCGCCCGCGGACAGACGGCGCATCACGCTGGGCAGCCGGACGCCGGACGCCTCGTGCGCCTCCAGACGCAGTTGCCGCAGGTCGCGGATGAGGGTGCGGCCGACGCGCACGGACAGGAACAGCGACAGCAGCAGGGCGACCAGACCGAGGACGCCGGCGACGGCCGCCTTGGCGATGACACCGACGGCGACCGGGCGGACGCGGTCCTGATAACGGTCGCTCGCCTGGTCGTTGAGGGTGCCGAGCTTGGCGAGCACGCTTCCGGCGGCGGTGTCCCAGCTCTGCGCGGTGACCTCGCCGGGCCTGCCCGTGGTGGAGGAGATCGCCGCCTGCTCGTCCGCACGCAGCGGGGCGGTGGTGGCGTTCTTCCAGAAGCGCTGGTAGCGGTCGCGTTCGGAGGAGGGCAGCAGCGGCAGGTTGACGTCGTACATCAGACCCCGCTGGGCCACGAGGTCGGTGATGTCACGGACTTCGTCACGGGTGAGCTTGCCGACGATCAGGGAGGAGCCGAGCAGGGCGTCCTCGCGGGAGAGCAACTCGCGGGCGCGCGCGAGGTTGACGAGGGCGCGGTACTGCTTGTCCATCTCGACGTTGTCGACGACGTGCAGATTGGCGAGCAGCACGTAGCACGGGTCGACCAGGCTGTTGTAGAGGTCGAGGGCGTGTGCCCGGTCGACGGTGCCGTCCTCGACACTGCGGCGCAGCGAGGCGAGACCGTCGAAGGTGTCCAGCACGGTGCTCAGACGCTCGCTCGTCACTTGGCCCATGGCATCGCGGACGTCCGGGTTCTTGGAGTTCCGCCGGATCTCGGCGATGGCCTCGTCCGTGGCGGCCCGGCTGCGCCTGAGGTCCGACAGACCGTCAGAGGCCCGGGGATCGGCGAGGTAGACCAGGGACTGACGGCGTTCCTGCTGCACGACGCGGACGGTGTCCTCGATCGGGTACGCGACCTTCTCGACCACGTCGGAGACGTTGAACAGGTCCTCCGCCTGACGGCCCGTGAGTACCGTGGCGAAGCCCCAGATGGCCGTCAGGGACACCAGCGGCACGAGAAGCAGCGCCACGATCTTCCGGCGGATGGACTTCCCGCGAAAGCGCATGGCCTCCCCCAGCTCGACCCCCGCCGGCCGGGGGTACACATGTACGTCAACAAACGGCGCGAGCCTACTACCGACACACAGGTAACTCGAAGAGCCGTCCGGAGGGTGAACTTCCGCGCGGGCGACGAGACATGGCGAGTTGTCCGGCCATGGGGGGAGATTGCGTCCCTGTTTGCCCGCCCGGTGACGGGAACTCATCCGCCAGGTGCTCTTGGGCTGTTGGCCGAAATTTTTCGCCTCTCGGGAATCTTCGGGGCACGTCGTTCGTCCTTCTTGATGGGAAACGGGGACGGAATCGGCCACATGAGCCGCATCTCGCACCCGGGCGGCGTAAAACAGCGCAAGCCGGGCAACCACAGGGGAGCCGTGCCGTCGGGCACGGACGAGCGGTCTGCTGGCGGTGGGGAGTGACACTTTGATGGGCACGGCGGAGCGGCGCGAGGCGCCCGGGGACGGCATGGCGGCGAGCCTGGTCGAGGACCGGGTTCCCGAAGCACCGGATCCCGACATTCCGGCAGCCAGGAGCAGGATCGAGCGAGACGAGGAGCGGGAGCAGGGCTATCGGCCCCTGTGGGTCGAGGAGCCGGCCAAGCGACGCCGGCTGCCTGATCCCGTGCGTACGGCGGCGGTGCGGGCGGGCCTGATCATCGCCGTGACGCTTCTGCTGGCGATGGTGGCCTTCCTGTGCACCATGGCCGGGTCCTGGCCGGCCTTCCCCATGGTGATCAGCGCTGTGGTGAGCACGGTGGTGGCCACCTGGAGCGCTCTCGACGTCTGGGTGACCCGCCAGGTGTGGAACCAGCGCAACGGCGTGGTGTCGACGCCGAGCAGCACGGCCCGGGCCCTGCGGCGCGAGAAGCGCCGGACCCGGCGGCAGGCGAAGGCCACCGAGCGGGCGCAGGCGCGAATACGCCGACGCGGCGGCACCGGACAGCTCTCGCACCCCTGAGGACCGCCGGTTCGATTCGGCGTCGTCGGCGTCGTCGGCGCCGAGGCGGCCGGGCCGCGGATCGGCTGCGGCGAGGGTCGGCCAGGGCGCTAAGGCGCGGTCGGTGCCGGGCGCTTGAACATCCGTGTCGCGGTGATCTCGCTGTGTCCGGCCTCCCCCGCGGGAGCCTGGCTCGGCAGTCCCGGCCGCAGGTGTTCCTCCACGCTGATGTACTTCAGCCCGGCCCGTAGGTCGGCGTCGTTGCGCAGCCGGATGACCAGGGGGAACTCGGCCAGCGCGGTGGTGTCGAACAGGCCGGTGGTGTACAGGAGCTGAACGCCCAGCGCGTCGGACACCGCGCGCTGGAGCTCCAGCAGATACGTGGCGTTGGCGCGGCCGATGGGGTTGTCGAGGAACAGCGTGCCGGCGTGCCGGTGCTTGTCGCGGCCCCGGTCGTTGGAGCGAAGTGCCGCCATCGTGCAGTACAGGGCGATGGCGGCGGTGAGCAGTTGGCCGCCCGAGAACACGTCGCCCATCTGCCCGACGGGCACACGCTCGGCACGCAGCACGGCGTCCGGCTTGAGGATCTCCACGGAAACGCCCTTGGGCTGCAGGGCGGCGCCCACGCCTCGCAGCAGCAGGGACATGCCGTCGCGGCGCAGGTCGGAGTTCTTCTTCACGGCGGCCCGGGTCGCCTCGTCGATGACCTCGCCGAGGCGCTCGGTCAGGGTGGCCTGGTCGGGTTCCTCGAAGCGGATCCGCAGGAACTCCTGACCGGACCATTCGCCGAGCCCCTCGGGCAGCCGGGAGAGCCGCTGGGCGGAGCGCAGCGTCGCCAGCGCCGACTCGACCAGCCCGCGCAGCCGGTCCACGATCGAGTCGCGGTTGCGCTCCAATTGAGCCAACTCGTCGGTGAGGACCCGCAGTCGGGGTGCGAAGGCGTCCGCCCACTTCTGCGCGTGCTCCGGCAGTGCGGAGGCGGGCAGTTCACGGATCTGCTGGCGGGCGGGGGTGCGCACCTGTTCGTAGCGCGTCGAGTTGGCGTGCCGGACGAGGACGTCGCAGGCCTCGCGGACTGCGCCCTCGGCGGCGGACAGGTCGGCGGCACAGCCGCGCAGCGAGCGCCGGGCCTCGGCGGCCGACTGCCGGGCCTCGTCCAGGGTGCCGGGGTAGGGCTCCGGTTCCTCCTGGTCGTCCTCCATGGCGTGCTCGCGCAGCAGGTCCCGCAGCATCGCGGCCGTCTCGTCGAAGCCGCCGGCCGCGTCCTCGGCCGCGCGATGGGCGTCGAGCAGCTCGGCGTGGGCCTCCCGGGCCTGGGTCAACGCCTCGGTGCGGGAGGCGAGTTCGGCGGTCGCTGTGCGCAGCAGGGCCTGGGCGTGCTCGGCGTCGCGCGGCTGGAGCTCCTCGGGCAGCTCGGTGTGGGCATCGCCGTCCTCGGGGGCGTGCCGTTCGGCCTCGCCGCGCAGGCGGCCCAACTGCTCGCTCGCGCTGGACATCCGGGTCTCCAGAAGCTGCACCAGCTCCTCGGCACGGGCGGCGGCGGCCTGCCGGGACGGCCCGTCGGAGCCGTCCGGTGACTGCAGCAGCTGCTCCGCGCGGGTGCGGACCTTGTTGCTGAGCCGGTCCAGTTCGGCACGGGCCGCGCTCTCGTCGCTCTCCGCGCGGGCCTGTTCGGCCCGCAGATCGGCGCCGACGCCGACCTTCTCGTACACCTGGGAGGCGGCCCGGTAGGCCTCGCGCAGGGCGGGCAGGGACGCCTTGGGAGCGCCGGTGTCCGCGTCGGTGTCCGATACGTCGTCGGGGGCGCCGGCGATCTCCGAGCGCTCGGCGCGCAGCGCGCGGGCGGTGCGGCGGGCGTCGTCGGCGGCGCGCTGGGCGGCGCGCCGGTCCTCGTCGGCGGCGCGGGCGCGCTCCAGGCAGGCCTGCGCGCGGGCCTCGGACTCGGCGCCCTCGTCGGCGAGTTCGCGCAGCTTCACCTGCCAGCCGGCGCGCTCGCGCAGCCGGAAAGCGAGCCCGGCGAGGGCGTCGGCGGCGCGGCGGGCCTTCTGTGCGGCCTCCTGGCTCTCGTCCCGGGTCTGCGCGGCCTCGGCGGCGGTCTCGTCGGCCTCGGCCCGTACCGTGCGTGCCTCGGCCAGCTCGGCCTCGGCCTCTTCCGCGAAGGAGCGCGCGTCGTGGGCGGCCTGTGCCAGTTCGACCAGCCGTCCGGCCGGGCATCCGGTGCGCCAGGAGGCGAGGCGTGCCGCCAGCTCGCGGTCCTTGCCGAGGCGGGCCGCGAGCGCCCGGATCTCCTCGTCCCGCTCGGCCGCCCGGGCCCGCAGGGCCTGCCGTTCCTCGTCGGCGGCGTGTTCGTCGTGCATGGCCGGGTTCGGCGGGACGAGGAAGACGTCACCGCTGTCGGTGTCGGGGGCCGGGGTCGGTGCCAGCAGGGCGGCGGCCGTGCCGACGGCGACGGCGGAGCGCGGGAGCAGGGCCGCGTCGGTGAGCGCGTCGCGGGCACGCGCGTGGGTGGCCGGGTCGGTGATGATGACGCCGTCGACCAGTTCCGGGCGGGCGGCCAGCACCCGCGCGTGGTCGGCCGGGTCGACGGCCTGGGCGAGGTAGCGCCAGCCGGGCAGGGCGGGGATGCCGTGCTCGCCGAGGAACTCGACGGTGGCCAGCACGTCCGGCCCGGGTGGCAGCAGCCCGCCGTCGCCGAGCGCGCCGAGGATGCGGGAGTCGTCGGCCGCCGCGGTCCGCAGTTCGAAGAGCTGGCGTTCGGCGGAGGACACGGAGTCGTCGAGCAGTTCGCGCAGTTCGTCGGCGAAACGGTCCAACTCCTCGGGGGTGAGCGCCGCTTCGTCGTCGTCCGTCTCGTGGCGGGGGTGCGGGACGGAGGAGCGCGTCCGGCCGCTTCCGGACAGGCTCAGCAGTTCCGCCAGCCGCTCCTCGGCGGCCAGCGACTCGGCGATGCGCAGTTCGGCCTCGTAGGAGCGCTGGGTGGCCGTGGCCGCGTCCGCCGCGCGGGCGGCCGTCAGCTCGGCGCGGGACTCCGCCGCGGCCGCCTCCCGGGCGTGCTCCGTGGCCTTGCGGGACGCCTCACGGGCCGTGTCCCAGGCGGCGACGGCGCTCTTCTCGGCGTCGCTGGCCGCGAGGGCGGCACGGGCCGGGTCGGCGTCGGGCGCGCTGTCGTCGAGCCAGCCGGCGCGCACCGCCTCCGCGGTCTCCTGTTCCACCTCGCTGAGGCGCTGGCGGAGGTGGCCGATCTCGCTGCGGGCCCGCTGCGCCTCCGTGGCGGCGGCGGTCGAGTCGCGGTGGGCGGCCTCGCCGGCTTCCTGGAGTGCGGCGGAGCGCTCCTCCTCCTCATTGGCGAGGGTCTCGGCGCTCTCGGCGGCCGCTTGCAGGGCCCGTACGAGGTCCACGGCGGCCCTGGCGCGGGCGGCGAGCGCGGGGGCCGCGTCCCGCTCGGCCTCCTGGATCGCGGCGGCCACGCGCGCGACCCGGTCGGCGGCGGCGCGGTGGCGCAGCACCGCCTCGGCGGCCTGCCAGGCGGAGTGCAGGGTGCGCGCGTCGGCCAGCTCGCGCTTCTGTCCGGCGGCGGACTTCTCGGCGGCCGCCAGTGCCAAGGAGGCGTTGCGGAAGGCGAGTTCGGCGGCGATCAGCGCACTGCGCTCCCGGGCCGCCTCGGAGTGCGTGACCGCGTACGCGGCGGCCGTGACGCGCTGGGCGAGGTCGGCGGCCCGGACCCGCTCCTGGCCGCTGCGCGCCGACAGACGGCGGGCGAGCGTACGGGTACGGCGTTCGGCGCCGGCGTGGATGTCACGCGCGCGTGCGCGGGCCTCGGCGGCCTCGACGATCCGTCCGAGCAGGTCCACCGAGCCGGCGGTGAAGTCCCGTTCGGCGATCAGCTCGGCGCGACGGCCCAGCTTGTTGCCGAAGCCGCTGACCAGGTCGGCGAGTCCGTCGGTGTCCCGGGTGTCGGTGACGGCGCGCAGCAGCAGGTCGGTGAAGTCGGAGTCCTTCTTCACCGCGAAGAGGCCGGCGGCCTCACCCTCGTCGGCGTTCATCTCCCGCTGGTAGCGGAAGAGTTCGGGGTCGAGGCCCAGGTCGCCGAGGTGTTCGATCCACCGGTCGTGGATCTCCTCCCAGTGCACCTCCAGGTGCGGATACGCCTTGCCCGCCTCCGTGATGGCGTCCCGGAAGCCCTTCATCGTGCGCCGGCGCCCCTGCGCCCCCGACTGGCCCTCGGCGGGCGGCCGTACCGAAGTGGCCTCGGCGACCGGCAGGTTGTCCAGGGACAGCCCGGGTCCGGGCCGGAAGGAGTACCATGCCTCGGCGAACTTCCGCGGGTCGCTCGAGACCTGGCGCCCGCGCCACTCGCTGACCTTGCCGACGACGACGCACTCGCCGGTGAGCGTGTGCTGCCACTCCAGGGCCACGTGCCCGCAGTCGTCGGCGAGCAGGAACTTGCGCAGCACACCGGAGCTGGCGCCGCCCAGGGTGTTGCGGTGTCCCGGCAGCATCACCGAGAAGATCAGCTTCAGCAGCACCGACTTGCCGCCGCCGTTCTCCAGGAAGAGCACGCCCGCGGGCGCCGGGCGGCGTGGCGGGCCGACGGGCTCCTCCTCGAAGAACTCCGCCTGGGTGGGCGCGGGGTCGGGCACCGGCTCGCCGACGCCCCGCAGGTCGAGCACGGTGTCGGCGTAGCGCGCACCGGCGGGACCGATGGAGTAGAGGCGGATCCGGGACAGCTCGTACATGGCGGACTCTCGTAGGTCTTCGGCAGGTCGGGGGGGTTCAGGAGGGCGTGGAGGAGTGGAACGGCAGCCCGGCGTCGGCCGCCAGGTCCAGGTCCTCGCCGTCCTGGGGCGGCAGCAGGGTGGGGGTGCCGTCCGTCACCGGGACCACGCCCAGCTCCAGCAGTTCGGCCATCGCGGCGCTGCCCGCCATGTCCCGCACCTGGAGCTGGTAGCGGGCCGTGGTGCGGTACGTGCCGCCGTTGTCGTCGCCGGTGCGCTGCAGGAAGCCGGAGTCGGTGAGGAAGGCCACCGCCTTGCCGACGATGCCGGTCGTCGATCCGGCGAGTCTGCGGGCGTCCTTGGTGGCGCCGGCCGCGCTGCGTCTCACCCAGATCCGCCACGCGGCCTCCAGGCCGGGCGCGTCCGTGGCCGGGTCGGTGTTCTCGCCCTGTGCCTCGGCGCGTTCCTCCAGCCGCCGGCACGCCTGCCGTACGAAGGCGTCGACGCCGTTGATCGTCACGCGTCCGATGTACCCGTCGTCGGCCAGGTCCTCCGGGCGCGGGAACGCCATGGCGGCGACGGCGAGATGGGCCAGCCCGTGCAGGAACCGGTCCCCGCCGTCGGCGGACGTACGACGCGCATAGTCGCCCATCCGCACCGCGAACACCGAGTCCTCGGCGGCCGTCACGGCCATCCCCGCGCGCGGGGAGACCTCCAGCACCACCAGCCCGAGTCCGGCGGCCACGGCGTCCGCGAGCCGCGCGAACGCCGGGTCCTCCCGGTAGCGCCGCAGCAGTTCCGCGTACTCCTGGTCACGCGCGGGCTGCAGCTTGGGCTGCAGGCCGAAGGCGACGAGCCGGGCCGCGTCGGCGGCGTCGGCGGGCGTGACGGCACTCGGGGCCGACGGAGCCGGGGCCTCCGTGTCACTCCACTCGATGTGCTCGGTCACTGCTCGGGCTCCTTGTCGCGCTGTCGTCCACTCATGCTGCTTCCGTCCGGTCCGCCGCCATCCCGGCCGCGTCCAGCAGGGCCGTCCCCACGATCAGGTCGGCGCCGCCGAACTCTGGATCGTCCAGCTCCGTCCCGTCGTCCACGGCGAACAGCAGCTTCTCCTCGCCCTGCCGGTAGGCGGTTCCGACCGGCGGACTGGCCGCGTGCACCGCCAACAGGGCCACCAGGTAGGGCAGTTCCGGATCCAGCCGACGCGCCTCCGCGAGGAGCCCCGACAGCCGGCGGGGCGCGTCGGCCGGCAGGTCCAGCAGCTCGGTCGCCGCCGCCAGTTGCTCCTCGCTGAACCGGCTGTCGTCCGGCGTGGCGATCAGATCCGGCTCCGGCATCTCCGCGCCGAGGTGCTCCCGCTCCACCGGAGGCGTCAGCAGTATGTCGACGAGATCGCCCACCCGCACCGACACCGGTGTCCGCAGTCCCGTTCCGCGCGCGAAGAACGCGTCCGTGACCCGGACCGCCTGCTCCAGCGGCAACGGCAGCACGGGGGCGAACAGATGGCCGTAGAGGTCGATCCCGGAGGACGTCATGGGCGTCGCGAACGCCTGCCGGTCCTGCTCGGCGCGGAAGAGCGGGCCCGCCTCCAGCAGTCGCGACTGCAACTGCGTGTGCCGTCGGATGCAGTCCTTGACGATGTCGACGAGTTCGGCGGCCCGGCGCTTGTGCTCGGCCTCCTCCGTCTCGTCCCGCGCCTTGCGGATGTTGGTGAGGATCGCGTTCTCGTGGCGGTAGCGGTCGGCCACGTGGTCCAGCGCCTCGGCGATCATGTCGGGCACGGAGTTGAGCCAGTCCACCGCGCGGACATTGCGCCGGGTCGCGTCCAGGGCGCGGCGCAGGCTCTCCGAGTACTGCACGGTCCGGTAGCGGGCCTGTTCGGCGGCGAGCTGGGCGTCCGCCAGTCGCCCCCGGTTGATCAGGACCTCGAGCTTGACCTCGGCGGCGATCTGGGCGCTGGTGACGTCGGTGTCCAGGGCGCCGACCAGGACGTTGACCGCCTCGTCCGTGGTGCGGAGATAGACCGTGCCGCCGGGACCGGGCACCTCCTCGATCAGCTTGAAGTCGTAGTCACGGCGGACATAGCTGCCGTCCGTCGTGAAGGTGCCGTACACCGCCCGGAAGCCGCGGTCGACGCTGCCGACGTTGATCAGGTTCTCCAGGACCCAGCGGGCCACGCGCTCGTGCTCGGCGACCGGCCGCTGCGGGGCCTGCGCGGCGATGCGCGGGATGAGCCGGGCGACGATCTGATCGTGGTCGGCGCCCGTGTCGAAGTCCATGTTCAGAGTGACCAGGTCGATGGCGGCGAGCGCGACCTCCGCCATGCCGTACACCGAGTACTCGCCCGCCAGGTTGGCCTTGCGCGCGTCCAGGTCGTGCAGCGGCGCGGTGCAGGCGAGCGCGCGCAGCCGCCGCGCCAGTCCCTCGTCGGCGGCCGGGCCCGGCGCGGGGCGCGGCCCCGCGCTGAACTGGGGCGGAACGCTGTCCGTCGATGCAGGCGAAGTCACGGTGCACAGACTAGGTGGTGGGTCTGACAACTCCCCAAACGACGAGTACGGCCACGCGGCGCCTCCCCTCGTCGTTACTGCTCCGCAGCCTTGAGGTGCCCTGGAGATGCCTGGAGGGCGTCCTCAGCAGCCCTAGAGGGCGTCCTCCGCGCCGACCCTTCTTCGGTACACCTCGACCACTCGTTCGAGTGAGTCGGCGAGGTAGACGGCGAGCAGTTCCTCCGCCGTCGCCCTCTCGCCCGCCTGGAGCGACCGCAGGATCTGTTCGTTGCGGGTGAGGTACGGCTCGTGGAGGGCCCTGGGGTCGTCCACGACGTGGAAGGCGAGGCGGAGTTCGGCGAAGACGCTGCGCATCAGTTCGTCGGTGCGGGCGCTGCCGGCCAGGGACACCAGTTCGCGGTGGAAGTGGATGTTGGCGGTACCCACCGCTTTCCAGTCACCTTCGCGCGCCGCGCGCCGCCCCTCGTCCACGGCCCGGGCGAGCGCGTCCAGGTCGTACGGCGGGTCGCCGAGGCCGCGTACGACGGCGCACTCGACGAGCCCGCGGGTGCGGTAGATGTCCTCGACGTCCTCGACGGTGAGCACCCGGACGAAGACGCCCCGGTTGAGTTCGTGGACCAGCAGGCGTTCGTGGGTGAGCAGGCGGAACGCCTCGCGCAGGGTGTTGCGGGAGACCCCGAGGGCGCCGCCGATGCTGTCCTCCGACAGCCGGGTGCCGGGCGGGAAGAACCCCTCGGCGATCCGGCTCCTGAGGATGTCCGAGACCCGTTCGGCGGTACTGGTGCGACCGAGGAGGGCGCGGTCGTCGGCCAGTCCGCTCAGCTGCTCTGCCATGCCCGGAATTCAATCGCACACAGGAGAACGAAACAACGCGGGTATTGAAGGATCGTTGAACGATCCTCTACCTTACTGCTCACCGCACGGCTCAGCTCCGCACCCTCCGTCCTCCCTCTGCGAGGTGCCCATGAGCACGACCCCTCCACCGCAGGCCCTGCCCACCGGCGCATCGGGCGCCGAACTCACCGAGCACGACGGCGCGTTGGGCTGGCTGCGCGCCCTCGGTCCGCGCGGCCGGCGTGCGTTCGCCGGCGCGTTCGGCGGCTATGCCCTGGATTCGTACGACTACTTCACGCTGCCGCTGAGCATGGTGGCGCTGGCCGCGTACTTCGGTCTGGACAGCGGGCAGACCGGCCTCTTCACGACGGTCACGCTGGTGGTCTCCGCGGTCGGCGGCGCCGTCGCCGGCGTGGTCGCGGACCGGTTCGGCCGGGTCAGGGCCCTGATGATCACGGTGATCACGTACGCCGTCTTCACGGTGGCCTGCGGATTCGCGCCCACCTACGAGACGTTGCTGGTGTTCCGGGCGCTGCAGGGCCTCGGCTTCGGCGGCGAGTGGGCGGTCGGCGCGATCCTGGTCGCCGAGTACGCGAGCGCGAGGCACCGGGGCCGCACCCTGGGGGCGGTCCAGAGTTCCTGGGCCGTGGGCTGGGCGCTGGCCGCCGTCGTGTACACCCTGGTGTTCTCGTTCGCGGGGGACGACCTGGCCTGGCGGATCATGTTCTGGACCGGTGCGCTGCCGGCCCTGCTGGTGATCTGGATGCGGCGCCGGGTGCACGACGCCCCACAGGCGGTCGCGGTCCGGGAGAGGAGCGCGGAGAAGGGTTCGTTCGCCGCGATCTTCAAACCCGGTCTGCTGCGCACCACGGTCTTCGCCGGGCTGCTGTCCACGGGCGTGCAGGGCGGCTACTACACGCTGGCCACCTGGGTACCGACGTACCTGAAGACCGACCGGGGCCTGTCCGTGGTCGGAACCGGCGGCTACCTGACGTTCCTCATCTCCGGCGCCTTCCTCGGCTATCTCACCGGCGGCTATCTCACCGACCGGCTGGGCCGCCGGCGCAACATCTGGCTGTTCGCGCTGCTGTCGGCGATCTGCATCCTGGCGTACGCGAACATCCCGCACGGCGCCAACACCCTGCTCCTGGTGCTCGGTTTCCCGCTCGGGTTCTGCATGTCGGCGATCTTCAGCGGATTCGGCTCCTACCTGAGCGAGCTCTACCCGACGGCGGTGCGCGGCACGGGACAGGGCTTCACGTACAACACCGGGCGCGCGGTGGGCGCCGTCTTCCCCACCGCGGTCGGTTTCCTGGCCGACAGCTGGGGCGTGGGCGGTGCGCTGGTCTTCGGCGCGATCGGTTACGGCCTCGCGGCGCTGGCGCTCCTGGGCCTGCCGGAGACACGCGGAAGGGAACTGGCGTGAACCGAACCGAGAACCTCACCTCGACCGTGACCGACGACCGCCCCCTGGTGCTCATCGACGAGCACGCGCACGCGTGGAGCCCGCGAACCGCCCGCGCCCGCTTCCGGGAAGGGCTCTGCGGACCCACCGCCGGGGTCGCGGCCGGCTACACCCAGGTCAACCTGATCTCGCTGCCCGCCGACTGGGCGTACGAGATGCTGTTGTTCGGGCAGCGCAACCCCAAACCCTGCCCGGTGCTCGAGGTCACGGACGCCGGGTCCTGGACCAGCACCCTCGCCGAGGGCGCGGACCTGCGCACCGATCTGCCGCGCTACCGGGTGTGGCGGGACGGCGAGTTGGTGGACGAGCCGACGGACGTGCGCCGGTACTGGCGCGAGGACCTGGTGTCGTTCCTGATCGGCTGCAGCTTCACCTTCGAGTGGGCGCTGGCCGAGGCGGGCGTCCCGATCCGCCATGTCGAGCAGGGCCGCAACGTCCCGATGTACGTGACGAGCCGTCAGTGCCACCCGGCGGGGCGGCTGCGCGGCCCGATGGTGGTGTCGATGCGGCCGGTGCCTCCCGAACATCTGGCGGCGGCGATCCGGGAGAGCAGCCTGCTTCCGGCCGTGCACGGCGGCCCCGTGCACTGCGGTGATCCGGCGGCGCTCGGCATCGAGGACCTCAACCGCCCCGACTTCGGCGACCCGGTGGACCTGGCACCGGACGACATCCCGGTGTTCTGGGCCTGCGGTGTGACCCCGCAGGCCGCGGTGACGGCCTCCCGCCCGCCGTTCGCCATCACCCACGCCCCGGGGCAGATGTTCCTGACCGACGCCCGCGACACGCAGTACCGCGTGCTCTGAGAAAACAGCCCGCTCCACGGGACGTAGCGTCCACCCCGCGAGAAGAAGAAGGATCCATGGCCTCGATCGATCTGAACGCCGACCTCGGCGAGGGCTTCGGCCGCTGGCGGCTGACCGACGACGAGCGGCTGCTCTCCGTCGTCACCAGCGCCAACGTGGCCTGCGGCTTCCACGCCGGGGACGCGGCCACCATGCGGCGGGTGTGCGAGCTGGCCGCCGAGCGCGGTGTGCGGATCGGCGCCCAGGTCTCCTACCGGGACCTCGCCGGCTTCGGGCGGCGCGCGATGGACGTGCCGCCCGAGGAGCTCACGGCCGAGGTCGCCTATCAGATCGGCGCTCTGGAGGTCTTCGCGCGCGCGGCGGGCACGCGCGTGTCGTACGTCAAACCGCACGGCGCGCTCTACAACCGCGTCGTGCACGACGAGGAACAGGCGGGCGCGGTGGTGGACGGCGTACGGCTCGCCGACCCGTCCCTGCCCGTGCTCGGCCTGCCGGGTTCGCGGCTGCTGGAGTACGCCGGCAAAGCGGGTCTGCCGGCCGTCACCGAGGCGTTCGCGGACCGCGCCTACACCGCGGAGGGCACGCTCGTCCCGCGCGGTCGGGACGGTGCCGTGGTGACCGATCCGGAGGCCGTCGTGGAGCGCTCGGTGGGCCTGGCCCGCGACGGAGCGGTGACCTCGCACTCCGGCACGCGCGTGGACGTACGCGCGCGTTCCCTGTGTGTACACGGGGACACGCCGGGCGCGGTGGAACTGGCCCGGCTGGTCCGGCAGCGCCTGCAGGAGTCCGGCGTCCGGGTGGAGGCCTTCGCATGATGGCGCTGCCCGTGGGCGACGACGCCCTGCTCGTCGAGGTCACCTCCGGCGAGGAGGCCCAGGCCCTGCACGCGGATCTGCTGCGCCGTCGCGCGGAGGGCACGCTGTCGGTCCGCGAGATCGTCCCCGCCGCCCGCACGGTCCTCCTCGACGGCCTCACCGACCGCTCCCGCCTGGCCGCCGAACTGACCGCCGCCGAGGCCCCGGCCGCTCCCCCACGCGCGCGTGAGGTCGTCGAGATCCCGGTGCGGTACGACGGCCCCGACCTCGCGGATGTCGCCGCGCACTGGGGCGTCACCGAACGGGAGGCGGCCCGCATCCACGCGGACACCGAGTTCAGCGTCGCCTTCTGCGGTTTCGCCCCCGGCTTCGGCTATCTGACCGGTCTTCCGCGGCGCTACGACGTCCCGCGCCGGGCCACCCCGCGCACGGCCGTCCCGGCGGGCTCGGTGGCCCTGGCGGGCCCGTACACGGGCGTGTACCCGCGGTCGTCACCGGGCGGCTGGCAGCTGATCGGCACTACGGACACCGTCCTGTGGGACCACGCGCGCGTACCGGCCGCGCTGCTCTCACCCGGCACGCGTGTCCGCTTCGTCCCGGGGTCCGGCTCATGACCGACCGCGCGCTCGTCGTCGTACGGGCCGGGGCCCTGACCACCGTCCAGGACGAGGGCCGTCCCGGACACGCCCACCTCGGCGTCCCCCGCTCCGGCGCGCTCGACGCCCCCACGGCGGCCCTGGCCAACCGCCTGGTCGGCAACCCGCCGGGCGCGGCCGTCCTGGAGACCACGGTCAACGGCTGTGCCCTGCGCCCCCGTTCGACGGTCACCGTGGCGGTCGCCGGGGCCCCCTGCCCTGTCACCGTGGACGGCCGTCCGGCCGCGTGGGGCGCCGCGGTGCGCGTGCCCGCGGGCGCGCTGCTGGAGGTCGGAACCGTCGTCTCCGGAGTGCGCGGTTACGTGGCCGTCTCCGGAGGCATCGCCGTGGAGCCGGTGCTGGGCAGCCGTTCCACGGACCTCCTGTCGGGGCTGGGGCCGCCGCCGCTCACGGACGGCACGGTGCTGCCCCTGGGCACGCCCGGTGCCGTCCACGCGCGCGTGGACGTGGCTCCCCAGCCGGCGCCTCCGGCGGAGCTCGTGCTGCGGGTGTCCCTGGGGCCGCGCGACGACTGGTTCACGCGCGAGGCACTCGACACCTTCACGTCCCGCACCTACCGCGTCTCCCCCGCCAGCAACCGCATCGGCCTGCGCACGGAGGGCCCCACCCTGGAACGGGCCCGCCCGGGCGAACTCCCCAGCGAGGGCATGGTGCTGGGCGCGGTCCAGGTCCCTCCGGACGGCAGGCCGGTGGTGTTCCTGGCCGACCATCCGACGACCGGGGGCTACCCGGTGATCGCGGTGGTCAACATGCGCGACCTGCCGATCGCGGCCCAGGCGGCGCCGGGGACCCCGGTCCGTTTCGTGGCGGTACGCCGGCGTCGACGTAGTCGTGGCGGTACGCCGGCGTCGACGTAGTCGTGGCGGTACGCCGGCGTCGACGTCGTGAAGCAGCGCGCCGGCCGGCCACGACGGTCCCGCAGCGCACCACCCGCCGGCACGGTTCAGGCGGCATCCGGCTCCGAGATCGACACCGCGGCCAACGCCGCCGACACCGCGGCGGCGGCGCGCACGTCCAGCCGCGCGCTCGTCCCCCGTGCCCGGTGCCCCATCTCGTCCGCGGCCAGCCGCAGCAGCTGCGGCAACAGGTCGGTGCACCGGCGGGCGACCCAGGCCGTACCCGCCGTGGCCAGCCACAGCAGGCTCGCCGACCTGGTCGGTACGGGGAACTCCGGTTCGGACGAAGGGGCGATCCCCGTCGCCCGGTCCGTCTCCGCCAGCAGGGCGTGGAAGCGCAGGGCCAGTTGCCGGTGCCCCTGCTCCCCCGGATGCAGCCGGTCCGCGCTCCACATCGCGCGGTCCGTGATCCACTCCTCCTCCGCCGCGTGCAGATGGACGGCGCCGTAGCGGTCGGAGAGGGCGTGCACCACCCGGTTCACCGCCCGCTGCCGCCGGGCCAGCGGACGGGCGAGGGAGCCCGGCAGCCCGAGCATCGAGCCGGGGTCGGGCAGACAGGCCGTCAGCAGTGTCGCCCCCTGCCCCGTGAAGGCCGCGTACACCTTGTCCAGCCGCTCGGCGACGGCATGGATGTCGAAGGTGCAGCGCAGCGTGTCGTTGACGCCGATGACCACGGACACGACGTCCGGCTTCAGCTCGAGAGCGGCCGGAGTCTGCACCTCCAGCACCTCCCGGGTCTGCGCGCCGCTGACCGCCAGGTTGGTGAACTCCACCGGCTCCTCGGCCAGCCCGCCGGCGAGCAGCGCGGCCCAGCCGCGCCACCCCTCGCCGACGGGATCGCCCACGCCCTCGGTCAGCGAGTCGCCGAGGGCGACGAAACGCACCGCTCTCATCCCACGCCCCCGGGCACGAAACGACGCACCGGTACCGTCGCGTCGTGTGCGGCGAGGAAGGCGTCCACCGCGGTGTTCCAGCCGAAGCACTCCGCACGCGCGCGTGCCGCCTCCCGCCGCTCCCGCTCGGGGAGCCCGAGCATCATGTCGACGGCGTCGGCGAAGGCTTCCCCGTGGTCGGCCGCGACGGCGCCCGCCGACCCGACGACCTCGGGCAGCGCGGACGACGTGCTCACGACGACGGGCGTGCCGCAGGCCATGGCCTCGAGCGCGGCCAGCCCGAACGTCTCGGCGGGCCCGGGAGCCAGGCACACGTCGGCCGAGGCCTGCAGCGCGCCCAGCGCGTCGCGGTCGGAGACGTGCCCTAGGAAGGTCACCGGCAGTCCGCGCTCGCGCGCCCGCAGTTCGAGCCGGGCCCGCAGCGGCCCGTCCCCGGCCACCACCAGCACGGCCTTCCTTCCGCGGCGCAGCAGCGCCTCGAGGGCGTCCAGCGCGGTGCCGGGCCGTTTCTCGACGGACAGCCGGGTGCAGGTGACCAGGAGCGTCTCGTCCACGCGCGCGTACCGGGCGCGCAGTGCCGCGTCGTAGAGCGCGGGGTGCCGCTCCACCAGGTCGACGCCCAGCGGGGCGCGCACGACGTTGCGGGCGCCGATCCGTACGAACTCCCGCTCGGCGAACTCGGTGGTGCACACCACGCGCGCGTACGTGTGCGCCGTACGGACGTTGAGGGCGTCGGCGGCGCGCCGGGCCGCGTTCTCGGGCAGACCCCAGGTACGCAGCACGCCGTCGGCGGTCTCGTGGGAGACCATCACGGCGGGAACCCGGGCCCGCCGCGCCCACTTGCCGGTCCAGCGCAGGGTGGTCCGGTCGGAGACCTCCAGGCGGTCCGGGGCCAACTCCTCCAGCAGCCGGGCCACGCGCCGCTTGTCGGTCAGGACCCGGTATCCGCCGGTGCCGGGCAGCAGCGGCCCGGGCAGGGTGATGACGCGGCCCTGCTCGGTGTCCCGGTCGTCGGCACGCTCGCCCGGCACGATGAGGACGGGTTCGTGTCCGGCGGCCTTGTAGCCCTTGCCCAGCTCGCGCAGGGCGGTGCGCAGACCGCCGGACGCGGGGGCCACGAAGTTGGCCAGTCGCACGATGCGCAGGGGGGTCATGCCGCCACCGCCGTCTTCCGGCGGGCACCGAGGACCGCCCCGTAGTGACCGATCAGCTGGTCGCCGACGGCGGCCCAGGTGCGCCCCTCGACGGTGGCGCGCGCGGTGGCGCCGAAGGCGATCCGGCGCTCCGTGTCCGCCGCCAGCAGGCGCACGGCCTCCATGACGGCGCCTGCGTCGCGTGGCGGGACCAGCAGCCCGGTGCGGTCGTGGGCGACGAGGTCCAGGGGGCCGCCGACCGCCGGGGCGACCACCGGGACACCGCTGGCCATGGCCTCCTGGACCGTCTGGCAGAAGGTCTCGAAGGGCCCGGTGTGCGCGAAGACGTCCAGCGACGCGTAGATCCGGGCGAGGTCGTCGCCGGTGCGGCGGCCCAGGAAGACCGCGCCCGGCAGCACCTCCTGCAGGCTCGGCCGGCTCGGGCCGTAACCGACGATCACGACCTTCACGCCGTCCAGTCCGCAGACCCCGGCGAGCAGCTCGATGTGCTTCTCGGGGGCGAGCCGGCCGACGTAGCCGACGATCAGCTCCCCGTTCGGGGCGAGTTCGCGGCGCAGGGCGTTGTCGCGCAGGTCCGGGCGGAAGCGGACGGTGTCCACGCCGCGCGGCCAGAGCTTGACCCGGGGCACGCCGTGGGTCTCGAGGTCGTGCAGGGAGGCGCTGGAGGGGGCCAGGGTGAGGTCGGCGGCCGAGTGGACGGAGCGGATGCGCCGCCAGGCGGCGGCCTCTCCGGCGCCCATGTAGGTGCGGGCGTATCCGGCCAGGTCCGTCTGGTAGACGGCGACGGCCGGGACACCGAGCCGGGCGGCGGCCGCCATGCCGCGGACGCCGAGGACGAAGGGGCTCGCCAGGTGCACGATGTCGGCACGGTGCTCGACGATCGCCGCGGCGAGGCGCCGGCTGGGCAGCGCCACGCGGACCTGGGGATAGCCCGGGAGGGGGAGGGAGGGGACACGGATGACGGGGCACGGCGCCGAGGCGTCGGGCCGCTTGCCGGCGGTGGGAGGCGGGGCCGGCGCGACGACGAGCGGGGAATGACCGCGATCCACGAGGTGCCGGGCGGTCTGGAGCGCGCAGTGGGCCACGCCGTTCACATCGGGGGGAAAGGATTCGGTCACGATGACGACACGCATACCCGTGTTCTCGCCGGGCTGGACGTGGTCGCATCAACGTGGATCTTTGCGAACGATGAACGTACCGTGAGCGTTCCTTCGCACACCCAAGCAGGTCAGACCGCGTCCATGACCGTCTGACCCGCGGGTCACCCGCTGTTCACCTGCCGGCACCGAAAGGGCCCGGTGAACCTCTGTGCCTTCTCACACGGGCCTCTTCACACGGCGGGTCCGTCGGGGGCGATGCGGCTGCGTACGGCCGTCTGGACCTCGGCCTCCTCGGCCGGGTCGGCGGCCAGCCTGCGGAGCTGTTCCACGACCCTCGCGTCACCGGTCTCGGCGTGCCGGGCGGCGATCTCACGGGTGGACTCCTCGCAGTCCCAGAGGCATTCCACGGCGAAGCCGGCGGGGAACGAGGGGTCGGTGGCGGCGAGGGCGCGGGCGGCCCTGCCGCGCAGATGGGAGGAGGCGGTCTCGCGGTAGATGTGGCGCAGGACGGGAGCGGCGCAGCCGATGCCGAGCCGTCCGGTGCCGTCGACGAGGGTCCACAGGGTCGGGGCGTCGGGCCCCTCGCCCCGTACGGCCTCGCGCAGTGCCCCCAGGACGAGGTCCTTGTCCTCGGCGCCGCCCCGGCAGGCGAGCATGCGCCCGGCGGCGGCGCCCAGCGGGTCGGGCCGGTGGGCCCAGCCACGCGCGCGGTCGACGGCGGCGATGCTGCGCATCCGTTCGAAGGCGTCGACGGCGGCCTCCACGACGACCGTCGAGCCGGTGGTCACGGCGCCCTCGATCAGGTCGAGGGCGCTTGGATCATTGCTGTCGGCGAGGTAGCGCAGGGCGGTGCAGCGGGCTCCGTCGCTGCCGTCGACGGCGGCCCGCAGGATCTCGGGACGGTCCTCGGGGCCGGCGACGGCGACGAGACAGCGGGCGGCGGGCACGTGCAGCGCGGCACCGCGCTCGACGCCCTGCTGGGCCCACTCGAACACCGCTTGGACGCTCCACCCCGGACGGGGCCCGGTCGGTCGCATCTGGCGTTGCCATCGGTCGAAGCAGCCGGTCTCCTGGGCGGCACGCACGCGTGTGGCGATCGATTCGCGCGGGTCCTCCGCCCACAGCCGCCAGGGCCGTGGCTCAAAAGCGTCGCGTACGGCGACGGCCAGCTCGGCCTCGCCCTCGGCGTCGGTGGCGAAGCGGGCGAGCACGGGCGCGGCGAGGGCCCGTAGGCCGGCGTCGTCGTCGCGCAGCGCCAGCTCGTCCAGGGCCCAGGCCCAGTTGGAGCCGCTCGCGGCGTACCTGCGCAGCAACGCGAGCGCGTCCAGACGGCCGTAGGAGGCCAGGTGGCCGAGGACGGCCAGGGCGAGGCCGGTGCGGGACTCCTCGGTGTCGAAGGCGTCCTCGACGTCGAAGAGGTGGGCCTCGATCTCGTCCAGCTCGCCGTTGAGGTCGAGGTAGAGACGGGCGTAGTAGAGGGAGCGGTTCTCCACCTGCCAGTCGTGGCGGGGATCGCGCAGCACGCAGTGGTTCAGGGCCGCGAGCGCCTCGGCGCGCGGGGCGGTGAGCGCGTGCAGCGTACCGTCGCCGCGGCCCCGCTGGAGCAGGCCGAGCAGCGTACCGCTGGGCGCTATGACCGGTTCGAACATGGGAAACAGCCTCACATCAAGCGTCGACGCAACCGGGGGTCCTGCTTCACCTGGCCGCGTGACAACACGTCGGGGCGCCCGCCGTTTCCTGCTTGCTGTAGACCATCTTCCTCTGCCTCTCGTCAGTGGCCCGTGCGGACCGCATCACGGTCCGCGCGGTGCGGCAACCTCTGCCCTGCCATCGCGTCCGTGAATCACGACGTCATGATGACTCGGCACTTCGACCTGCCGCGACCGAAATTTCGGCGGCCCTGTACCGCCTCCCCCGTTTTCTGTGTTTTCGCTGGTCAGAACATGTGTATCAGTGTGCGCCGAACAATTCGAGCAGATCTGTCTTGCCGAACATCCGGGCCGTGTCGACGGCCGAGGGAGTCCCCAGGGAGGGGTCAGCGCCCCCCTCCAGAAGAACCTTGATCACGTCCGTCTCACCCTTGAAGACGGCACCGGCGAGCGGGGTCTGACCCCGGTCGTTGACCTCGTCGGCGGGGGCGCCCCGGTCGAGCAGCGCGCGGACCGCCTCGGCGTGACCGTGATAGGCGGCGAGCATCACGAGCGAGTCGCCCCGGTCGTTGGTGAGGCTGGCCGGAACACCCGCGTCGACATACGCCACGAGCGCATCGGTGCGCCCCTGCCGGGCCAGATCGAAGATCTTGGTCGCCAGCTCCACGACCGCGGGGTCGGGGGCTTCAGTCATCGGCCGGACCGCCTCTCATACAACCGTTCAGGTGAATCGCAAGGGTACTGGTTGGCGCCGCACATGACCCGATGCGCCGGAGGTAAAGATCACCACAGACCCGGTCGGACGCAAGTGTGCTGCTCACCGGCCCGGAAGAGCTGGGCCGATGGGGGGAAATCTAGCGAATTTCACCCATTTGCACCTTTTATCGTATGGATACATCCTGTGATCCTGGAAGTACTCATGGTGACTGTCCCCACGAACCAGGAGATCCAAATGATCCTGTCCATCTCAGGCGTGGTCCTGCTCGGCATCGTCGTCTTCCTCTTCTTCCGCAAGGACGGCCTGAAGGCGTCGCACGCGATGATCTCTGCACTCTTCGGCTTCTACCTGTCGAGCACGGCGATCGCCCCGAGCATCAAGGCCGGCGGCGAGAGCCTGGCCAGCCTGCTCGGCGGCATCAGGTTCTGACGCCGCCCGTCCCGTCCGTACGCACCATCAGGAGACAGCCGTGGCCCGCCGCCCCCTCCCCCGCATCCTGAGCACAGGCAGCGCGCAGATCGCCAAGAGCCGGGAGCTGGCCCGGACGGCGGCCGCCAGCGCCACCGACGTGCTCCATCCGCTGATCACGATCACGCGCGGTCTGCGCCGGCTGGCGGGGGCCGGGCGGCGCAGATGGGCCGAGACCCCCAAGGACAAGCGCGGACCGCTGCTGTTCCTGGTGGCGTCGGTGGTCCTGGTCGTGGCGCTCGTGCCGTACGGCCCGCTGCTCGCCGCCATCGTCGTGATGGCGGCGGCGGCCTGGCAGGGCCGCGACCGCAAACCGCCCGCCCCGGACGGCCCCGACGAGTCGCAGACGGAGCGCCTCAAGTCGCTCTACGAGGCCCTGGTCCCCTACTTCTCGACCCCGGAGGATCCCGCCCCCCTCTACGCCCACGGCGGCGAGTGGGAGAAGGCCTTCCCGACGTACGAGTTCGACGAGTCCGGCCGGGTCACCGAGCTCGTGATCCGCTACCCCGCCTACTTCCCGGACGGCGAGTCCGAGGCCCGCGCGCGGATCGAGCAGCTGCTGCACGCCAAGTCGGGCCGCGACCGCGAGTACCGCTTCGCCTGGGACGAGGAGGGCAACCAGCTCACGGTCACCGTCCTGTCCCCGCTGCCCACCGGCCTGTGCGCCCAGCGCTTCGTCACCGCACCGGGCGAGACGGTCCTCGGCTTCACCGACCCCTCCCAGGTCCAGCGCACGCTCCCCCTCACCTACGGTGCGGAACAGCGCGACGTCCCGCCGGTCGTCTGGCGCACCGGCGTCCGCTCCACCGAGCCGCACCTGCTGGTGATGGGCCAGCCGGGCAGCGGCACCTCGACCCTGCTGCGCTCCATCGCCCTGCAGGCCCTGCAGCACGGCGATATCGTGATCGTCGACGGGGGTGGCACCGGCGAGTACGCGTGTCTGACCGGCCGGGACGGCGTGCTCGCCGTCGAATGCGGGCTGGCCGGGGCGCTGGCCAGCCTCGAATGGGCCGCCACCGAGACGGAGCGCCGGCTGATCGCGGCCAACCGCGCCCGTCAGGCCGGGCACCCGCCGCCGGAGGACACCAAGCGCCCGCTGTGGGTCCTGCTGGACCACCCCACGGCCTTCACCCACCTCGCCGCCGCGGACGGCCGCAAGGACCCGCAGGCCCTGCTCCAGGTCCCGCTGCGGCACGGCCGCGCCGCCAACGTCACGGTGGTGGTGGCCGACCAGTTCGACAACAAGGACACGCTGACCGACGCGGTACGGCAGCACACACGCGCGCGTGTCGTGCTGGGACCGGCGACGGCAGGGCAACTGGAGGCGGTGCTGGGCGCACCGCCGCACACGACGCCGGTCGCCGACGTCCCGCCCGGCCGCGGCTACGCCCGTCTCGGCGCCGGACCGGTGCACCGGCTCCAGGTCCCCGCCACTCCGGACCCCTACGACGACGCGACCAGCGACGCGGACCGGCAGGCGGTGCTGGCCCTCCTGCCCCCGCGGACCGCCCCCGCCGACGCGGAGGGGATGGCGGCCGACGGGATCGAGGCCGAGGTGGTCGACACCGAACCGGTGGCCGCGAAGGCCGTGGCGGCCGAGACGTCCTAGGGACACAGCGAAGCCGGCGCGGGCCGATGTCACTCGCCCGCGCCGGCGACCCGCAGCCTCAGCGCCCGGCCACCACGGCTACGCGACGAACGTCCTCGGCGTCTCCCCGCCCCCGGAGGCCCCCGTCTCCACCAGCTTCGCCGCGGCGGCCAGCCTCACCGCCGCCTCGTCGGCCACCGCACCGCCCACGGTGAACGGCAGCCGCACATACCCCTCGAAGGCACCGTCGACCCCGAAACGCGGCCCGGAGGGGACCCGTACGCCGACCCGCTCCCCCGCCTCCGCCAACCGGGACCCGGACAGACCCCCCGTGCGGACCCAGAGCGTCAGACCGCCCCGGGGCACCTCGAACTCCCAGTCCGGCAGCTCCCGCCGTACCGCCGCGACCAGGGCGTCCCGGTTCTCCCGGGCCTGCTCCCGGCGGATGTCGACGGCCTGGGCCCAGCCGCCCGTGTTGAACAGCCAGTTCACCGCCAGCTGCTCCAGCACCGGCGTTCCCAGATCCGCGTACGCACGCGCGGCGACCAGGCTGCGGATCACGTCGGGTGCCGCGCGCACCCAGCCGATGCGCATGCCCGCCCAGAACGCCTTGCTGGCCGAGCCGACGGTGATGACGCTGGACCCGGCCGGGTCGAAGGCGCACACCGTCCGCGGCATCTCGACGTCCTCGTCCAGCCACAGCTCGCTCATCGTCTCGTCCGCGATCAGCACCGTCCCCGCCGACCGGGCCGCCTCCACGAGCTGCCGCCGCTGGTCCTCACCCGCGAGCGCGCCGGTGGGGTTGTGGAAGTCGGCGACGATGTAGGCGAGCCGCGGTGCGGCGTCGCGCAGCACCTGACGCCAGCGGTCCAGATCCCAGCCCTCGAGCCCGTCGGCCATCGCGACCGGCACCAGCCGCGCCCCCGCCTCCCGCATCAGCTGCAGGATGTTGGCGTACGAGGGCGACTCGACGGCGATGCGCTCGCCGCGGCCCGCGAAGAGATGGCAGATGGCGTCGATGGCGCCCATGGCACCCGTGGTGACCATGATCTGCTCGGGCATCGTCGGGATCCCGCGCGCGGTGTAACGATCGGCGATCATCGAGCGCAGGGCCGGGAGCCCAGCCGGATAGTCGCCGTGGGTGTGGGCGTACGGCGGCAGTTCCTCCAGCGCGCCCTGCACGGCCCGGGTCAGCCAGGGTTCGGGTGCGGGCAGCGCCGCGCAGCCCAGGTCGATCATCGAGCCGAGAGCCTCGGGGGGCAGCGGTTCCAGCCCGCGCGCGGGGAGCGGATTTCCCGCCGGTACGGCCGTCCAGCTGCCCGCGCCGCGCCTGGACTCCAGGAAGCCCTCGGTGCGCAGTGCCTCGTAGGCCGCGGCGACCGTCGTACGGCTCACGGACAGGGCGAGGGCCAGTTCGCGCTCCGCGGGCAGTCGGGCGGCCACCGGGACGCGGCCCTCCAGCACCAGCAGCCGGATGCCGTCGGCCAGCGCCCGGTAGGCCGGCGGTCGGCGGGTGCCTGGGCCGGCGGGGCGGTCCTGCTGGGAGTTGAGCAGCCGAGCGAGCTGCGCGGCACCCATCGCCGACGTCCAATGGGCCATGGGAATCAGTCCACCTTCCTCGAATTGGCCATGGATGACACTTCCACCCACGCCCCAGGGTGACATGCACCAGGCCACCACGACCACCAGGGGGTACGACTTGAGATCCGCGAAGCCCGGTTCCAGCAGCCGCCGTCTCCGACGGCTGATCCAGCTCTACGCCGGACTCGTCCTGTACGGCGTGAGTTCCGCGCTGCTCGTCGAGGCGGGCCTGGGACTGGAGCCCTGGGGCGTGCTGCACCAGGGCCTGGCCCGGCTCACCGGCCTGACGATCGGCGTCGTGTCGATCATCGTGGGCGCGGCGGTGCTGCTCCTGTGGATCCCGCTGCGTCAGCGTCCGGGCCTCGGCACGGTCTCCAACGTCTTCGTCGTCGGGCTCGCCATGGACGGCACCCTCGACCTCGTGCCCAATGTGCGCTCCCTCCTCGTGCGGATCCCGCTCCTCGTGGCCGCCGTCCTGCTCAACGGTGTCGCCACCGGGCTCTACATCTCCGCCCGCTTCGGGCCGGGTCCGCGGGACGGTCTGATGACGGGGCTGCACCGCCGTACCGGACGGTCGATCCGGCTGATGCGGACGGGGATCGAAGTGGCGGTCGTGGCCACCGGATTCGCCCTGGGCGGCACGGTCGGCGTCGGTACGGTCCTGTACGCGCTCTCCATCGGTCCGCTCGCCCAGCTCTTCCTGCGGGTGTTCGACGTCCCCGCGGCATCCGGCGGCAGCACGGTCGTTGCCGAAGGGCAACCGGAGGGAGCGATACTGCGACGGTGACCTCGCGGATACGCCACCCCTATCTCGACCATCCCGGCCCGATCGCCTTCGCCCACCGGGGCGGGGCCGCGGACGGTCTGGAGAACACCGTGCTGCAGTTCCGGCGGGCGGTGGAGACGGGGTACCGGTACATCGAGACCGATGTGCACACCACGGCGGACGGCAGGCTGGTCGCCTTCCACGACGCGACACTCGACCGGGTGACGGACGGTGCCGGGCGCATAGCCGATCTGCCGTGGAAGGAAGTAAGCCACGCGCGCGTGGCGGGCAAGGAGCCGGTGCCGCTCTTCGAGGAGCTGCTGGAGACCTTCCCCGAGGTGCGCTGGAACGTCGACCTCAAGGCCGAGGCCTCCCTCCACCCCTTCCTGGAGCTCGTCGAGCGCGCGAACGCCTGGGACCGCGTCTGTGTCGGCTCCTTCTCCGAGGCCCGGGTGATCCGCGCCCAGCGGCTGGCCGGACCGCGTCTGGCGACGTCGTACGGCACCCGGGGCGTGCTCAATCTGCGGCTGCGTTCCTGGGGTGTGCCGGCCGCGCTGCGCCGCTCCGCGGTCGCCGCCCAGGTGCCCGAGGCGCAGTCCGGCATCCAGGTCGTCGACCATCGCTTCGTCCGCGCCGCCCACGCGCGCGGGCTGCAGGTGCACGTGTGGACCATCAACGAGGCCGACAGGATGCACCGGCTCCTGGACCTGGGAGTCGATGGCATCATGACCGATCACATCGACACGTTGCGCAAGGTCATGGAGGACCGCGGCGTCTGGGTGCCCCACACCTGACACTCCCCGCACCACCGCCCCCTTGGCACGGCACTTCGGCGGGGAAGCGAGGGCACGGGTGAGCACCGACACCGTGCGGGCGGAAGCCATCGGCCTGCGGCGCGAACAGCGCGGCTGGTACTTCTACGACTGGGCCTGCTCCGTCTACTCGACGAGCGTGCTCACCGTGTTCCTGGGCCCCTATCTGACCTCGGTCGCCAAGGCGGCGGCCGACGCCGACGGATACGTCCGTCCGCTCGGGATCCCGGTGCGGGCCGGGTCGTTCTTCGCGTACTGCGTGTCGGCGTCCGTGATCGTGTCGATCCTGGTGATGCCCCTGGTGGGCGCCGCCGCCGACCGCACGGGACGCAAGAAGCCGCTGCTGGCCGCCTGCGCCTACGTGGGGGCGGCCGCCACGACCGGGCTGTTCTTCCTGTCCGGGGACCGCTATCTGCTGGGCGGACTGCTGCTGATCGTCGCCAACTCGTCCGTGGCCGTCTCGATGGTCGTCTACAACTCCTATCTGCCGCAGATCGCCCCGCCCGAGGACCGCGACCGGGTCTCCTCGCGCGGCTGGGCCTTCGGCTACGCGGCCGGTTCGTCGATGCTGATCGTCAACCTGCTGCTGTTCACTGCACACGACTCCTTCGGCCTGACCGAGTCGACGGCCGTCCGCATCTGCCTGGCCTCTGCGGGCCTGTGGTGGGGCGCCTTCACCCTCGTACCGCTCAGGCGGCTGCGCGACCGCCGTACGACCGCCTCGGCACCGGCCGTCCACGGCTGGCGGCAGCTCGCGACCACCGCCCGGGACATGCGCACCAAGCCCCTCACGCTCTCCTTCCTGCTCGCCTACCTCATCTACAACGACGGCATCCAGACCGTGATCTCGCAGGCATCGGTCTACGGCTCCGAGGAACTCGGCCTGAGCCAGTCCACGCTGATCACGGCGGTGCTGATGGTCCAGGTGCTGGCGGTCGCGGGGGCGCTCGGGATGGGGCGGCTGGCACGGACCTACGGGGCCAAGCGCACCATCCTCGGCTCGCTGGTGGCGTGGACGGTGACGCTGGCGGCCGGGTACTTCCTGCCGGCCGGTGCGCCGTTGTGGTTCTTCGTCCTGGCGGCCGGCATCGGCCTGGTGCTCGGCGGCAGTCAGGCCCTGTCCCGCTCCCTGTTCTCCCATCTGGTCCCGCCGGGCAAGGAGGCCGAGTACTTCTCGGCGTACGAGATGAGCGATCGGGGTATGAGCTGGCTCGGTCCGCTTCTGTTCGGGATCACCTACCAGCTGACCGGAAGTTATCGGGACGCGATCATCTCGCTGGTGGCCTTCTTCGTCATCGGATTCGCCCTGCTCGCACGGGTTCCGGTGCGGCAGGCGATCAACGACGCGGGCAATCCCGTTCCCGAGAGGATTTAGCGCCGGAGGCGAAAGGGCTGTAGTGTACGCGTTTGGCCTGCCAGGCGTACCGTTACTGCGCGTCAAAGATGACGAAACGCTGGGTGACATCTGCTAGCAGATGTGACAAACCGGGCGACGGTGGGTACAACAAGGGGCGGCTACGACGGCGACGCATGACCCGGAACGGGACTCGGAACGGGAATCTTTACCGCCGACCGGACGTTGACCGGATGACGACGACAGCGACACCTGTCCTGTGGGCGACAAGCCCGGGAGGCACGATTCATGAGTGAGCGAGCTCTTCGCGGCACGCGCCTCGTGGTGACCAGCTACGAGACGGACCGCGGCATCGACCTGGCCCCGCGCCAGGCCGTGGAGTACGCATGCGAGAAGGGGCACCGCTTCGAGATGCCCTTCTCGGTCGAGGCGGAGATCCCGCCGGAGTGGGAGTGCAAGGTCTGCGGGGCCCAGGCACTCCTCGTCGATGGCGACGGCCCGGAAGAGAAGAAGGCCAAGCCCGCGCGTACGCATTGGGACATGCTGATGGAGCGGCGCACCCGCGAGGAACTCGAAGAGGTCCTCGAGGAGCGCCTGGCCGTTCTGCGTTCGGGGGCGATGAACATCGCCGTCCATCCGCGGGACAGCCGCAAGTCGGCCTAGTCCCTCCCAGGGCCGGGCGCACGACAACGAAACACACGACTGCGGGCGCCCTACGTGATTTCACGTAGGGCGCCCGCAGTCGTGCGTCCACGGAGTGCTCAGCGCGTCAGCGGCGGGCGCGGCCCCTGCGGGGCGTCACCGCGCGGCTCGTCGTCCCGCACGACCTCGCCCTGCACGACCTTGCCGTCGGGGCGGTGGATGCGGGCCTGCTGGAAGGCGTCCCCGAAGCTGCCCGCGGCCGCCTCGCGCAGCTTGCGGTCGAAGGTGCGCTCAGCACTGCGGCTGAGGGCCTTCTGGACCGGCGGAACGAGCAGGAGCAGACCGACCGCGTCCGAGATCAGGCCCGGGATCATGAGCAGCAGACCGCCCAGCATCAGCAGACCGTTGCCACCGCCGCGCTGCGGGGTTCCGCCGCGCTGCAGCGCCTCGTTGAGGTTCTGGAAGGCGCGCCGGCCCGCCTTCTTGATCACCGCGCCGCCGAGCACGAACCCGGCGAGCAGCAGCAGGAACACCACGAACCCGCTCGACGCCCCGGCCACCACGGTCAGCAGCCAGATCTCCAGCACCAGCCAGGCCGCGACACCGAGCGGCAGGAAGGTACGCAGCCGGGAACGCCGGGGCCGGGCGGGATACGTGGGGGTCGGAGCACCAGTCGTCATGCGTCCAGTGTGCCTGGCCCCGGCTCAGAGCGGGATAAACCTCAGAGCGGGACAAACGGGCGATCAGCCGGGCCTGTGAGCAGTAGGCCTGCGGCGATCAGGCCTTCTTCGCGCGGCCCCGGACCCTGGCGACCCGCTCCGAGGCGCCCCACGCGGTGACCCGCCACAGCGCCTCGACGAGGATGTCGCGGCTCATCTTGGAGTCGCCGAGTTCGCGCTCGACGAAGGTGATGGGGACCTCGACGACGTGGTATCCGGCCTTGACCGCGCGCCGGGCGAGGTCCACCTGGAAGCAGTAGCCCTGAGAGGCGACCTGGTCGAGGCCGAGGCCCTCGAGGGTCTCGCGGCGGAAGGCGCGGTAACCGCCGGTGATGTCGCGCAGCGGCAGGTCCAGGGCGAGGCGGGAGTACAGGCTGCCGCCACGCGAGATGAACTCGCGGGACTTGGGCCAGTTCACGACGCGGCCCCCGGGCACCCAGCGGGAGCCGAGGACGAGGTCGGCGCTCTTGAGGGCGGTGAGCAGACGGGGCAGTTCCTCGGGCTGGTGGGAGCCGTCGGCGTCCATCTCGACGACCACGCCGTAGCCGTTGTCCAGGCCCCAGCGGAAGCCCGCGAGGTAGGCGGCGCCGAGGCCCTCCTTACCCTTGCGGTGCATGACGTGGACGTGGTCGTCCTCGGCCGCCAGCTCGTCGGCGAGCTTTCCGGTGCCGTCAGGGCTGTTGTCGTCGGCCACGAGGACGTGCGCCTCGGGAACGGACTTGCGGACCCGGCCGACGATCTTCTTGATGTTCTCCGCCTCGTTGTAGGTCGGGATGATCACCAAGGCCGTGCCGAGCGGGCCGAACTGCCTCTTGCCGGCCTGTGCCGCGAGGGTTCCGTCGCCGTCGTTCACTGCTGCCCCTTCATGTCCGTACGCAGGACGTCCACCATAGTGGCCGCGGCCTGCGCAGACGTGCCAGGACGTTCGTATGGTGGTGTCGATTCCACAAGAGTGGGGTAAGAGTGCCGTTCCAGGCCTTTTGCCCCCGTGGCGTCCTCGCATGCCTGGCAGTGACATGCTGCGGATGGGGGCCCGGCGCCCTTCGGGCCGACCTGGGACCCGCTGGCTGCGGGTCGACCGAAAGCCGTTGTCTACTGAACGACCGGGCCCCACCCGGGTCACACCTCCCCGACCGGCCGGAACGTTCCCTCGCCGCGTCGCGGGCGCTGAGCCTGGCTCCCAGTGGCGGTGCCCCGGTGCGGCACACCGTCCCTGACCCAGCGGCGCCGCGGGCGAGTGCGCGGAAGTTCCCCGGTAGGGCGTCCGGTGGTGGACTCGGCCGAACCTACCGGCCCCGTGCGGCCGCCTGTCAACAGCCGTTTGACCTGCGGCTATTCGATCAACGACCTGGTCAGCGGGGCGGAGGCGCAGGTCGCGCGACGAGGCCCGGGGCCCCGTTCGGACCTGCGCCACCCCGGGAGATCACTCGCCCGGCCGTACGAAGACCGTCCGCCCGCGGACCACCGTGCGCAGACAGACGGGCAGGTCACGACCCGGGGTGAGGTCGGGCAGGCCCGGGGTGCCGGAGCGGGGATCGGTGGACCAGCGCGCGACCCGGTCGTCGGGGGCCTGCACGACCAGTTCGTCGGTACGCCATACGACGTAGTCGGCCGGCGCGCCCGGGACGAGCACGCCCGCGTCGTCACGGCCGATCGCACGCCAGCCGCCGCGCGTGTGGGCGGTGAAGGCGGCGCGGACGGAGACGCGGTGCTCCGGAGTGCGGTGGAAGGCGGCCGCGCGGACCGTGCCCCACGGATCGAGCGGGGTGACCGGGCTGTCGGACCCGAAGGCGAGGGGCACCCCGGCCCGCAGCAGGGCGGCGAAGGGATTGAGCGTGCGGGCCCGCTCCGCCCCCAGCCGCTGGGCGTAGAGGCCGTCCTCGCCGCCCCACAGGGCGTCGAAGGCGGGCTGCACCGAGGCGGTCAGGCCGAGTTCGGCGAAGGCGGCGATCGTCTCCGGCGTCAGCATCTCGGCGTGCTCGACGCGATGCCGGGCGGCGCGGATACGGGCGAGGCCCAGCTTCTCGGCGGCGGCCCGGACCCCGTCGACCACGGCGGTCACGGCCGCGTCGCCGATCGCGTGGAAGCCCCCCTGGAGGCCGGCCTCGGTGCACGCGACGACATGGGCGGCGACGGCGGCCGCGTCGAGGTAGGCGGCGCCCGTGTGGTCGGCGTCGGTGTACGGCTGGTGCAGACAGGCGGTGTGGGAGCCGAGGGCGCCGTCGACGAAGAGGTCTCCGGCCGCGCCGACCGCGCCCAGCCCGCGGGCCTTCTCCACGTCCTGTTCGGCCCAGTAGCCGACCACCCGGGGGGTCGGCTCCTCGGCGGCGAGCCGTAGCAGACCGGTGAAGTCGTCCTCGGAGGAGATCTCGGGCCCACCGCACTCGTGGACCGAGCCGATGCCGAGGGAGGCCGCGTGGGCGAGGGCCGCGCGCTGCGCCTCAGTGCGCTGCTGCGGCGTCACGGCTGCGAACGCGGCCGCGCGGACGGCGTGGTGGGCGTCGGCGGTGAGGGGTCCGTCGAGGGCGCCGAGCCCTGGGACCATGTCCAGCAGGGCCGTGGTCACCACCGCCGAGTGGACGTCGATCCGGCTCAGATACAGCGGACGTCCGCCGGTGGCCTCGTCCAGTTCCGTGCGCGTCGGCGGCCGTCCACCCGGCCACCGGGAGGCGTCCCAGCCGTGCCCGAGCAGGACACGGTCCTCGGGCCGACCTGCGGCGAACTCCCGTACGAGAGCGAGGGCAGCCTCCAGCGTGGGCGCGCCGGACAGATCGAGGCCAGTGAGCGCGAGCCCGGTGGAGGTGGTGTGCACATGGGCGTCGGTGAAGGCGGGGGTGACGAGGGCGCCGTCGAGATCGACCACTTCGTCGACCCCGTCCGCGAACGCGTCGGCGGCCCCTTCGGATCCGACCCAGGCGACCTGTCCGGCCTCCACGACCATCGCGGTCGCGAAGGGGTCTGCGGGGCTGTGGACCTCGCCGCGGCGGAGGAGGACGGTGCTGGGCTCGGGGCTGCGCTCACTCATGGGGACAGTCTCCCGTGCCCCCGCGCGCCCCCTGCACACGGGGCCGCGCCCGTGCGGTCAGATCCTCGGCGGGCGGGCCTCGTAGGGCGTGGAGAGAACCACCGTCGTCCGCGTGGAGACCCCCGCCAGCGTGCGCAGCCGGGCCAGGAGCTCCTCCAGCTCGTGGGGGGTGGCCACCCGGACCTTGAGGATGTAGTTCTCGTCGCCCGCGACGCTGTGGCAGGCCTCGATCTCGGGTACGCCGGCGAGGCGTTCCGCGATGTCGTCCGGCGCGCTCGGATCGAAGGGTTTCACCGAGATGAACGCGGTCATGGGCAGCCCGACGGCCTCGGGGTCGACCACCGCGGCATAGCCGCGGATGACGCCACGCTGTTCCAGCCGCCGCACCCGCTGGTGCACGGCCGACGTGGACAGGCCCGTGGCCTTGCCCAGGTCTGTGTAGCTCATCCGCCCGTCCTTGACGAGCAGCTGCACGATCTGACGGTCCAGCTCCTCCATGCGGCAGAACCTACAGTGCGGGTGATCTCCTCGGATACCTGAGCAGCCCAGGTCATACCCGGTTTGTGATGTGGGCGAGAGCGGTCCGTGAGCCGTTCGGGCGACGGACGGTCCGCCAGAGGCACCTGCGAGCGGCATGTGACGAACGCCACATACGCCGGGACATCTCCGTGATGTTCTCGTGATTACCTCCGAGAGCGGACGGGAAGTGCTTGCTGTGGTCGAGGCCGCAGCGCCTTCACGGCCCCAGCCCAAGGGGGAGTTATCCATGCAGAGTCTCAAGCGCCCTGGTCGCACCGCGTCCAAGCGGCTCCATCCGGTGGTCGAGCCCGAGCCGGAGGGCGTCGAACCCGACGCCTACGACGACGAGGAACTCGACGCGTACGACACCTTCGAGATGTACCGGGTGGTCTGCCCGGACTGCGCGCAGCCCATCGCCCTGCTGGCCGACGAGGAGGTCCTGCCGGAGCACGCGCTGTGCGCCTCGCCGTGGAACCCGTTCGGCCTGACGGTCTGTGCCGGTACGGGCCGCAGGGCCGCCGAGGCCCGTTCCGCGGACGACTCCGCCGAGGTCCAGGAGCAGGACACCGCCCTTCTGTTGACGCTCCCTCAGGGGCTCGACTGGCGGACGCAGCCGTTCTCGCACGTCGGCGGCCCGGGCTCACGCCCGATGCGCGTGCCGGTGATGCGCCGCCAGGCCGCCTGAACCGCCTCGCTCAATCCCAGTAGCTGCCCTGCACCATGGCTCGCAGGCTGCCGTGGTGCAGGATCAGTGTGTCCGGGTCCGCCGGGACGGCCACCTCGCCGAAGTGCACCTGCCGGTAGGCGACGCGCAGCATCACGATGGCGTGCCGCAGCGCCGCGTACAGGGTGTGGAAGTCCATGTCGCGCGGTGTGTGACCCGTGAGGCCGGCGTAGCGGGCCTCGACGCGGTCGCGGCGCAGGAAGTCCGGCAGGCCGCGCTGGCCGAAGGCGACCGTCAGGTCCTGGAAGAAGCGGTGCAGGTAGACGGTCCAGCCGAGGTCGACCTCGCGCGGGGCCACGGCCGCCATCTCCCAGTCGAGCACCGCGACTGGCTCGAACCCGTCGTAGACGACGTTCCCGATGCGCGCGTCGCCCCAGTTGAGGACCGGCGTGCCCGGATCG
The DNA here is from genome assembly GCF_053593695.1 of Streptomyces sp. NPDC002144. Lineage (NCBI taxonomy): Bacteria > Bacillati > Actinomycetota > Actinomycetes > Kitasatosporales > Streptomycetaceae > Streptomyces > Streptomyces sp. NPDC002144. Next base: position 55,419 of record NZ_JBSFDB010000034.1, read on the forward strand.
TCGGGCCAGAGGTCCTCGAGCCGGTCGAACGCGGCCTCGATGAGCGGTGAGCGGGCGTGTCCGTCCACCACCCAGTCGTAGTAGGCGCGTTGGGCGGTGACATGGCGGCGCAGCGCGTCGCCGTCACCGGGCAGGGTGAGGAACTCGGCTGCCTCCGGCGGCACTTGGTCGTGCAGCCGGGCCAGGAGTCCGATCGAGGCCGCCTCCAGCCGCTCGCGCTCGGCGTCGCTCGCCGCGTGCAGCCAGTTGCCCTGGTAGGTGTACGGCATCACGTCCGGCGGCACGCGCCCCGCGACCCGCTCCATCACGAAGAACGGCGCCCCGAGCGGCCCCGGGTCCTCCTCCAGCCACAGCACCTTCGGCACGGGCAGGTCGGTGTGCTCGGCCACGACACGCATCGTGCGGTACTGGCGCGGCATGTCGTACACCGGGAAGACGGTGTACGCCGCCGGGTCCGCCGCCAGCCTCAACGCGCAGGAGACGACCGGCGGCCGGGGGTGCTCGATGTCGAAGAGCAGGGTCTCGCTGGACAGTCCGTTGGACTCGGGGACGCTGACACCGACCGCCTTGGCGCCGGGCAGCCGGGTGCCCAGCCAGGCGGTGAGGCGACGGGCGAGTTCCTCCGGGTCCCGGGTGGTGGTGCGGGGGCGGGGTGCCGTGGCCATGTCGTGAACCCCCTTACGGTGCGACCGAGGTGAAGTCCGTGAAGCCGCTCGGGTCGTGCCGCCCGAACGAGCCGTGCTCGAAGATGCCGTGGCCGACCTGCCCGTCGAGCCGGAAGCGCGCCGCGTGGTCGGTGACGCCGTACGCGGCGAGAGGGTGGGGCTGCGTCAGGTCGTACGTGCGCCGGTCGGTCCAGCCGCGGCCCTGCCAGGTGCCGTGCTGCCAGTCGTCGGCGGGCGGATAGCCGGCGCCGATCGCGAGCGGGGACGAGGTGAGGATCTCGGCCCGCAGTTCCTGCGGCTTGCGGAGGTCGCCGAGGTGGACGACGGCGCGTTCTGGCTGGCGGGTGCCGGAGCGGTAGGTGATCTCGGGCTGGGGCCAGCCGAGTTGGCGGTCGCGGTGGCCGGGGCGGACGAGGGTGGCGTCGTTGAGGGAGCGGTAACCGTCGGCGTCCTCCTGGACGATCACCATCAGGAACCGGTCCTCGAAGCGGACCGGACACCACAGCCAGTGGAACCCCTCGGTCGGCCGCTCCTCGGCGAACCGGCCGCCCTCCTCCCCCGGTATGGGCCGCACTCCCCAACTCCGGTCCCGGGTGCCGGTCCAGCGCGCGGCGCTGACCCGGAACTCCTCGCCGGCCGCCCGGATCACCCCCTCCACGCTCCCCGCCTGCACGAACCGGCGCCCTTCGAGCATGAGCCGGTCGCCGCGGCGCTGGACGTGGTGGGGCTCCCACAGGGCCGGGAAGTCGGCGGTCCAGGTGAGGTCGTACGACAACGCCTCGTCGTCGCTGAACAGCCGGAGCTTGCGCAGCGGTTGCCCGACCTCGATGCGCAACGGCCCGACGGCGAGCCGCATCCGGTCCTCGCCGAGCGCGTCGGACGCCCGTACCGCGTGGACCGTGTCCCCCACCCGCAGGGTCGCGTAGGCGTCGATCACGCCGACGTTGGGGTACACGCCGAGGCCGGCGATCAGCAGGGCGCGGCCCTCGTGGTCCAGGACGTGGAAGATGCAGCGGTCGTAGGCGTTGCGGTCCCCGGTGGCCACGTGCCGCATGGACAGGGGGACCTGGTGCACGGGGTACTCGTCGAGCGGCACGGGACGGTCGTCGGCCATGCCAAACCTCCCTGGAGACGGCGTGGCTGACGGTACGTCAGACAGCGGTCGGTGACCAGATACGGGTCGCGAACTCACGCTCGATTCGACGGATCGGTGACCTGTCCGTCCCTTATCGCGTTGCCCTGGTATGACCCCCACCTATTCAGCGACCGGGCGTCAGCGCCGCATCTTCGTTCCGCCGCCGGCAGGAACGGTTCCCCCGGCGCCGCCCGTCCCGGACCCGCCGATCTACCGTGATCTGATGCGCACCTGGGCCGACCGGGGCCGCACCCTGCCGGGCCGCCATGACCCGGAGTGGGCCAGGCTGGCGGCCCCGCAGGTGCAGCCGGGGCAGTTCAGCGGGTTTCCGGGCCCGCAAGGTGACGGGCGATGACCATACGCTGGATCTGGTTGGTGCCCTCGACGATCTGCAGCACCTTGGCCTCGCGCATATGGCGCTCGACGGGAAAGTCCGCGGTGTAGCCGTATCCGCCGAGGACCTGGACGGCGTCGGTGGTGACCTTCATCGCGGTGTCGGTGCAGTGCAGCTTGGCCATGGCCGCCTGCTTGGCGAACGGCCGGCCCGCGTCGCGCAGCCGCGCCGCCGACAGGTACAGGGCGCGGCCCGCCTCGATCTGGGTGGCCATGTCGGCGAGCATGAACCGCAGCCCCTGGAAGTCGGCGATGGGCCGCCCGAACTGCTGTCGTCCGGTGGCATAGGCGACCGCCTCGTCGAGCGCCGCCTGGGCGAGTCCGATGGCGCAGGCCGCGATGCCGAGCCGGCCGGAGTCGAGCGAGGCCAGGGCGATCGCGAAGCCCTGCCCCTCCTCGCCGATGCGCCGCTCGTCGGAGACCCGCACCCCGTCGAAGTGGACCTGGGCGGTGGGCGAGCCCTTGAGGCCCATCTTCTTCTCGGGCACCGCGCCGCTGAGCCCCTCGGCGTCTCCGGGCACCAGGAAGGCGGTGATCCCGCGCGGGCCGTCCTCGCCGGTGCGGGCCATGACGGTGTAGAAGTCGGCGATGCCGCCGTGGGTGATCCAGGCCTTGGTCCCGTCGATCACCCAGTGGTCGCCGTCGCGCACCGCCTTGGTGCGCAGGGAGGCGGCGTCGGAGCCGGACGACGGCTCGGACAGGCAGTAGGCACCCAGCAGGCCGCCGCCCAGCATCGCGGGCAGGTGCTCGACCTGCTGCTGCTTGGTGCCGTAGGCCGCGAGGGCGTAGGAGGCGAGCGTGTGCACGCTGACGCCGAGGCCGACGGTGAGACGGGCCGCGGCCAGCTCTTCCAGGACCTGGAGGTAGACCTCGTACGGCTGGTCGCCGCCACCGTGCTCGGAGTCGTACGGCAGTCCGAGCAGTCCCGACTTCGACAGCAGGGTGAAGACCTCGCGGGGGAAGCGTCCGGCGTCCTCCTCGTCGGCCGCCTTCGGCGCGATCTCGCGCTGGGCGATGTCCCGGACGAGCGAGATCAGATCCCGGGCCTCGTCCGTGGGCAGTTGACGGTCCACCGGCTGCGGGGCGCGGTCGGGCATGGCGACGCTCTCCTCCCTGTTTCGGGCACATCGGCGGCGTGCGCCCTGGGTGGGGGCGGCTCCGCCGGGTCCTGCTCGCGGCCTGCCGGTGCTCGCGCCTCCGGGTCTCGGAAGCTGCTGACCAGCGGCTGTGCGCTGTGAGTATGCCCGATCGGAGACATCCCGTCACCAGTTAACGACCGCTTACTTCAAGAATATCCCGCGCCACTCCGAAGCGCCGTCCGGTCCCGGCGAACCCGCCTCGCATTGGTCCGCACCATTGACCCGACTGGTCTAGTCCTCCTAAGGTTCATGACCAACGCTTTACCGCGTTCATGCCAATCGGCGCGCGTTCCCTCTCCCCCACGAGGAGACACCCGATGCACGTTCCGCACCGCCCCCGCGCCCCCTTCCGGGCGCTGCTCTCCGCCGCGTGTTGCGCCGTCCTCGGCGCCGGTTTGCTGGCCGGCGCGGGCACGGCCTCCGCGAAGCCGTCCGCCCAGGAGGCGGCCGGCTCCAAGGTCGTCGGCTACTTCACCGAATGGGGCACCTACGACCGCAAGTACTACGTCAAGAACGTCGAGACGTCCGGATCGGCGGCGAGGCTGACCCACATCAACTACGCCTTCGGCAACGTCACCGGCGGCAAGTGCGCCATGGGCGACTCCTACGCGGCGACCGACCGCGCCTACACGGCCGCCGAGTCGGTGGACGGCGTCGCCGACACCTGGGACCAGCCCCTGCGCGGCAACTTCAACCAGCTGCTGAAGCTGAAGAAGAAGCACCCGGGGCTGAAGATCCTGTGGTCCTTCGGCGGCTGGACCTGGTCCAGCGGCTTCGGCGAGGCCGCGAGGAACCCTGCCGCCTTCGCCCAGTCCTGCTACGACCTGGTGAAGAACTCCAAGTGGTCGGGCCTGTTCGACGGCATCGACATCGACTGGGAGTACCCGAACGCCTGCGGAAACACCTGCGACACCAGCGGCAGGGAGGCCTTCAAGAACCTGATGGCGGCGCTGCGTTCGAAGTTCGGCAGCGGTGCGCTGGTCACCGCGGCGATCACAGCGGACGCCACCGGCGGCGGCAAGATCGACGCGGCGGACTACGCGGGCGCGGCCCACTACGTGAACTGGTACAACCCGATGACGTACGACTACTTCGGCGCCTGGGACGCCACCGGTCCGACGGCCCCGCACTCACCGCTGAACTCCTACTCCGGCATCCCGAAGGCCGGCTTCCACACCTCGGCGACCATCGCCAAGCTCAAGGGCCTCGGCATCCCGGCCTCGAAGCTGCTGCTGGGCATCGGCTTCTACGGCCGCGGCTGGACCGGCGTGACGCAGTCGGCGCCCGGCGGCACGGCGACCGGGCCCGCGGCAGGGACGTACGAGCAGGGCATCGACGACTACAAGGTGCTCAAGACCAAGTGCCCGGCGACCGGGACCGTCGGCGGCACCGCGTACGCCAAGTGCGGCAACAACTGGTGGAGTTACGACACGCCCTCGACCATCGCGACGAAGATGACCTACAAGAACCAGCAGGGCCTGGGCGGCACCTTCTTCTGGGAGCTGAGCGGCGACACCTCGAACGGCGAGCTGATCAAGGCCATCGGCTGACCTCGCTCAGCCGTCCCGGCGGGCCGGGGCCGGGGCCGGGTACGCGGGGTCGAGTTCCTCGATGGCGCGCATCGAGCCGCCGAGGCTCTTGACCAGCAGTTCGCGCATCTGGTCCCGGGTCAGGGCGGGGCGGTCGATCCAGTCGAGGGTCGCGCCCTCCACGCTGCACACCCAGGCGAACAGGCCCATCCGGGCCAGCGGCGCGATGTCGGTCCGGCCGTACGCCCCGTCGGCGATGGTCGCGACGATCGCCTCGCGCACCCCGTCCCGGATGGCCTGCACCTCGGCGTCGAAGCCGACGCCGCCGCTGACGATCGTGCGGTAGGCGGCCTGGTTGTGCTCGGCCCAGCGGAGATAGGCCTCCATGGTGCGGTGGACCCGGTCCAGCTGTCCCCGGTCCACCTCGCCGCCCGCGAAGTTGATCAGGTCGGCGACCGAGTCGTGGATGATCGCCAGGTAGTAGCCGCGCTTGGACTGGAAGTAGTAGTAGATCAGCCCCTTGGCGACGTGCGCCTGCTTGGCGATGTCATCCATGGAGAGTGCGTCGTAGGACGTGTCGGCGAACAACTTCCGCCCGATGGCGATGAGTTCGGCGCGGCGCGCCAGTGAGCGCTCGGTGCCGCGCGCCCGTGGGCGGGCGGCATCGCTCTGTTCGCTGATCTTCAATTCAGACCCTGGTCTCGGGCGGGGGGGCGGGACATCCGCAGTATGTCAGAACAACAACGCCCGTTAGTTCGAGTCACAGCAGACCGAACTGGGCGACGAGCATCGCGACGACCACCACCAGAGTCCAGCCCATGACGTGCTCGAGGATCTTCGGGCCGTCGCCCCGGGGACCGCCGGTACGGGTGCGGGCGGCGGTGACTGAGTGCGCTGTCATGGTGTCTCGCTGTGGTCGGCGTGCGGTGGACTCCCCCCTCGTTGTGTCCACCTTGCCACCAGCGGTGGCTTTTGCGGCGGAGACGTTGGTCACAGCACAAAGGCCCCGGTCGACCCGGGGCCTTCACGGAGGGACCGACCGCTCAGCGCACGCCGACCGCCGCGAGCGCCTTGCGCTGCCGGGCACTGGGACACGCGGGGAAGTACAGGTAGCAGACACCGCCGCTGCCGGAGACGACCTTGCCGGAGGCGTTGTACCGCTTGGTGCGCAGCCAGATGTTCTCGAACTCGCGCCGCCGGTACACCCGTCGCACCGCCTCGTCGCTCGGCGAGGCCGGGTCGTTGGCGATCACGTCTCCGTCCGCGGTGAACCCGATGACGGTCATCAGATGCCCCGAGGTGCCGTAACCCGCCCCGGTGAGCTCCTCCTTGAGGAAGGACTGGGACGTTATGGCCGGGATGCCGGCCGCGATCAGCGTCTCCACGTCGGTGAGCGAGCCGAGCCGGGTGACCACACCCTGCAGGTTGTCGTAGGTGGCCGCGTAGGCGGCGTTGAACGGCCAGTTGCCGCAGCCCTCGTACTGGTAGTCGTAGGTGAAGCGGGCCGCGTGGTCGACCTGCGGGTCGGCGTAGCTCGGGTCCACCCAGGCGAGTTGCCCGGGGGTGAGCCGGCCGCCCCAGTACTCGATGATCATCTGCGAGGAGGTGGGGCTGCACCAGGCCTCGCCGCCGTTGTCGTACTCCGGGTACTGGCCCTTGTGGATCTCCTGCGAGTAGCGCGGGACGGTCAGTTCCCTGGCCGGGCCCGGCGTGGAGGCCGGGACGGTGAACCGGTCCGGGACGTCGGAGCCCATCGCGCCGAGCCGCCAGACGGTGGGGGTGAGCCCGGTGCCGGGCTTGCGGTGGAGGGTGAGGCGCAGCCGGTAGGAGACCAGGCGCAGGCCGGTGGTGGCGTCGTCGACGGCGAAGGTGTCGGTCCAGATCGAGCTCTTGCCGTCGGTCTGCCCGTCGACCGAGGTCCGCTTGATGTCCTGGTCGCCCGCGGCCCAGCGGCCCATCACGTACCACGGCGTCTCGGTGCCGTCGGAGTACCTGCCCTGCAGCTCGACCTGGAGCCAGGTGCCCGCCGGGGTGTGCGCGTTCCAGGAGGCGACCACCTCGGTGGCGGGGACGCGGAGCGTGTGGTCGGGGGACGTCCAGGTCGCGTACTCCCAGCTCGCCGTCGTACCGGTGTGCGGGTCCGTGTACTCGGTGGTGCCGGCCGGTTCGGCGATCACGACGCCGGGGCGGGTGCCGGCGACGGCGCGGGTGCCCAGGGCGGCGCCCGTGCGCCAGTCGGGGTACGAGGTCCAGGCGTGGTAGTCGACGGGGCGGGCCGGGTCGGCATGGGCCACGCCGACGGAGAGCGAGGGGCCCACCACCGCGGCGGCGACCGTGGCGGCCAGAAGGGTTCTGCGGGACGGCTGTTCGGCTCTGCTCATGGGTGGGACGACCCCCAGGTGTCCGAGTCGGGACGGGTCCGTGGCGCGCGTGCGGCGCGGGCTTGTGGCGCGCCGCCGTGGGCCAACTATGGCCGCCGAGGAGGTCCACAGCCAGCACTTCGGCGCGCGGCGCGCCCACCAATATTGGCCTGGACCACTGGCATGACCTGCGACGCTCCGCCTCCCCGAGCCCGCCCCCGGCTAAACTGTGGCCGAAACACGCCCGCCTCCGTGCAGCCAAGGAACGGCCATCCACTCCCTCGCCTCCCGGCTCCGCCGCCTCCCCCCGTCCTGCGGTCCGGTCCGCCTGGTCGGGGTCGACGGACACGCGGGTTCCGGGAAGTCCACCTTCGCCGGGCAGTTGGCCCGGGCCCTCGGCGACGCGCCGGTGCTGCACCTCGACGACATCGCCAGCCACGACGAGTTGTTCGACTGGACCGGGCGCCTGCTGACCCAGGTGATCGAGCCGTTCCGCCGCGGCGAGACCGCCCACTACACCCCCTACGACTGGCGCGCCCGCCGCTTCGGCCCACCGCGCCCGCTGCCGACCGCTCCCGTGGTGCTGGTCGAGGGCGTCGGCGCCGGCCGCCGCGCACTCCGCCCCCATCTCGCTCATCTCCTGTGGATGGAGCTGCCGCACGAGGAGGCGTGGACGCGGGGACGGCAGCGGGACGGCGAGGAACAGCTGGAGTTCTGGGACGGATGGGTCCGCGCGGAACGACAGCACTTCGCCGAGGATCCCTCCCGGCCGTTCGCCAACTCCCTGGTACAGCAGTGCGAGAAGGGATACGAGGTACTGCCGGGGCCCGGGAAGAGACTTGGACCGGACCAGGCGATCACTCAGGGTGACGGACCATCCGCAATGTGCTGAACTTGTGAAGACGCGGCGCAGGGGAACTTCCCGGAGTGCCTCAACTCGGCTTGACCGAGGGGCCGTACAGGTCTTACGTTCTCAATGTGCGGCCCTACGAAGCCGCCCAATGTCGCGAAGCCCCCGGTTGTTCCCCCGTGATCGGGGGCTTCGTTCTGCCCTCCCCCACCTTTCCGGACGCTCTGTGGTGCGTTTCGCTCACCCTCGGTCACCGTCCGCTCCGCGGCTCATCTGCTCCCACCTCGTCAAACGTCCTGTGCGGCACCCTTCGGCGGGCGACACCGGCGCAGGTACCATGCCCTCGGTGCGACCTACGAGCGGCTGTGCGCGCACCGCAACTCCGGTCAGCGGTACGGCGGTTCGATCAAGGCGGCCGACGGGTGACCACCCGGCGGTCAACCGACGGGGGCACGGTTTGTGGGGGACGTGATGGACTTCGGCACGCAGGGCCCCGAGGCCCCGGCCGACCTCGCCTGGCTGCGAGGCGTGGACGCCTACACCATGGGCGCGTATCCGCAGGCGGAGGAGGAGTTCCGGACCGCGGTGCGGACGGATCCCGGGATGGCCGACGGCTGGCTCGGACTGCACGCGCTGCGCGTCGACACGACGACCGCGCTGCTGCGGATGTTCCGGCACCGGGACCGCTTCGGCGAGCAGCGCGCCCGGCACCGCCGCTCCCTCAACTCCTGGTACTGGCTGGGCTGGTGGGTGCAGCCGGTGCTGGAAACCCCGCGCGACCTGCTGCTCGCGCACGCCTCGCACTGGCTGGACGGCCGTCATGTGCCCGAGCTGGACCGGGCGCTGGCCGGTCTGCCGCCCATCGACACCGACCACCAGGTCCGCTTCCTGCACGCCTGCCGCGCCTACCTGGTCAAGGACTGGGAACAGCTCGTCCGCCACACCGACCCGCTGATCGACGACCCGCTGCTCGGGATCGAGGCGGGCCTGTTCGGCGGGATGGCCCGGGTCCGTCTGGAGATGTACGGCCAGGCCGAGCCGCTGCTCGCGGCGGCGCTGATGCGCTGCCGCAGCGAGCAGCCGCAGCGCAAGGAGCTGCGGTACTGGCTGGCGCGGGCCCATGAGGGCACGGGCCGTTCGGCCGCCGCGCTGCCCCTGTACCGGGCCGTGCACCGCGTCGACCCCGCCTTCATGGACACCTCGGCCCGGCTCGCGGCGATCGCCGAGGGGGACGGCTACGACGACTCCGCCGACCTCGCCGCGATCACGCTCTCCGGCGCGCAGGACGTCCTGGAGGGTCCCGACGCCCTCGACCCGCTGTTCGGCACCGAGGTACGGGACCTGCGGCTTCCCGAACCCGACCTCCCGCCCGTCGGCCCGGTGCCGTCGGTGATCGATCCGGCGGTGCGCGAGAAGAGCGTCGTCGGCTCGCCGCTGCCGGCCGGGCCGACCGACCCGGAGTTGCTCGAGGAGGCGCTCGCCGAGCTGGAGCGCATGGTCGGCCTGGAGCCCGTGAAGCGACAGGTCAAGGCGCTGTCCGCGCAGTTGAACATGGCGCGGCTGCGGGCCGGGCAGGGGCTGCCGGTCCAGCCGCCCAAACGGCACTTCGTCTTCTCCGGCCCCTCCGGCACCGGCAAGACGACGGTCGCGCGCATCCTGGGCCGTGTCTTCTACGCCCTCGGTCTGCTCGGCGGCGACCACCTGGTCGAGGCCCAACGGGCCGACCTGGTGGGCGAGTACCTGGGCCAGACGGCCGTGAAGGCCAACGAGCTGATCGACTCCGCGATCGGCGGGGTGCTCTTCGTGGACGAGGCCTACTCGCTCTCCAACTCCGGTTACGGCAAGGGGGACGCCTACGGCGACGAGGCGCTGCAGGTGCTGCTGAAGCGGGCCGAGGACAACCGGGACCACCTGGTGGTGATCCTGGCCGGCTACCCCGAGGGCATGGACCGGCTGCTCGCCGCCAACCCCGGTCTGTCCTCCCGCTTCACCACCCGCGTCGACTTCCCGTCCTACCGGCCGCTGGAACTCACCTCGATCGGGGAGGTGCTGGCCGCGGAGAACGGCGACGTCTGGGACGAGGAGGCCCTGGACGAACTGCGCTCGATCGCCGGGCACGTGGTGGACCAGGGCTGGATCGACGAACTCGGCAACGGACGCTTCCTGCGGACCCTGTACGAGAAGAGCTGCGCGTACCGGGATCTGCGGCTGTCGACGTACCCGGGGATGCTGACGCGGGACGACCTGTCGACGTTGCGGTTGCCGGATCTGATGCAGGCGTACGGGGAGGTGCTGTCGGGGCGGGGGCCGCAGGATCCCAGTGCCATGTGACATACCACTGGCCCCCGCACCGATCAGGTCGCCAGCGCCTGCTCCGGCTCCCCGCTCCCCCGCGGCTCCGTCACCCGGACCTCCGGCGTGTCCCGGTGCGCCGGGTCGGTGACCTCGCCCACCAGCAGCTCCAGTACGTCCTCCAGGGCGACCAGCCCCAGCACCCTGCCCGAGCCGTCCGCGACCTGGGCGAGGTGGGTCGCCGCTCGCCGCATGACCGTGAGGGCGTCGTCCAGGGGAAGGTCGGCGCGGAGGGTCGTCATCGGGCGCCACAGCTGCTGCGGCACCGCCCGTTCGGAGTCCTCCAGGTCGAGTACGTCCTTCACGTGCAGGTAGCCCATGAAGACGCCGCCGTTGTCCGCGGCGACCGGGAAGCGGGAGTAGCCGGTGCGGGCGGTGAGCCGGACGATCTCGCCGGGGGTCACCGAGGGGCTGACCGTGATCAGCGACTCGCGCCCCAGGAGCACGTCCGTCACCGGGCGGGAGCCCAGCTCCAGGGCGTCCTCGAGGCGTTCCTGCTCCTCGGGGTCCAGCAGGCCCGCCTGTCCGGAGTCCTCCACCAGGCGGTTGAGCTGTTCGCTGGTGAAGACCGCCTCGACCTCGTCCTTCGGTTCGACCCGGAAGAGCCGCAGGATGCCCTGGGCGCAGGCGCCGAGGGTCACGGTGATCGGCTTGCAGATCCGGGCGAAGTAGACCAGCCCGGGGCTGAGCCACAGGGCGGCCTTCTCGGGCGCGGCCATCGCCAGGTTCTTCGGGACCATCTCGCCGATGACGAGGTGGAAGAAGACGACCGCGGCCAGCGCGATGACGTAACCCAGGGGGTGGATCACGCCGTCGGGCAGGTGGATCCACTCGAAGACCGGTTCCAGCAGGTGCGCGACCGTCGGTTCCGCGACCGCGCCCAGGGTCAGCGAGCAGACGGTGATGCCGAACTGGGCCGCCGCCATCATCTGGGGCAGGCGTTCGAGGCCGTAGAGCACCTGGCGGGCCCGCGCCGTGCCGAGGGGTTCGATCTGGCTGCGGCGGACGGAGACCAGGGCGAACTCGGCGCCGACGAAGAAGCCGTTGGCGAGCACCAGCAGGGCGGCGAACAGGAGTTGCAGCACGCTCATCGGGCGACCTCCACGACCGGCCCGGTCCTGACCAGCCGGACGCGCTCGGCCCGGTAGTGGCCCACCCGGCGCACGGTCAGCCGCCAGCCGGGCAGTTCGGCCTTGTCACCGGCTGCCGGGATCCGGCCGAGCAGATCGGCGACGAGGCCGGCGACCGTCTCGTACGGTCCCTCGGGCACGTCCAGGCCTATGCGCTGCAGGATGTCGACCCGGCAGCTGCCGTCGGCGTCCCAGGCGGGCTTGCCGTCCTCCGGCGGGGCGGCGGCGAGCTCGGGCACGTCCTGCCCGTCGTGCTCGTCGCGGACCTCGCCGACGATCTCCTCGACGATGTCCTCCAGGGTCACCACCCCGGCCGTGCCTCCGTACTCGTCGACGACGACCGCGATGGGCTGCTCGCTGCGCAGCTGCGCCAGCAGGGGCTTGACCGGCAGGGTCTCGGGGACCAGCAGGGCCGGGCGGGCGATACGGCCGACGGGGGTGCGCAGCCGGTCGTGCACGGGGACGGCCAGCGCGTCCTTGAGGTGGACCATGCCGACGACTTCGTCGATCTTCTCCTTGTAGACGGGGAAGCGGGACAGGCCGGTGGCGCGGGTCAGGTTGACCACGTCCTCGGCGGTGGCCGAGGACTGCAGCGCGCTCACCTTCACCCGCGGGGTCATCACGTGCTGGGCGGTCAGCTCGGCGAGCGACAGGGTCCGCACGAAGAGGTCCGCGGTGTCCTGTTCCAGGGCGCCGGCCTGCGCGGAGTGCCGGGCGAGGGAGACCAGTTCGCCCGGTGTGCGGGCGGAGGCCAGCTCCTCGGCGGGCTCGACGCCCAGGGCGCGGACGAGGCGGTTGGCGACGGTGTTCAGCGCGGCGATGACCGGGCGGAACAGACGTGCGAAGACGTGCTGCGGGCCGGCCACGAAGCGGGCGACCTGCATGGGCTTGGAGATGGCCCAGTTCTTGGGCACGAGCTCGCCGATCACCATCTGCACGGCGGAGGCCAGCAGCATGCCGACGACGACCGCGATGCCGGAGACGGCCCCCTCGGGGATGCCGACGGCCGTGAAGGGGCCGCGCAGCAGTGCGGCCAGGGCCGGTTCGGCGAGCATGCCGACGACCAGGGAGGTGATGGTGATGCCGAGCTGGGTGCCGGAGAGCTGGAAGGACAGCTCTTTCAGCGACTCGGCGACCCTGCGGGCGCGCTTGTCGCCCTCGGCGGCGGCCTTCTCGGCGTCCGTCGCCTCGACCGTGACCAGACCGAACTCGGCGGCCACGAAGAAGCCGTTGGCGAGAATCAGCAGGAGGGCGGCTCCGAGGAGCAGCAGGGGGGTGGTCATGATGCCGCCGCCTCGGTATGTCGGGAGGGGGCGGCGCAGGTACTACAGGACGATCCGTCCATCGCTGGAGGGAGTCACTCCTCGGGTAGCAGGGGGCCGCTGAGGGCCATGGGGCACGTCGGCGGCGGAGGCGCGGGAAAACGCCTCCGCCAACAGATTAATCAAGACAGGGGTCTCTACGGCAGATCCCTCGTCGAGCGGGCCTCGGCGAGCGCGCGCAGCATACGCGCGTCGGCGATGGCACGCTCCTTGGCGATACCGGGCTGGATGCCGAGCGCGGGCAGGCTGGTGCCGTCGCTGAGGTTGAGGAAGACCCAGGGGTCGCCGGGACGCAGGTTCACATGGAGGATCTCGGTCCACTCCAGGTGTCGCCTGCTGACGATGTTGACGACGGTGACACCGGACTCCTCGGCGACGACCTTCACCCGGGCGAGCATGGCCAGGACGCCGAAGAGGAGCGCGCCGGTGAGGATGAAGCTGAGCCGTTCACCGGGGCCGAGCTGCTCCAGGAGCATGGCGACGGTCGTGATCACCACGAAGATCGCGACGCCGCCGGTGAGCAGGACGGCCCGGGTGCGGCCCGGCCGGAAGGTGACGGGGAGAGCGGGCAGATCAGACATCTCGTACGGTCCTCGTACGGTCTCTCAGAGGCGGCAGGCGTGGATGGCCGTGGTCAGGATGGCCCGGGCGCCGATCTCGTACAGGTCGTCCATGATCCGCTGGGCGTCCTTGGTCGGGACCATGGCACGCACGGCGACCCAGCCCTCGTTGTGCAGCGGCGAGATGGTCGGCGACTCCAGACCCGGGGTGAGGGCGACGGCCTTCTCCAGCTGCTCGACGCGGCAGTCGTAGTCCATCATCACGTACGTCCGGGCCACCAGGACACCCTGCAGCCGGCGCAGGAACTGCTGCACCTTGGGCTCCTCGCCGTCCGCTCCGGTACGGCGGATGACGACGGCCTCGGACTTCATGATCGGCTCGCCGAAGACCTCCAGGCCCGCGTTGCGCAGGCTGGTGCCGGTCTCGACGACGTCGGCGATGACCTCGGCGACACCCAGCTCGATGGCGGTCTCGACGGCGCCGTCGAGGTGGACGACGGAGGCGTCGACGCCGTGCTCGGCGAGGTGGCCCTCGACGATGCCCTCGTAGGACGTGGCGACGGTACGGCCCTTGAGGTCCTCGACCCCGGTGGCCGTCCCCGGCTTGGCGGCGAAGCGGAAGGTGGAGCGGGCGAAGCCGAGCGGGAGGATCTCCTCGGCCTCGGCACCGGAGTCGATCAGCAGGTCACGGCCGGTGATGCCGATGTCCAGCTGACCGGAGGAGACGTAGATCGCGATGTCGCGGGGCCGGAGGTAGAAGAACTCGACGTCGTTCGACGGGTCGACGGTGCGCAGTTCCTTGGACTCCCGGCGCTGCCGGTAGCCGGCCTCATGCAGCATCTCCGCCGCAGGGCCTGACAGGGAACCCTTGTTGGGGACGGCGATGCGCAGCATGAGGTCGGCTTCCTTCGCGTGGGTTTCTCGGGGGAACGAGGTGGGGCTCACAGGTGGGCGTAGACGTCGTCCAGGGAGATCCCGCGGGCGACCATCATCACCTGGACGTGGTACAGCAGCTGCGAGATCTCCTCGGCGGCCGCCTCCTTGCCCTCGTACTCGGCGGCCATCCAGACCTCGGCGGCTTCCTCGACGACCTTCTTGCCGATGGCATGGACGCCCTTGCCGACCAGTTCTGCGGTGCGGGAAGTGGCGGGATCGCCGTGGGCGGCCTTGTGCTGGAGCTCGGTGAAGAGCTCCTCGAACGTCTTGTTGGACATGGTGAGCGTCAGACTACGCCACGGCCGGTTACCTCAGTGCCACGGTTCAGATACTGAGCGGAGGGTGGCCGCGGTCGCCACCGCCGCCGTCACCGCCTCGTGCCCCTTGTCCTCGTTGGAGCCCGGCAGACCCGCCCGGTCCAGCGCCTGCTCCTCGTTGTCGCACGTCAGCAGACCGAAGCCGACCGGGACGCCGGTGTCGACGGAGACCTGGGTCAGGCCCTGGGTGACGCCCTGGCACACATAGTCGAAGTGCGGGGTGCCGCCGCGGATGACGACACCCAGGGCGACGATCGCGTCGTAGCCGCGGCCGGCCAGGACCTTCGCGACCACCGGCAGTTCCCAGCTGCCGGGGACCCTGAGCAGGGTCGGCTCGTCGATGCCGAGGTCGTGCAGGGCGCGCAGCGCGCCGTCCACCAGGCCGTCCATCACCTTTTCGTGCCACTGCGCCGCGATGACGGCGACCCGCAGGTCACCCACATTGCGTACGGACAGCTCCGGTGCGCCCTTGCCGCTCACGTTCTCTCGTCTCCTGGATGTGCTGGGGGTGCGGTTACTGGTTGCTGCAGGTGGACACCGGGTTGGTGTCCAGCCAGGGCAGGTCGTGTCCCATCCGGTCGCGCTTGGTGCGCAGGTAGCGGAGGTTGTGCTCGCCCGCCTGTACGGGCATCGGCTCCCGGCCGACGACCTTGAGCCCGTGCCGGACGAGCGCGTCGGTCTTGTCGGGGTTGTTGGTCATCAGGCGCACACTGCGCACGCCGAGGTCCTCGAGGATCTGCGCGCCGGCGCCGTAGTCCCGGGCGTCGGCCGGCAGGCCGAGTTCCAGGTTGGCGTCGAGGGTGTCACGGCCGCGCTCTTGGAGCTCGTACGCCCGCAGCTTGGACAGCAGGCCGATGCCGCGTCCCTCGTGGCCGCGCAGATAGACCACGACTCCCCTGCCCTCGGTCTGGATGCGCTCCAGGGAGGCCTCCAGCTGGGGGCCGCAGTCGCAGCGCAGGGAGGAGAAGATGTCGCCGGTCAGGCACTCGGAGTGGACGCGGACCAGGACGTCCTCGCCGTCGCCGATCTCGCCGTGGACGAGGGCCACGTGCTCGACGCCGTCGACGGTGGAGCGGTAGCCGTAGGCCTTGAACTCGCCGTGCACGGTGGGCAGATGGGTCTCGGCCTCGCGGCGGACGGTGGGCTCGGAGCCGCGGCGGTAGGCGATCAGGTCCTCGATGGAGATGATCGTCAGGCCGTGCTTGCGGGCGAAGGGGATCAGCTCGGGCAGGCGCAGCATCCGGCCGTCCTCGCCGGCGATCTCGACGATCGCGCCGGCCGGGCGCAGCCCCGCGAGGCGGGCGAGGTCGACGGCGGCCTCGGTGTGGCCGTCGCGGGTCAGGACGCCGCCGGGCCTGGCCCGCAGCGGGAAGATGTGGCCGGGGCGCACGAAGTCGGCGGGCTCGGCGTCGCCGCTCGCCAGCAGCTGGAGGGTGGTCGCGCGGTCGGCGGCCGAGATCCCGGTGGTGACGCCGTGGGCGCCCGAGGCGTCCACGGAGACCGTGAAGGCGGTCTTCATCGACTCCGTGTTGTCGTCGACCATCTGCGGGAGCTTCAGCCGGTCCAGTTCCTCGCCCTCCATGGGGGCGCAGATCAGACCGCGGCACTCGCTCATCATGAAGGCGACGATCTCGGGGGTGACCTTCTCGGCGGCGATGACGAGGTCGCCCTCGTTCTCGCGGTCCTCGTCGTCGACGACCACGATCGGGCGGCCGGCCGCGATGTCGGCGATCGCCTGCTCGACGGGGTCGAGGGACCAGTCCTCGATACCGTCCGTGCTGTAGAGAATCGGGGCCGCAGTCATGCCGGCGCTCCTTCCAGGACGGGTTGCGGTGTGTTGCGGGAACGCAGCCACCAGTCGCGCATGCCCCACAGGACGAGTGCGCCGTAGATGACGTAGACGAAGCCGGAGAAGGCGTAGCCGTTGGCGAAGTTGAGGGGGACGCCGACGACGTCGACGAGGAGCCAGGCGATCCAGAACTCGACCATGCCGCGTGCCTGGGCGTACATGGCGACGATCGTGCCGACGAATATGTAGGCGTCCGGCCAGGGGTCCCAGGACAGGGACGGGTAGGCCTTGAAGAGCAGGGCGACCGCGACCGTGCCGACCGCCGCCGCGCCCAGCATCGCGCCGCGTTCGCGCCAGGTGGCGAACCGCGGGGTGATGTGGCCGTCGGCGGACCTGCCCTTGCTGCGGCTCCACTGCCACCAGCCGTACAGCGCGACGACCATGACGACGACCTGCTTGCCGGCGCTGCCCGCGAGATGGCCGTAGAACGCGATGAACAGGACCAGGCCGGAGAGGAACTGCACCGGCCAGGTCAGCAGCGAGCGGCGCCAGCCGAGGGCGAGGGTGATCAGGCCGAGGATGTTGCCGATCATGTCCGACCAGATGATGTGCTGGCCGAGGAGGGTGAACGCCTGCGAGTTCAGCCAGTTCACCGGCCTGCTCCCTGCGTGCTCGCGAGCAGGCGCTCGACGTACTTGGCGACCACGTCCACCTCGAGGTTGACCGGGTCACCGGGCTGCTTGAGGCCGAGCGTGGTCAGGGCGAGGGTGGTGGGGATGAGGCTGATCGTGAAGTGGTCGGGCCCGGCGTCCACGACGGTGAGGCTGATGCCGTCGACGGTGATGGAGCCCTTCTCGACGACGTAGCGCGAAAGGTCCGCGGGCAGCGAGATCTTGACGATCTCCCAGTTCTCGGACGGCTTGCGCTCCAGCACCCGACCGGTGCCGTCGACGTGGCCCTGCACGATGTGGCCGCCGAGGCGGGAGCCGACGGCGGTGGGGCGCTCGAGGTTGACGCGGGAGCCGACGGCGATGGCGCCGAGGCTGGAGCGGTCGAGGGTCTCCGCCATGACGTCGGCGGTGAACTCGTCACCCTCGTGCTCGACGACGGTGAGGCAGACGCCGTTCACGGCGATGGAGTCCCCGTGTTTCGCGCCCTCGGTGACGACAGGGCCGCGCACGCGGAAGCGACAGGAGTCACCGAGGTTCTCGACGGCGGTGATCTCACCCAGCTCTTCGACGATTCCGGTGAACACTTCCCGGGTCCTCCTGCCTCATTCGGGCACGGACTCCGGGGCTGTCGAAGACGACAGAAGCGAGCGAGGACACCGGGGGCGACGCCGGACAGACTCGTCCACACGGACGAGCGCATACGGCGGCGCGCACGAATGCCCGCCCGCCGCGCACTGCCTCCCATCCGGACTTTAACCGTCGGTCCAGGAATTTCACCTGGTCAACCGGCCGCTGGAAGCGGACGGGTCGCGGACTGTAACCGCCGGTTCGGAATTTCACCGACCCCGGAGTGCGCTGCTTCTGGTACAGAGCCAGTGTGCCACGCCTGATCGACGTCCATACGGGCGAACGGTGTGGGTTGGCTCACAAGGTGTGCCGCTGTACTTCTCAACTCGGCCTGTTTGCCGGACGCTTTGGTCTAGTCCTTTAGGGGCTCCCTGGACGGGCCCGGCGGCGGTGACGACGGCCCTTGCCCGTCGCCGGGCCTTCTCAGCCGTGGTGTCGGTGGGCTCTGGCAGGGTGGTGCCATGAGCAGCGCGACCGCCGACGACTTCGAGCCGCACCGCCCGCGGCTGTTCGGTCTTGCCTACCGCATGCTGGGCTCGGCCGACGAGGCGGAGGACGTGGTGCAGGACGCGTATCTGCGCTTCAGCGGCGCGGACCGCGCGGGCATCGACCATCCGGCGGCCTGGCTCGCCAAGGTCGTCGCCAACCTCTGCCTCACCCGGCTGACCTCGGCGCGGGCCCGGCGCGAGCGGTACGTCGGCACCTGGCTCCCCGAGCCGGTCATCACCTCCGACGGCACGCTCGGCCCGCTGGAGTCGGCGGAGCAGCGGGACGCGGTGTCGCTGGCGATGCTGGTCCTGCTGGAGCGGCTCACGCCGAACGAGCGGGCGGTGTACGTCCTGCGGGAGGCGTTCGGGTACGGCCACCGGGAGATCGCCGGTGTGCTGGACCTGACCGAGGCCAACTGCCGTCAGCTGTACCGGCGGGCGGTGCGGCGGGTGGAGGAGGACCGGTCGCGGTTCGAGCCGGTGCCGGGGCGGCGGGCGGAACTCGTCAGCTCGTTCCTCGCCGCGGCCCGGGACGGTGATCTGGCCGGACTGGAGAAGGTGCTGGCGGCGGACGTCATCTGGTCCAGCGACGGCGGCGGCAAGGTCAGCGCGGCCCGGCGGCCGGTCGAGGGGCGCGAGAAGGTCGCACGACTCGCGGTGGGCGGCGCCGAGCGGTTCGCGGCGGGGCTGGAGTTCACGCCGACCGAGATCAACGGCGAGTACGGACTGGCCGCCTGGGCGGGCGACACGCTTGCCGGCGTGGTCGCGTTCGAGGTGCGGGACGGTCTGATCGCCCATCTGCGGATCGTGCTGAACCCGGAGAAACTGGCCTTCGTGAGGCGTCAGCTCACGCGTTCCTAGGCAGCTGTCACATTTCGCGCGGGCCGCCTCGTCTCAGCTGGCGAAGGGCGCTCCACCCCGGGGCGTCCGCCGCGGGAAGGGTTGGACAGCATGACCACGATCCTGGTGACCGGTGGGACGGGCACCCTCGGCAGGCTCGTCACCGAGCGGCTGCGGGCGGACGGGCACGAGGTACGGGTGCTCAGCCGACGCACCCCGCCCTACGCCGTCGATCTGCGCGAGGGCGGGGCCGGGCTGGACGCGGCGGTCGCGGGCGTGGACACGGTGGTGCACTGCGCGACCACACAGACCGGCGGGGACGAGAAGGCGGCCGCCCGTCTGATCGCGGCGGCCCGGCGGGCCGGGGTACGACACCTGGTCTACATCTCGATCGTCGGCGTCGACCGGGTGCCGTTCCCCTACTACCGGACCAAGCTCGCGGTGGAGAGGATGGTCGAGGAGTCGGGGCCGGGCTGGACGGTGCTGCGGGCGACGCAGTTCCACGATCTGCCGGTGATGTTGTTCCGGGCGCTGGCGAAGCTGCCGGTGCTGCTGCTGCCGGCCGGGGTGCGGGACCAGCCGGTCGAGGTGGCCGAAGTCGCCGCCCGGCTGGCCGAGTTGGCACAGGCGGCGCCCGCCGGGCGCGTCGCGGACATGGGCGGTCCCGAGATCCGCACCTTCGAATCCCTGGCCCGCGCCTGGCTGAAGGCGACGGGGCGCAGGCGCGCGGTGCTGAGCGTCCCGCTGTGGGGCAAGGCGTACCGGGCGTTCCGCGACGGCGGGCATCTGGCGCCGGAACACGCCGTCGGGAAGGGCACGTTCGAGGAGTACCTGAAGAGGCAGCGGGGCTGAGGCGACCCGCTCGCCGTCAGGGGGCGCCGCCGCTCACCGTTCCGCAGGCGCGAACAGTTCGTCCTGGGCGCGCTCCCGTGCGGTGAGCAGGGCACCGCGCAGTACGGCGGCGCCGCCCAGGACGCTCGGCCGCACCTCGGTGGCCAGCGGCGACATCCGCCGGACCCGCGCCTGCACCCGCCGGGCGAGCTCCGCGCCCCCGGCCTGCCCGACCTCACCGCCGAGCACGACACACCCCGGATCGAGAACCGCCACGACGGAGGCGACACCTATGGCCAGCCGGTCGGCGAGGGCATCCAGGAAGTGGGCGGCGACCTCGGGACCGAAGGCAGGCGTCGCACCGTCCGGCACGACCGGCCCAGCGGCGGCGGCGGTCGCGTCTGCGTCAGCCCCACCTGAGCCTCCGGCGGCCAACGACCCGGCTCCCGGCACCCCAGAACCGGCGATCATCCCGCCTCCGTCAGCCCCAGTCGACTCTCCGACGGCCAAATTCCCCGCCCCCGGCACGAGCACCCCAGAACCGGCGACCACCCCGCCCCCGTCACCCCCACTTGCCCCTCCGACGGCCACATTCCCAGCCCTCGGCACCACCACCCCGCCCGCGTCAGCCCCACCTCCGCCCCCGGCACCCTCCCGCACGGCGGCCACGGCGACCCGGACCAGCGCCGCCGCCGTTGCCCCGTCCGTACCCTCGCCGGTGGAGTCACCGCCGCCGGCCGGCATCCCCCACTCCCCCGCCAGCCCGCCGATCGCCGCAGCCCCCGCCAGCGAATGGAAACCGCCCTCGCAGTCCGTCGCCGACGGCAGTCCCGTCGTTCCCGGGACCGGCAGGAAGCCGATCTCGCCCGTGCCTCCGGAGGCGCCCCGGCGCAGCTTCCCGTCCAGGACCACCGCGGCGCCCGTGCCGTGGCTGAGCCACAGCAGGACGAAGGTGTCGCGGTCCCGGGCGGTGCCGTCGCGCTGTTCGGCCAGGGCCGCCAGGTTGGTCTCGTTCTCGATGCTGACGCGGGCCTCGGGGAGCCGTTCCTGAAGGGCGGCCACCAGCCGGCGATGCCATTCCGGCAGGCCCGTCGAGTCACGGAGTTCCCCCGTTGCAGGGTCGATCAGCCCCGGCGCGCCGATGCCGACGGTGTGCAGCCGGTCCGCCCCCGCCTCCTTGGCCACCCGTTCCACCAGCGCGACCGTCTGCTCCACCGCCGGCCCCGTCCCCGTGTCGCCCCCGATCGGCATCGACGCCTCCGCGAGCACCCGCCCCACCAGGTCGGACACGACCACGGAGACGCCCTCCGTACGGACGTCCAGGGCCGCGAGGTGCGCGCGGTCGGCGACGATGCCGTACAGCTTCGCGTTCGGCCCCCGCCGCACCTCGCCCGCCTCGCCGACCACGGTGATCAGCCCGGACGCGGCGAGGCGCTCGACGAGGTCGGCGACCGTCGGCCGGGAGAGTCCGGTCAGCTGCTTCAACCGCCCCGCCGTCAGCGGGCCTTCCTGCTGGAGCAGACGCAGGGCGAGCCGGTCGTTGATGGCCCGGGCGGTGCTCGGGGATGCGGGCATGCCGGGATCCTTCCAGATCGCGGGACGGGCGGGCGCGGGGCCCGGGGTCCCGTACGGCCAGTAATCCCCTATTTATCAGGCAGGGTTCCTGATAGTTTATCCGGCGCGAGCGGCAACGGAGCGGCGACGGGAGGGCCGAGAATGAGTGACGTGGTCTACGACCGGCACGAGGCGAGGCGGGCCCGGTACGCCGTGGCCGCCGTGTTCACCGTGCACGGCGCCGTCACCGGCTCGTTCGCCACCCGCGTTCCCTGGGTCCAGGAACACGCCCACCTCAGCGCGGGAGAGCTGGGCTTCGCGCTCGCCTTCACCGCGTTCGGCGCGTCCTGCGCCATGCCGCTGGCCGGCCGTATCAGCCACCGTTTCGGCAGCCGTACGGCCCTGCGCGGGCTGATCGCGATGTGGACCCTGTCCCTGATCCTGCCGGCGCTGGCCCCGAACATGCTCACCCTGTGCCTGGCGATGTTCGTCTACGGCGCGAGCGCGGGCATGGCCGACGTCGCCATGAACGCGCTGGGCGTCGAGATCGAGCACCGTCTCGACAAGTCGATCATGTCCGGTCTGCACGGCATGTGGAGCGCGGGCGCCCTGATCGGCTCGGCGGGCGGCACGCTCGCCGCGCACCTCGGCGCGGACGCCCGTGTCCACTTCGCACTCGCCGCGGGGACCCTCACCGCACTCGGCCTGCTGGCCTGCACCTGGGTGCTCGACCTGCAGCCCGCCGAGGACGAGGAGCCGCCGCCGAGGTTCGCGCTGCCGCCCAGGTCCGCCCTGCTCATCGGTGCCGTCGGCTTCTGCGCGGTGTTCGCGGAGGGCGCGAGCCTGGACTGGTCGGCGGTGTTCCTGCGCGACCAGCTGGACACCTCGGCGGGTCTCGCGGCGGCGTGCACGACCGGATTCATGCTCACCATGGCGGTGGCGCGGCTGGTCGGCGACGCGGTGGTCAACCGTTTCGGCGCGGTGCGCACCGTCCGGGCCGGCGGTGTCCTCGCCGTCCTCGGCGGTCTGCTCATCGTCGTCGCGGGCGAACCGGTCGTGGCGATGGGGGGCTTCGCGCTGCTCGGCCTCGGCATCGCCGTCGTCGTACCGCTGTGCTTCGCGGCGGCCGGGCACAGCGGCCCGAATCCGAGTCAGGCGATCGCGGGTGTCGCGACCATCACCTACACCTCGGGCCTGATCGCGCCCGGCCTGATCGGCGGGGTGGCGCAGGCGACGAGCCTGGTGGTGTCGTTCGTGCTGGTGACCGTGCTGGCCGGCGGTCTCGCGGCCTTCGCCGGGGTGCTCAGGACCGGCGAGCGCAACCGGCCGAGGGTCAGTCCGCCGAGCGCAGCAGTTCCCGACCCGCGGCCCTGAAGGCGTCGCTCCACGGCGCGGGGCGCATCGTCCCAGGGTCCAGACGGACCAGGACCCGGGTGCCCTGTGCGTAGGTGACCGCGCCGTCCTCGGAGCAGAACCGGAAGCCGTAGGTCAGGCCGGTGGTGCCGAGCCGCTCCAGCCAGAGGTGGACGGCGTAGGTGCCGGGCCGGGTGACCGGGGCCTCGTAACTGACGCGGAGCTCCTTGACGGCGTTGCAGGCATCGCCGGCCGCCGCCCAGTCGCCCGCGAAGTGGATGCCGTGCTCCTGCCACAGCTCGGCCCAGGCGCGCTCCACCATCAGCGGGTAGCGGGCGTTGTGGAGGAGACCGAGCGCGTCGAGGTCGTCGAAGTGGACGGTGACGGGGATCAGCCGGCCGTGGGACAGGGCGGGCGCGATCGGGGCTTCGGCGGTCACGGGTGGGGCTCCTGAGCGTCAAGGGTGAAGCGGTGGGGACACTCCATCCTAAGCGGACGCTCAGGAGCCCCGGTCGGGAAGGGCCTGGTCAGCCCGCTATGGAGTCCAGCTGCTCGGCTGCCGGACGCAGCTCCCAGAGGTCACCGCCGGGGGGCGCCTCCAGTTTCGCGACGGCCCTCCGGGCGGCCTTGTCCCCCGCGTCCGCCGCCGCGTGCACGACGTCGCTCGCCGCATAGCGGTGGAACTCCAGCTCCGGGTACGGCCAGGCGGCGGACCCGGTCGCGGTGGGCAGCAGGAAGTCCACGGCCTTCAGGACCCCCTGTCCGTCCGGCCCGTGATAGGCCCACAGGTTCACGCCGACGTGCCGGCCGATCGCCGCGAGCCGGGTGTAGGCGACCAGGTCGAAGGTCGAGTAGTGCCAGCTGCGGGTGCGGGCCAGCTCCTGCGGCTGGCTGCCGTCGGCGGCGATCTGCGGATCGACGCGTCTGGCACGCGCGTCCAGGACGGTCTTCCGGGCCAGCGCCCGGTCGCCGGTGGCGTACGCGAGGGCGGCGAGTTGCATGTCGTAGAAGGTGCCGTGGTTGTTGGCGGCGGCGCCCTCGTCCTTGCCGAAGGCGCTGTTCTTCAGCCAGCCGAGGAAGTTGGTGTTCCACTTGCCCATCGCGGCGCGGTCCTTGGCGCTCCAGCCCGGCGCCCCGGTGGCCAGAAGGGCCTGGGCGTCGAGGACGCTGGTGTACGACTGCGAGAAGTCGATGATGCCGATGGCGCGCCCGTCGTACTTGCACGGGATGAACTGGGCGTGGTTCAGGTTCGGGTTCATCCGGGTGGCCGGGTCCAGGAACCAGGTGCGCAGGACCTGCGCAGCCTTCTCGGCGTACACCTGCCTGCCGGTGTAGTACCAGGCCAGTGAGAGGTCGTACGTCGAGTCGAAGACCTTCTCGACGTCCTGGCGGTCGGTGCCGCTGTCGACCTCGGGGTTGCGCTGTCCGTCCCGCTGAACGTACGGGCAGCCCCAGGGATTGTCGGCGGTCGGGGTCGTGGTGGGCCACCAGTAGGGGGCCTGGCTGAGGTAGTCGTGGACGTCGCCGCCGGGGGCGGGCTTGGGTTTGTCGACGACCGTCCACGGACCCTGGTTCAGCCAGGTGTCGGCGCGGGCCGTCAAGGTCCGCAGTTCCCGGCGCAGTTGGGGATCACCGCGGTCGAGGCGGGCTTTCGTCTGCTGCAGTCGGCCGCCGTCGAGGACGGCGGTGTCGGGGGTCTTGGGGCTCGCGTGTGCGGAGGGGACGAGGGCGGCTCCGATGGTCACCACGGCGGCGAGCAGCACGGCCGCGCGGGATCTTCCACTCATCTGGCACTCCGATCCATCGAACGGACGGTCAGGAATGTGAACGTGGTTCATGAGTAGGACCGTGTGAGCGTAGAACCCCGAGGTAGCCGTGACAATGGTCCGGACAGGACTTCATGTATAGAGAAAGCGAATCCCCCCATGGACCTCGGCGTGCGCTGGAAACTGCACGGAGACGGGCGGACGCCCGCGCCCGGAGCGGTGGTACGGCCCGACGAACGGCTCTCCTGGCCGCGCACCGTCGGGCTCGGCGCCCAGCACGTGGTCGCGATGTTCGGCGCGTCCTTCGTGGCGCCGGTGCTGATGGGCCTGGACCCCAACCTCGCGATCATGATGTCGGGCGTCGCGACCGTGATCTTCCTGCTGGCGACGCGGGGCCGGGTGCCGAGCTATCTGGGCTGCTCGCTGTCGTTCGTGGGGGTGGCGGCCGTGATCCGGGCACAGGGCGGCACGAGCGCCACCGTCACCGGCGCGGTCCTCGTCGTCGGCTTCGCGCTGTTCCTGGTGGGGCTCGCCGTGCAGCGCTTCGGCGCGCGGATCATCCATGCCGCGATGCCGCCGATCGTGACGGGTGCGGTGGTCATGCTGATCGGCTTCAACCTGGCGCCGGTGACCGCCTCCACCTACTGGCCGCAGGACCAGTGGACCGCCCTGCTGGTCATGCTGTTCACCGGCCTGGCGGTGGTCTGTCTGCGCGGTTTCCTCTCACGCATCGCGATCTTCCTGGGCCTGGTCTTCGGGTACGCGATCTCCTGGGTCTTCGACCGGATCTTCGGGAAGATCCACTCGATCGACGCGAGCGGCAGGCTCACCGACCACTGGCGCCTGGACCTCTCCGGCGTCGGCAAGGCGGACTGGATCGGCCTGCCGTCCTTCCACGGGCCCACCTTCCAGTGGTCGGCGATCCTCGTCGCGCTTCCGGTCGTGATCGCCCTGGTCGCCGAGAACGCCGGGCACGTCAAGGCGGTCGGCGAGATGACCGGCGACCGGCTCGACGACCGGCTCGGCACGGCGATCTCGGCCGATGGCGTCGGCTCCGTCCTGTCCACCGCGGTGGGCGGCCCGCCCAACACCACCTACTCCGAGAACATCGGCGTGATGGCCGCGACCCGCGTCTACTCCACCGCCGCCTACTGGGCCGCGGCCGGCTTCGCCCTCCTGTTCGGCCTCTGCCCGAAGTTCGGCGCGGTCGTGGCCGCGATCCCGGGCGGTGTCCTCGGCGGCATCACCGTCATCCTGTACGGCATGATCGGTCTGCTCGGCGCGCAGATCTGGACCAACGCCCGGGTGGACCTGCGCAATCCGCTCAACCTGGTCCCGGCAGCGGCGGGCATCATCATCGGCGTCGGCAACGTGACGTTGAAGTTCACCGACACCTTCTCCCTCAGCGGCATCGCCCTCGGCACCCTCGTCGTCATCACCGGGTACCACGCGCTGCGCGCCTTCGCCCCGCCCCACGTCAAGTCGCAGGAGCCGCTGCTGGACGAGGGCACGTCCTCCTACGACGAGGCCAAGTCGTAGGCGTACGACGGGCTGAACGTCCCCGGCGCCCCCTTGCACCCGTCCGACTCCCCCGGCAGCTTCACCCACAGATAGGCGTCGATGCGCGCCTCGCCGGTGCCGAGCGTCGGCGCCCGCCCGATCCCGCGTCCCGCAGGATCGCACCACTGTCCGTCGGGCGGGGCACCGTTGCCGTTGCGGCTGGTGTCGATGACGGCACCGAGGCCGGCGGGGCCGCCCAGGTCGGCGAGGACCGTACGGTCGTAGGCGATCTCGTCGGCCGTGGTGCGGAAGTTGGAGACGTTGCTGAATATTCCGTCGGAGGAGGCGGGGGAGGCGGCGCCCGCCTGTCTCAGCAGGTCGGCCTGTTTGTCGGCCGGGTTCCAGCCGGAGTGCCCGGCGTCGTAGTACACGCGGGCCTTCGGGTCGGCGTCCTTCAGGACGCGGCCGGCGCGGGCCAGGGAGGCGAAGCGGGCGGTGCGTTCGCTCCCGGAGAGGCAGTCGGACTGGGCGATCGAGTCGGGCTCCAGGACGACGACGACCTCGCCCCGGCCCAGACCGGTCGCGAAGGAGTCGATCCACGCGTCGTAGGCGGCGAGGTCCGGCGCTCCGCCCTGGGAGGCGCCCCCGCAGTCGCGGTCGGGTATCGCGTACGCCACGAGGACCGGCACCCGGTCCTGCGCGGCGGCTTTCGAGGTGACCGCGCGGACGCGGGAGGCGATGGTCGCGGGTGTGGGGTCGGTGAACCACACGGCCGCCGGTTCGTCGGCGATCCGGGACTCGATGAGCGGGGTGCGCGGGTCGCCGGGGTGGGCGCGGACCCAGTCGAGGACCTCGGAGCCGGGGTACAGGTAGAGACGGGCGGACACCGTCGGCGGTCGCGGGCTCTCCTTCGTCCTGGTGGGCGCCGGGCTGCTGGTCCTCGGTGAACTCCGCACGGGCGACGGGGACTTGGTGACCGTCGGTGTCGCGGACACCTGGTCCGGCGTAGGCGATCCGGTCACCTCCGGTTTCGCCGCCTCTGTGCCCGTGACCCGCCGGTCGTCGAGGGCGGACACCGTGCCGGTCACGGTGCCGGTGGCGACCACGACGTACGCGAGGGCGACCATGGCACCCCGCCGGGCGGCACGCCGGCGCTCGGCCCTGCGGGCCGCCAGACGCCGGGCACGCAAGCCTGACACGGCGTCGCTCCTCCCTCCCCCCGCCGCGAGCGCGTTCCCCCGTTCCGGGGAAGCACCGGGCCCGGCGGCGCTCCCGTCAGCCTAGGACTGGGACCCTTCCCCCATGGCGCAATTGGAACACTTCACCACATCCGTAGACACGGTCGTCTCCCGTATGCGCGCCCTGGACGCAAGGCTGCCCGAGCGGGACGGCCTCGCCGTCTTCAACCGCGTCTACCTCGCCGTCACCGAGTCCGTCGACCGGCACATCGACCGGGGCGCCTTCTCCGACCCACGGGCGGCGATCACGCTGGACGTGCGGTTCGCGGAGCGCTACCTCGCGGCCGTGGAGGCCGTGGCCGACGACCGCCGCCCGCCCGCCTGCTGGCGCCCCCTATTCCAGTTCCGCCGTCATCCCGGCGTACGTCCCCTGCAGTTCGCGCTGGCGGGCATCAACGCGCACATCGGCCACGACCTGGCGCTGGCCGTCGTAGACAGCTGTCGTACGTTGGGCTGCGAACCGGCCGATCTGGAGGACGAGTTCGACCGCGTGGGCGACCTCCTCGTCTCGCTGGAGGAGCGCATCCGCGAGGATCTGATGCCGGGCCCCGACCTGCTCCAGATCGCCGACCCGCTGACCCATCTGTTCGGCTCCTGGAGCCTGGAGCGCGCCCGGGACGCCACCTGGACGGCCGCGCGGGCCCTGTGGGCGCTGCGCCGGCTGCCGGACGTGGCCGAGGAGTTCACCGAACGGCTGGACACGGCCGTCGGCTTCGCGAGCCGCATGCTGCTGACCCCACTACCGGATTAGGCGCCCCGAGCCCGCGCCCCGGGACCTGTACGGCTTCGAGGGCCCCAAGCCCGCCCGCCCGATCCCGCTCCTGCTGCCCACCGACAGCCGGAAGGCGATGGCCTCAGTGGCCTGGCCGCCGAGGTCCACGAGGCGGTTCGCGCAGGCGGTGTCTAGTCCTCCGGCAGTTCGACCGGCGCGATCTCGTCGTACACGTCGCCCGGGCCCGGGTTGGCCGCGTCCGTCTCGCCGCCCAGATGGTGCATGACGCCCCAGACCGCGTTCAACGCGGTCTGGATGGCGCCCTCCGCCCAGCCCGCCGTCCACGAGATGTCGTCGCCGGCGAGGAAGATGCCCCGCTTGTCCTCGGGCAGCCGGTCCTGCATGAAGTGCGTGAACAGGCGCCGCTGATAGCGGTAGTGACCGGGCAGGTTGGCCTTGAACGCGCCCATGAAATAGGGCTCGTTCTCCCAGGACACGGTCACCGGGTTGCCGATGATGTGCTTGCGGATGTCGACCTTCGGATAGATCTCCGACAGCGACTTCAGCATGACCTCCATCCGCTCGTTCGCGGACAGCGGCAGCCACTTCAGACTGTCGTCGCACCAGGTGTACGACAGGCAGATGACCGCCGGCCTGTCCGGACCGTCGTCCAGGAGGTAAGTACCGCGCGTCATGCGGTCGGTGAGCGTCATCGACATGACGTCCCGGCCGGTCTCCTCGTCCTTGTCCAGCCAGAACGGCCGGTCCACGGGCACGAAGAGCTTGCTGGACTCCATGTAGTGGGTGCGCTCGATGGCGGTCCAGTGGTCGATCGGGAAGAGCGAGTCGTCGCAGGCGATCTTCGACAGCAGCATCCAGGACTGGGCGGTGAAGATCGCCGCCTTGTAGGTGCGGATGTCGCCGCCCGCGTCGGTCACGGTGATCCGGTTGCCGGCCGCGCGGTGCAGCCGGGTCACGGCGGGGCGGGGCTCACCGTTCACGTGCAGCGACTTCAGCGAGGTGCCGTAGGGCCAGTGGACGATCTTCTCCGGCTCGCGCTCCCACAGGCGCAGCGGCAGCTGCTGGGAGCCGCCGACGATGCCCCGGTGGTGGTCGTCGGCCTCGGTGTAGACGACCCGCAGGATCTCCAGGATGGAGTTGGGGAAGTCGGTGTCCCAGCCGCCGGTGCCGAAGCCGACCTGGCCGAAGATCTCGCGGTGCCGGAAGGACTTGAAGGCCTCGGAGTCGCAGAGGAAGCCGTAGAAGGTCTGGTTGTCGAGCTTCTCGACGAGCCGGGCCCAGATCTCGCGGATGCGCGGCACGTCCCGCTCGCGCAGGGCGCGGTTCATGTCGGAGAAGTCGGCGCCCTCTTCGAGGCACTTGTTCCAGGCGGCGGCGACGTCACGGTAGACCTGCGGCAGGTCGTCGATCGTCTCGGCGTAGTGCGACTCGCCCTTGAGGTCGACGACGGTCGAAGGAGTCGCCTCCGCAAGGGGGTTGGGGAAGGGCCGCGTCTCCAGGCCGACCAGGTCGATGTAGTGCTGGAGGGCGGTGGAGGAGGGCGGGAAGCGCATCGCGCCCATCTCGGCGGTCAGGCCCTCGGTGCCCTGGCCGTCGAAGCCGACGGTCCGCAGCCGTCCGCCGATCCGGTCGGCCTCGTACACGACCGGCTTCAGGCCCATCTTCATCAGCTCGTACGCGGCCACGATGCCCGACAGTCCGCCGCCGATGACCGCGACCTCGGTGCCGTGGGCGGTCGCCGGTATCTGGCCGAGGCCCGCCGGGTGGGCGAGGAAGTCGTCGTACGCGTACGGGAAGTCCGGGCCGAACATGGTGATCGGCGGCAGCTGCTGCTCGTCCGCATGCTCGACGGCGTTGGGCACGGTGGACGTCATGGGGTACGGACTCCTTGCACAGACAGGGCGTTGGGGGTGTTTCAGACCAGGGACCCGTACAGACCGGGGCGGCGGTCCTTCAGGTACGGGTTGGCCTCGCGGGAGGCGGCGAGGAAGGCGGGGTCGACGTCGGCGACCACCAGTTCCTCGCCGCGGCCGGCGCGGGTGCGGGCGATGCCGTCGGGGCCGGCGAGGGCGGACAGTCCGAAGAACTCGAACTCGCCCTCCGGGCCGACCCGGTTGACGTAGGCGACGTACATCTGGTTCTCCCAGGCACGCACCGGGACCATGGCCTCGGCGACGAACTGGAACGGGTGCATGTTCGCCGTCGGCACGACGAGCAGGTCGGTGCCGGCCAGGGCGTGGGCGCGGGCGTTCTCCGGGAACTCGACGTCGTAGCAGATCATCAGGCCCACGGTCAGGCCGCCGAGCCGGGCCTGGACGAGCGACTGCTCGCCGGGGGTGAAGTGCTCGCGCTCTGCGGGGCCGAAGAGGTGGGTCTTGCGGTAGTTCGCGAGCCGCGTGCCGTCGGCGGAGATCAGCTGCGCGGAGTTGTGGACGGTCTCGCCGTCCCGCTCCGGGTAGCCGTAGACGAGCGCGATGCCGTGCCGGGCGGCCATCTCGGCGACCGCCTCGGCGGACTCGCCGTCGGCCGGCTCGGCGAGGCGCGCGATGTCGTCGCCGATCGAGTAGCCGGTCAGGAACATCTCCGGCGCGGCCAGCAGCCCGGCGCCCGCGGCGGCGGCACGGCCCGCGGCCGCGTCGAGGACCTTGAGGTTCTCGGCGACGGATCCGGGACGTCCGGAGCTCTGGAGCAGGGCGGTGCGCATGCGGGTTCCTCACCGGTGCGGATGCTTTTGAGGGTCACCTAGAAGGTACGGTCGCGACGCCACGACCAGCAAGAAGAAGCCGTTGCGCGCCGGTGAGCGGTTCATTGCGTACGACACCGGTCCGACGACGATTCGTTGCGCGCCCGGCACGAGGGCCCGTCGCCACAGCGGCGTCGCCGACCGATGGTCGGCCGCACTACGTCATGGACGCCCCCCGCCAAGTCGTCCGACCATCCTCCCGACGCGCCGCGCGCAAGCCCTCGCCCGGGCGTACTGATTTCTCGGGCGATCCGGCGGCAATTCCCTGCGCGACCCAGTGCGAGAGCCTCTCGCCACAGCAGGGTCGCCGACCGATGGACGGCCGCACTACGTCATGGACGCCCTCGCGAAGTCGTTCGACCGTCCTCCCGACGCGCCGCGCGCAAGCCCTCGCCCCGGGCGTACCGGGCTTTGGGCGGTCCAACGGCGATCCGTTGCGCCCCCGGTGCGGCCATACCGGGGTCGTCGACCGATGGGCGGTCGCATGGCGTCATGGGCGTCCCTCGGGCGACGTTGTTCGACCGTGCTCCCGACGTGCCGCGCGGAAGCCCTCGTCCCGGACGTACTGGGGTCTTGGGCGGCCGGGCGGCGATTCGTAGCGGGCCCAGCGCTACCGCTCGCGGGTGCGGATCGTCAGGACGAGTGCCGTCAGCAGGTACGGCAGGGCGAAAACGGTGAAGGCGGTGGCGTGGTCGGTTCGGGTGGCTGTTGCCGCGTATCCGGCGTACACGGCGACGGTGAGCAGTTCCGTGCCGAGGCCGGCGACCGAGGTGAGGGTGGCCCGGCCGGTGTCGTCGATGCGCTGCTGGAGGCGGACGTCTGCGAGGACGGTCGCCAGCTGGAAGCCGCCGAAGGCCAGCGCCACCAGGCCGAGGGCGACCGGTGTCCCGGCCGCGGCGCCCGCCGCGAGGGCGACGGCCGCTCCCCCGAGCAGCAGGGCGAGGCCCCTCCTCCCCAGCCGTTCGCAGCGCCCCGCGAGCAGGCTGCCGGCCGTGGCGCCCGCCCAGACCAGCAGGAGCAGATAGGGCACCCGCGCCTCGGACACACCGGTCTCGCGCACCAGCAGAGGCGTGTACTCGTCCAGCGCTCCCCATACGGCGGTCACGACGGGGACGAGGAGGATCGCCCCGCGCAGCGAGCGCTCGCGCCGGACGTCAGCGAAGCCGGCCCTGAGGGTCGCGACCCAGCTCTCCGCCTCGCCCTCCACGGCCGCCCGGTGTTCCGGGAACCGGCTCCCCACGACGGCGCTCGCCAGGCAGGCCAGCACGCTCGCCGCGCCCACGGCCGCGAAGCCGCCCCAGGCGAGGACCGGCCCGGCCAGGCCCATCGCGGCCATCACCGCGACCAGCCCCGCCGCACGGGACCGGCCCATCACGCGCGCGTACCGCTCGCTCTCACCGAGCCGCTCCAGCTCCTCGTAGACGAGCGCCTCCAGCGCGCCGGAGACCAGGGCTCCCCGGGCGCCCCACAGCACGAAGCCGAGGGCGAACGCCCAGTAAGAGGGCACGAGCACCCACAGGCCGAAGCCGACGGCGGTGAGCAGCGGGCCGAGGACGAGCAGCAGGCGCCGGGAGACCGCGTCGGCCCAGGCGCCGGAGGGCACCTCCAGGACGACTCCGGTCACCGACCAGATGACGAAGAGCGAGGAGATCTGCCAGACGGACAGGCCGGTGTCGCTGAACAGCAGCGCGTACACCGGGTAGAGCAGGACGAAGTCGTCCAGGAACGCGTAGCCGTACAGCGTCGTCGTGATCCGGCGGGCGCCGGCGGTGGAGGATCAATGTCGCCAGGTCATGTCACCGATGGTAGGCGGGCCGGGCGGGTCCGTCCCCCGTATTACCCGGGTGAACCCGACGAGAAGCGGCGCAGCAGCGGCGACAGCACCAGCACGGACTTGGTGCGCTCCACGAACGGCTCCCCGGCGATCCGCTCCAGCACACGCTCGAAGTGCCGCATGTCGGAGGCGAAGACCTGCACGATGGCGTCCGCGTCGCCGGTGACGGTGGAGGCGGCGACGACCTCCTGGTACCGCTCCAGACCTCGCCGGATGGTCTCCGGCGAGGTGTTGTGCCGGCAGTAGATCTCGACGAACCCCTCGGTCTCCCAGCCCAGGGCCGAGGGGTCCACCCGGACGGTGAAACCGGTGATGGCGCCGGTGGCCCGCAGCCGGTCCACCCGCCGCTTCACGGCGGGGGCGGAGAGGCCCACGATCTGCCCGATGTCCGCGTAGGAGCGGCGGGCGTCCTCGGCGAGGGCGTGCACGATGCGTTCGTCGAGATCGTTCAGCACGGTGAGTGGATCAGCTTTCAGGTGTTGCCAGACGGGAGCGGCGATGGCCGTACCCGAAGTAGACCACGAGCCCGACGGCCATCCAGACACCGAAGACAACCCAGGTGACGGTGGACAGACTGCCCATCATCCAGACGCAGAACGCGAGGCCGAGCGCGGGCAGCACCGGCGAGAGAGGGACGCGGAAGGTGCGGTGCATCCCCGGGCGGGTCCGGCGCAGTACGACGACGGCTATGTTGACCAGCGCGAAGGCGAACAGCGTGCCGATGCTGGTGGCGTCGGCGAGCTGGCCGAGGGGAATCGCGGCCGCTAGGACGCCGCAGAACAGCGACACGATCACCGTGTTGGCGCGGGGGGCGCCGGTCTTCGGATGGACCTTGGCGAAGACCTTGGGCACAAGGCCGTCGCGGGACATCGCGAAGAGGATGCGGGTCTGGCCGTAGAGGACGGTCAGCACCACGCTGGCGATGGCGATGACCGCGCAGGCGGCGAGCAGGGTGCCCCAGAACGTCTGCCCGGTGACCTCGCGCATGATCTGGGCGAGCGCGGCCTCGGAGTCGTTGAACCGCCGCCAGGGCTTGGCACCGACGGCGACGGCGGCGACGAGGACGTACAGCGCGGTGACGATGACCAGCGACAGCATGATGGCGCGGGGCAGGTCGCGCTGGGCGTCCTTGGCCTCCTCGCCGGCGGTGGAGGCGGCGTCGAAGCCGATGTAGGAGAAGAACAGCGTGGCCCCGGCGGCGCTGACGCCCGCCATGCCCAGCGGCATGAAGTGCGCGTAGTTCCCGGACCGGAAGCCCTGGATGCCGATGGCGCAGAACAGCACCAGCGCGGCGATCTTCACGCACACCATGACGGTGTTGGCGCGGGCCGACTCCCGGGCACCCCCCAGCAGGAACGCCATGGCCAGCAGGACGACGATCAGCGCGGGGAGGTTGAAGACGCCGCCGTCTCCGGGCGGGGCCGACAGGGCGTCCGGGATCGTGACGCCGATCGTCCCGTCGAGCAGTTCGTTGAGGTACTCGCCCCAGCCGACGGCGACGGCGGCCACGGACACGCCGTACTCGAGGACCAGGCACCAGCCGCAGATCCAGGCGATCAGCTCGCCCATCGTTGCGTATGCGTACGAGTACGAGGAGCCGGAGACCGGGATGGTGCCGGCCAGCTCGGCGTAGGAGAGGGCCGAGAAGAGGGCGGTGAGCCCGGCGATCACGAAGGACAGGGTGACGGCCGGACCGGCCTTGGGGACGGCCTCGCCCAGCACCACGAAGATGCCGGTGCCGAGCGTGGCACCGATGCTGATCATGGTCAGCTGCCACAGCCCGAGGGAGCGCCTCAGGCTCCCTCCCTCGCCCTGGCCGCCCTCCGCGACCAGGCGTTCCACCGGCTTGCGCCGCATGAGACGCGCACCGAGGCCCGGGGACGGTGAGGCCGACGGGGTGCGCTTTCGCGGGGGTGCGCCTTGGTCCAGCACGCGCTGACTCCTTCGTCACGGCGGTTCGGGCGGCGGGGACCTGTGGCACCCCCGCGCCTGCGGGGAACCACCGAGCGGGGGCCCCGCCACGCCACGTACAGCGCATGACCCTACGGGCAGCACCTTCGCAGACGAAATGCAGCAACCTTGCGTACCCGCGCAAGTTCCTTGCGTTCATCGCGGTCGCATGCCCATTCGTTGCGCCCGGTCCGCAGGTCCCGTCGCGATCCCGTCGCAACGGCCCATCTCCTGTCCTGCGAAGCGGGCGGCGCTGCCCCCGATTTTCAACGGGGGCCTCGGACCACGGACTTGGGTCAGTTCCAGCTGGCGTGCAGGGGCTTGCCCTCGGCGTAGCCGGCGGCGCTCTGGATGCCGACGACCGCCTTCTCGGCGAACTCCTCCAGGGAGCCGGCGCCGGCGTAGGTGCAGGAGGAGCGGACGCCCGCGATGATCGAGTCGATCAGGTCCTCGACGCCGGGGCGGGCCGGGTCGAGGAACATCCGGGAGGTGGAGATGCCCTCCTCGAACAGCGCCTTGCGGGCCCGGTCGTATGCCGACTCCTCGGAGGTGCGGTTGCGGACGGCGCGGGCCGAGGCCATGCCGAACGACTCCTTGTAGAGGCGCCCGTTGGCGTCCTGCTGAAGGTCGCCCGGGGACTCGTAGGTACCCGCGAACCACGAACCGATCATGACGTTCGACGCCCCGGCGGCCAGCGCCATCGCCACGTCACGCGGGTGCCGGACACCGCCGTCGGCCCACACGTGCTTGCCGTACTTCCTCGCCTCGGCGGCGCACTCCAGGACGGCGGAGAACTGCGGCCGGCCGACGCCGGTCATCATGCGGGTGGTGCACATGGCGCCGGGCCCGACACCGACCTTGACGATGTCGGCGCCGGCCTCGATCAGATCCCTGACGCCCTCCGCGGCGACGATGTTGCCGGCCACGATCGGGACCTGCGGGTCCAGGGCCCGTACCACCTTGATCGCGCCGATCATCGACTCCTGGTGGCCGTGCGCGGTGTCGATGACGAGCGTGTCCACGCCCGCGTCCAGCAACTGCTTGGCCTTGCCCGCGACATCGCCGTTGATGCCGACGGCGGCGGCGATGCGCAGCCTGCCGTTCGCGTCGACGGCCGGCGTGTACAGCGTGGCGCGCAGGGCGCCCTTGCGGGTGAGGATGCCGGCGAGGCGGCCCTCCTTGTCGACGGCGGGCGCGTAGCGGCGGTTGGCCCCGTCGAGGCGGTTGAAGGCCTCGCGCGGGTCGATGTCGGCGCCGAGCAGCACCAGGTCCTTGGACATCACGACCTCGAGCTGCGTGAAGCGGTCCACCCCGGTCAGATCCCGGTCGGTGACAACACCGACGGGACGGTGCTCCTCGTCGACGACGACCCCCGCGTTGTGCGCCCGCTTGGGCAGCAGGGCGAGGGCGTCGGCGACCGTCTGGTGCGGGGTGAGGATGATCGGGGTGTCCAGGACGAGGTGCCGGCTCTTCACCCAGGAGACGACCTCGGTGACGACCTCGATCGGGATGTCCTGCGGGATGACCACCAGTCCGCCGCGCCGGGCCATCGTCTCGGCCATCCGGCGGCCGGCGATGGCGGTCATGTTGGCGACGACCAGCGGGATCGTGGTGCCCGTGCTGTCCGGGGAACTGAGGTCCACACCCTGCCGTGAGCCGACCGCGCTGCGGCTCGGGACCATGAAGACGTCGTCGTACGTCAGGTCGTACGGGGGCTGGATGTCGTTGAGGAAACGCACGTGCTGCACATCCCAGTCGATCAGAGGTGGCCCCCGGACAGGTCAGCCAGGGGGAAGAGCACGTACTTCATTGTCCCATGCCGACCGGAATGCACTGCCCGGGCGAATCATCCAGGCAGGTCAGAGGTGCCTTCGGAGGAACCTCCAAGGGCGAGGGCCACCGTGGCGGCGGAGGCGTGCGCGAACACGTCGAGCGCGGTGTCCCACTCGTCCGGACGGGCCTCGGCGTACGGCTTCCAGTTGTGCACGACGACCAGCAGCCCCTTGCCGGCCGCCTCCTCGGGCCACACACCCGGGTCGGAGAGGACGTCGGCCAGCGCGTCCCAGTTGCGGCCGAAGTACTCCGGCAGCCGCAGATCCCGGGCGCACCGGTCCATCAGGCCCGCCTTGTCCGTGACTCCGTCGAGGTCCAGCGTGACCGTCAGCTGTGTCATCTGCGTACCGCCCTGAACGACTTGTAGTGATCGTCGGTGTAGTAGATCTCGCCGCCCTGCCCGGTGACGATGCGCCGGGCCCCGCGGTCGCGCGAGCCGGGCGTCGGCACCGTGTACTCGTGGTAGTAGCCGCGCTCGTGCCGGGGCAGCAGTCCCTCGAAGTTGCCGAACACGACACCGTCACGGGCGTACGGGAAGGGGCCGCCCCGGTCGATGAGGGCGAGCGTCTGCCGTGCCTCGGCGGGGAGTTGGGCGACCCGGACGGTCGCCGTGCCGTCGGACCGACCGGACCCGGAACCGGTGGCGGAGCACCCGGCCACGAGGACCAGCAGACACAGAAGCAAGCGGGGGACGGACCGGAGCAGCATGAGCCGATGCTGCCACGGCCCATCCCCTCGCGACCGTCTGTCAGGGGCCGTCGGGGTCCGCCCGGTTGAGCGCCGAACGCGGTGTCGGGCCGGCCGTCATCAGGACGTCCGCCGCCGAGGTGTCCGTCACCAGGCTGGTGACCAGCCCCGACCTCAGCACCGCGTCGATCGCGGCGGCCTTGCGCGCCCCGCCCGCGATCGCGACGACTTCGGGGATACGGCGCAGCTGGTCCGTCTTGACGGTGATGCACCGCTCCCCCAGGTCCCGTCCGACCCGGCGCCCCTCGGCGTCGAAGAGGTGCGCGGACATCTCCGCGGCGACACCGAGGGAGGCGTAGTGTGCGCGCTCCTCGTCGCTGAGCATGTCGTGCACCGTGGAGATCCCGGGCTCCCAGGAGCCGATGGAGACACAGGCGACGGTGACCTTGTCGAAGTACTCGAAGGCCCGCGCGATCCCGGTCTGGTTGCGCAGCGCGGCCGCGGTGGCCGCGTCCGGCAGCAGCATCGGCGCGTAGATCGGGTGGGCGTCGCCGCCGGAGACCTGGGCGGCCCGGCGCACGGCCTCCACCGAGCCGCGCTCGGCGGTCCCGGCGTCGTACACGCCCGTCAGCTGCACCACCGTGCACGGCGGCAGCTTGTCCAGGGCCGCGGCCATGTGGATGGTGGAGCGACCCCAGGCAAGGCCGAGCACATCGCCCTCGTTGACCAGCTCGCCGAGCAGATCGGCGGCCACCTCACCGAGGTTCTCCGGGTCGGGTGAGTCCTCGGCCTCGGCCGGGGACTCGACGACGACGGCGTGCCTGAGGCCGTAGCGGGCGCGCAGCGCGTCCGAGCGCTCCGCGTCCAGCTCGGCCGGGACGCGGATCTCGATGCGCACGAGATCCCGTTCGAGGGCCGTCTCCAGCACCCGGGCCACCTTGAAGCGGCTGACGCCGAACTCCTCCGCGATCTGGATCTTGGACTTGCCCTCGAGGTAGAAGCGGCGGGCCATGGCCGCCGCCTGCACCAGCTCAGCGGGTCCCATCCGCACTGCTGACCGGCCCGCCGACATACCCGACACGGCGATCTCCTCACTGCTGTTCACACTCTGGACTCGCCGTTCATCCTTGCAGATTCGGCGTACTTGATCCGCCCTGATGGGCGCCGTTCACGTCTGTTCATCGACCTGTGGCTCAGTGGTTGCATGCCCAGGACGCCTTGGCCGTGGCTCCCTCCGCCTGCGCGCGCAGGGCACGGACCGCCTCGGAGGGGTCCTCGGCCCCGTACACCGCGGAACCGGCGACGAAGACGTCCGCGCCGGCGTCCGCGCAGCGTTCGATGGTGGACTCCGAGACCCCTCCGTCGACCTGGAGCCACAGTTCGAGGCCGTGCTTGCTGATCAACTCGCGGGTGCGCCGGATCTTCGGGAGCATGATGTCGAGGAACGCCTGCCCGCCGAAGCCCGGCTCCACCGTCATGATCAGCAGCATGTCGAGCTCCGGCAGCAGGTCCTCGTACGGCTCGATGGGCGTCGCGGGCCGCAGCGCCATGGAGGCACGGGCGCCCTTGGCCCGGATCTCCCGGGCCAGCCGCACCGGAGCGGTTGCCGCCTCGACATGGAAGGTGACGGAACCGGCACCCGCTTCGACGTACTGGGGCGCCCACCGATCGGGGGCCTCGATCATCAGATGGCAGTCCAGCGGGGTGTCCGTCGCACGGGCCAGGGACTCTACGACCGGCACACCGAGCGTGAGGTTCGGGACGAAATGGTTGTCCATGACGTCTACGTGGAGCCAGTCGGCTCCGTCGACCGCCTTGGCCTCGTCCGCGAGGCGGGCGAAGTCGGCGGACAGGATGCTGGGGTTGATCTGCGCGGCCATGACCCAAGCCTGCCATGTCCGGGCACGTTTGTTCGCGCCGGTCCAGACCTAAGCCGTTCATCGGATGTTGTGCGCGGGCGCAGCGTGCCATGCTGGGCCGCTCACCGGCACCACGTACGTCCACGGGGGTCGCCATGAGGCAACTGGACGCATGGAAGCGGAACACCATCCGGTTCGTCTGCGGACGGCGCTCCAAGTGGCTGATCGTGATCCTGTGGCTGGTGGTCCTGGTGATCGCGGCGCCGTTCGGCTCCAAGCTCAACAGCGCCCAGGACAACGACGCTCAGTCCTGGCTGCCCGGCTCCGCCGAGTCCACCCAGGTCCTGAACGCTTCCGAGCACTTCAGGCCCGAGCAGATCCCCGCGGTCGTCGTCTACGCGCGCGCGAGCGGACTCACGGTCCAGGACCGGCGGCAGATCGCCCAGGACGCCCGGCAGCTCAGGACCCTGCACGACCACGGCATCCGCGGCGCCGAGACCCGCGGCCCGGTCTACGACCGTACGACGGCCCCGCGTGCCGCCCAGATCTACGTGCCGATCACGATGGACGCGCAGGGCTGGCAGCGCAT
This sequence comes from Streptomyces sp. NPDC002144, assembly GCF_053593695.1. Lineage (NCBI taxonomy): Bacteria > Bacillati > Actinomycetota > Actinomycetes > Kitasatosporales > Streptomycetaceae > Streptomyces > Streptomyces sp. NPDC002144. The sequence continues at coordinate 94,992 of NZ_JBSFDB010000034.1, forward strand.
CGCGCCCGCGGTCGACTCGATCCGCGACCAGGTCGGCAAGGGTGGCGACGGGCTGGCGGTGCACATCACCGGACCCGGCGGCACGTCCGCCGACTTCTCCAAGGCCTTCGAGGGCATCGACTCGACGCTGCTGTTCTCCGCGATGGCGATCGTGATCGTGATCCTGCTGTTCACGTACCGCAGCCCGACCCTGTTGTTCGTGCCCCTGGTCGGGGTGGTGGTGGCCCTGTTCACGGCGCAGGCACTGATCTATGTGCTGGCGAAACACGCCGGCCTGACCGTCAACGGCCAGAGCGCCGGCATCCTGACGGTCCTCGTCTTCGGCGCGGGCACCGACTACGCGCTGCTGCTGGTCGCCCGCTACCGGGAGGAGCTGCGCCGGCACACGGACCGGCACGAGGCGATGGAGCTCGCCATGAACCGGGCGGGCCCGGCGGTGCTCGCCTCCGGGGCGACGGTGGTGCTGAGCATGCTGGTCCTTCTGGTCGCCGAGATGAACTCGACCCGGGGCCTGGGCCCGGTGGCGGCCATCGGCGTGATGGTCGCCCTGCTGGCCATGCTGACGCTCTTCCCCGCCCTGCTGCTGGTCTTCGGCCGCTGGATCTTCTGGCCCGCCATCCCGCACGAGGGCTCGGCCGATCCGGTCGAACGCGGCGTCTGGGCCCGCATGGGCCGCCGTTTCGCCCGCCGTCCCCGCATGGTCTGGGGCATCACGGCCGGGGTACTGGTCGTCCTGTCCCTGGGCCTGTTCCAGCTGCGCGCGGCGGGCATCGCCAACGCGGACGCCTTCACCAACACGCCCGACTCGATCGTGGGGCAGAAGGTGTCGGCGCGGTACTTCCCGGCGGGCACCGGGGACCCGCTCGTGATCGTCTCCAACAAGGCCCAGGCCGTCTCGGTGGGCCGTGCCGTCGCCGCGGACCGCGGGGTCGTGCCGCAGAGCATCGGCGTACCGCCGGGCACCGCGCCCGAGCACGACGGGCAGGTGCTGTTCGAGGCGACCATGCGCGCCCCCTCCGACAGCGACGCGGCCAAGGCGACCGTGCAGCGGGTACGGGACGCGGTGCACGCCGTGCCCGGCGCCGACGCGAAGGTCGGCGGCGGTACGGCCGCCCTGCTGGACATGGAGAACGCCCAGACCCACGACAACTACCTGGTCATCCCGCTCGTCCTGGCCGTCGTGCTGCTGGTGCTCGGCGTGCTGCTGCGCGCCGTCGTGGCCCCGCTCCTGCTGATCGGGACGGTGTGCCTGTCGCTGGCGAGCGCGCTGGGCCTGAGCGCCCTCGCCTTCCGGCATGTCTTCGACTACGCGGGCGAGGACGTGTCCTTCCCGCTGTTCGTCTTCGTGTTCCTGGTGGCCCTCGGCATCGACTACAACATCTTCCTGACCACCCGTGTCCGCGAGGAGGCCATCCGTCAGGGGACCCGCCCCGGCGTGGTCACCGGCCTCGCCGCGACCGGCGCGGTGATCACGTCCGCGGGACTGGTCCTCGCCGGCACCTTCGCCGCGCTGGGCACCCTGCCGATGGTCGGCTTCGCGGAGATCGGCTTCGCGGTCGCCCTCGGCGTCCTGCTGGACACGTTCGTGGTGCGCTCCGTGCTGGTGACGTCGCTCTTCCTGGACGTGGGCAAGAAGGTGTGGTGGCCGCACCACCTGGCGCACGCGGACGGCGAGACACCCGCTCCGGAGGCGGTCGGCGCGAAGGTCAGCCAGTCCTCCGAATGAGCGCCAGATACATGGCGTCGGTCCCGTGCAGATGCGGCCACAGCTGTACGTCGGGGCCCTCGCCGAGGTCCGGCACGCCCGGCAACAGGGGCCGGGCGTCGAGGAGTTCGGTCTCCGGGTGCTGCTTGAGCAGGTCGTCGACGACGGCCCGGGTCTCGGCGAGGTGCGGAGAGCAGGTGGCGTAGCCGACGACTCCTCCGACCCGTACCGCCTCCAGCGCGCTCTTCAGCAGGCCGCGCTGGAGCGGGCCGAACCCGTCCAGGTCCTCGGGGCGGCGCCGCCACCGTGCTTCGGGCCGCCGGCGCAGGGCGCCGAGTCCGGTGCAGGGCACGTCGACCAGGACCCGGTCGAAGGAGCCGGGCCGCCACGGCGGTCGGGTGCCGTCGGCGGCGATGACCTGGTAGGGACCGGGGTTGCCGTGCAACGCCCTGGCCACCAGGCCAGCCCGGTGTGGCTGCTTCTCGGAGGCGAGCAGCACGGCCCCGCGCTCGGCGGCGAGCGCGGCGAGCAGCGCGGCCTTGCCGCCGGGTCCGGCACACCCGTCGAGCCACTTCTCGTCCGGCCCGTCGAGGGGAGCAGCCGCGAGCGCGAGCGCGACGAGCTGGCTGCCCTCGTCCTGCACGCCGGCCCGCCCGTCCCGTACGGCCTCGATGGCCCCGGGCTCCCCGCCCTCGGCCAGCCGCACGGCGTACGGCGACCAGCGTCCCGGGACGGCGGACTCCTCGGCGAGCAGTTCCTCGGTGGTGGCGCGCCCGGGACGGGCCACGAGCGTCACCTCGGGCCGTTCGTTGTCGGCGGCCAGCAACTCCTCGATGCCGGCGCGCCCGCCGCCGAGCGAGTCCCACAGCGCCGAGACGACCCAGCGGGGGTGCGAGTGCACCACGGCCAGATGGTCCTCGGGGTCCTCGTCATAAGGCGGCGCGATCTTCGCCAGCCATCCGTCGAGATCGTCCTGAGCGACCTTGCGGAGAACGGCGTTGACGAACTTGGCCCGCCCGTCGCCGAGGACGACACGGGCCAGCTCGACGGAGGCGGACACCGCCGCGTGACTGGGGATGCGCGTCCCGAGCAACTGGTGCGCCCCGAGGCTCAGCACGTCCAGCACCGGCGGGTCGACCTCACGCAGCGGCCGGTCGACACAGGCGGCGATGATCGCGTCGTACGTCCCCTGCCGGCGCAGCGTCCCGTACACCAGCTCGGTCGCCAGCGCCGCGTCGCGCCCGTCGAAGTCGCCCTTCTCCCGCGCCTTCCGCAGCAGCGGCGGCAGTACGAGGTTGGCGTAGGCGTCCCGCTCGTCCACGGCCCTCAGCGCCTCGAAGGCGAGGATGCGGACGGGGTCCTTCTTGGGCCTGCGGTAGGGCTTGCCGGGTCGACGGTGCTGGTCGCTCACGAAAAAGGTGCTCCGGATACGGGATCAGGCGCTACGCCTGGGGGGCAGAGGATGCGCCTGGGGGAATCAAGGGATACGCCCCCAGCGTACGTCGGCCTCAGCGGCCGAGACTCTCCCCGTCGCCGATCCGCACACCGCGCGCCCAGTCGGCGGCCCGCATCGGCTTCTTCCCCTGCGCCTGCACCCACAGCAGCTCCACGCCGTACGAACCGGTGCCCACGTGGACGCTGTTCTTGCCGACGGCGAGCTGCCCCGGCGCCAGGTCGGTCCGCTCGGGGACGGGCGTGACCTGGATCAGCTTCAGCCGCTCACCGCGGAAGGTGGTCCAGGCGCCGGGGGCGGGGGTGCAGCCGCGCACGACCCGGTCGACCCGGAGCGCCGGTGCGGCCCAATCCACCTGAGCGTCCTCGACGGTGATCTTCGGTGCGAGGGTGATGCCCTCGGCGGGCTGCGGCACGGCCTTGAGGGCGCCGTCCTCGATGCCGTCCATGGTCGCCGCGAGCAGCCCGGCGCCCGCGAAGGCGAGGCGGGTGAGCAGGTCGCCGCTGGTGTCGGTGGGCCGGATCTCCTCGGTGACGGTGCCGTAGACGGGCCCGGAGTCGAGCCCCTCCTCGATGAGGAAGGTCGACGCCCCCGTGATCTCGTCGCCCGCCATGATGGAGTGCTGCACCGGTGCGGCCCCCCGCCAGGCGGGCAGCAGCGAGAAGTGCAGGTTGACCCAGCCGTGCGCCGGGACGTCCAGGGCGACGCGCGGCAGCAGCGCCCCGTACGCGACGACGGGACAGCAGTCCGGCGCGATCTCCCGCAGCCGCTCCAGGAACTCCGGGTCCCTCGGCTTGAGCGGCTTCAGCACCTCGATGCCGGCCTCCTCCGCCCGCTGCGCCACGGGGGACGCGACCAGCCGACGCCCGCGGCCCGCCGGGGCGTCCGGCCGCGTGACGACGGCGGCCACCTCATGGCGCCCGGAGGCGATCAGAGCGTCCAGAGCGGGTACGGCGACCTCGGGGGTCCCGGCGAAGACGAGCTTCATGGGTGGCTACGGGCCTCTCGGACGGCGACGGTTGCGGGCGACGCACAAGTCTATGACCTCGACGGGAGCGACGGGAAAGCCGCCGACGGCGTTTGCCGACGCACCGTCCGCCGTCTCGGGAACGCGGCCGACGCGCCCACCCGTACACCGCCCCCACCGCGCGCCCTCCCTCCACAGGGCGCGCGCATATGCCCTCACGCCCCCTGTGCGTGACCAGCGGAGCGAATCCGCGTTGGTCAAGAAAGAGTTGACCACAAGGGCCGCATTCGCGCTGCCCGATCCCTTTCACGCCGGTTCGAGAGGCTTGTTCATGGCCGACCACGCAACCCACGACGCCCAGGCTCGGGCCAGCCTGCACTTGCTGGTGCGGGACATCGAGCGGGTCCGCCGGCAGGTGGACGCACTGCGCACGCTCACCGCCCAGTTGGGCAACGTCTACCGCCCGCGCCGCTCCGGCCCGTCCACGGGCTTCGTCGTCTACGGACGCGCGCCCGCGCCGACGGTCCGTCTCGCCCAGGAGCTGCGGGACAGTGTCGAGACCCTGGTCACGGCGGCGGTCGACTTCGACCGTTCCCTCGGCTTCTCGTGGGACGCGGTGGGTTCCGCGCTGGGCGTCACCAAGCAGGCGGTGCACCGCCGTTACGGCGCACGCCGGGCCGCGGCCCAGGCGGCCGCCGAGGCGGAGCGCGCGACCGAGCCGTCGGGCGCCCGGACGGTCAACGTCGGCACCGGCATCCCCTCGGTGCCGACGGTCCCCGCGGCCCGCTCGATGCCGACCCAGCCGACGGCGGGCAGCCCCGTCCTCCGCGAGGAGACCAGGCCAACCGCTTTCCCGGGCCCCCGCAACGGCTGAGCCCCCCACGCCCTCCCACCCTCCCGGCCCACGTCCGGGAGGGCACACGCATGCCGTGCACGGGGCATCGGGTCGGCCTGCTGACCGAGGGGCACCGGTGCACGAAGCATCGGCTCCGCCCCACGACCACCCGCACACGAAGCATCGGCTCCGCCCGGCAACCAGCCGTCACCCGCACACGAAGCATCGGGCCCGCCCGGCAACCAGCCGTCACCCGCACACGAAGCATCGGATCCGCCTGACGACCAGCGATCACCCCTGCACGAAGCATCGGATCCGCCCGGCAACCACCGGTCACCCGTCCCTCCCGAGCCGCTCAGCCGATGTCCGGTGGATCGATCCGTACCCGGACCAGGGGCTCACCGGCCCCCCGGGCCATCCGCGCCGCCTGGGCGGCCTTCAGCGCCGAGGCGAGCGCGGCGCCGCTTCCCGGTGGTACCCGTACCAGCGCCCGCTCCCAGTGCTCCCCGGGTGGCGGCGCGCCGGGCCGTCGGGGGCGCCCGGACGTCGTGACCGGAATCGGGACCGGGCCCAGCACCTGGGCCTCGCCCGGCAGTTCCACCGTGCGCAGGAACTCCGCGACGGCTTCCGGTGCCCCGGAGACGGCGGCCATCCGCGACACCGGCGGGAAGCCCAGCTCGGCCCGCTCGCCGAGCTCCCGCACCGCGTGACCGACGGGGTCCCACCGCACCAGCGCCTGCACGGGCCGCAGGGTCGGCTCGGCGACCGCGACGACCGTGCCCCCGGCACCCTGCGGCCGCACCAGCGCGGCGGCCGCGATCCAGCGCCGCAGCGCGTCCTCGCCGGCCCGCAGATCGGGCCGCCCCAGCATGGCCCAGCCGTCCAGGAGCAGCGCCGCCGCGTATCCGCCCTCGGCGACAGGCTCGGCGCCGGGTGTGCTCACCACCAGCGCGGGCACGCACGGCACCGTGTCCAGCACATGCTCACGCCCCGAGGTCCGCACCGGTACGGCGGGGAAGGCGCGCCCCAGCTCCTCGGCCGTCCGCCGGGCGCCCACGACCTGGGCCCGCAGCCGGAAGCCGCCGCACTCCGGGCAGTGCCAGCCGCTCTCCTCGCGCCCGCACCACCCGCACCGCAGCGATCCGCCGTCCTGCCCCTCCAACGGTCCCGAGCAGTGCCGGCAGCGGGCGGGCGCCCGGCAGTTGGCGCACGCCATCCGGGGCACGTACCCCCGCCGGGGCACCTGCACGAGCACCGGGCCCTGCCGCAGGCCGTCCCTGACGACCTGCCAGGCGAGGGTGGGCAACCGGGCCGCACGGGCCGCCTCGTCGCGTGCGAGATCCCCGTCCCCCACGGTCCGCACCAGCGGCGCGGCCGCCCTGACCTGCTCCCGCGGGGCGACGAGCGGCCGCGCCCAGCCGCTCTCGACGAGCTGCGCGGCCTCCACGGTGCAGCTCCAACCGCCCAGCAGGAAGGCGCACTTGTCCTGGGCGGCCCGCAGCAGCAGCACCTCCCGGGCATGCGGCTGCGGTGCGTGCAGTTCGCTGTGGCTGTCGTCCCCGTCGTCCCAGATGGCGACGAGCCCGAGGTCCTGGACGGGCGCGAACATGGCCGCACGCGTCCCCACGACGGCCCTCACGGCCCCCCTGCGCACGGCCAGCCACTCCCGGTACCGCTTCTCGGGCCCGGCGTCGGCGGTGAGCACGGCATGCCGCCCCTCCCCCAGCAGGGACGTCAGCGCCGCGTCGACCCGGGCGACCGCCCGCCCGTCCGGCAGCACGACCAGCGCCCCGCGCCGGGAGGCCAGCGTGGCCGCCACGGCCCGGGCGATCTCCTCGCTCCACTCGGGCCCGGGCAGCGCGTTCCACACGGCGCGCGGCGCCCCGCCCGACGCCAGCGCCTCCAGAAACGCGGTGCCCCGCTCGTACCGTGCCCAGGTCCCCGCCTCCGGCCTCCCCGGCGGCGGCAACGGCTCCGGCGAGGGCCGCTGCTCGGCCCGTGCGCTGCGCGGTGGCACCGCGAGCTGCAGGACATCGGCAAGGCTCCCCGCATAGCGATCGGCGACAGCCCGCGCGAGCCCGAGCAACTCCTCGCTCAGCACCCGCTCGGGCGACACGACCTGGGCCAGCGCGGCCAGCGGCCCGGAGTAGTCGGACGCGGCCAGCCGCTCGACGAGAAACCCGTCGATCAGCCCGCCGCCCTCGCGCCGCCCCTCCCGCACCCGGTGCCGCCCGGCCCCGAACCGCACCCGCACCCGCACCCCGGGCTGCGCGTCCGCGTCCAGCTCCTCGGGCACGGCGTAGTCGAAGTACCGGTCGAGATGCAGCACCCCCTTGTCCACCAGCACCCGAGCGACCGGCAGCTCCTTGGCCAACGCGGCCCCCCGCCACGTCCGCGGCTTCGCCCGGGGCACGTCCGCCTTGCGCACGGTCTCCCGGATGAGCGCAAGCTGCTCGGCCGAAGCGCCTTCCGCCCCGTCGCCCGACCGCCCGTTCTCGCTGCTCACCCTTGCATTCTTACCAAACGGCACTGACACCGGGACACGACGAGGCCCGGCCCCCCGAAGGGAACCGGGCCTCGTGCGGTGCGGTGGGGCCTACAGGCCCGCGGCCTTGCGCAGGGCGTCCACGCGGTCGGTCTTCTCCCACGTGAAGTCCGGGAGCTCACGGCCGAAGTGGCCGTAGGCGGCGGTCTGGGAGTAGATCGGGCGCAGCAGGTCGAGATCGCGGATGATCGCGGCCGGGCGCAGGTCGAAGACCTC
>NZ_JBSFDB010000035.1:0-99989 GCF_053593695.1 Streptomyces sp. NPDC002144
GTGAACGCCCGGATCCGCAAGGCGGTTCGGGCCCGCGGCCACTTCCCCACAGAGGCCGCCGCGTTGAAGTGCGTCTACATGGCACTGATGAGCCTGGACCCGACGGGCAAGGGCCGGCGCCGCTGGACGATGCGCTGGAAGGCACCCCTCAACGCCTTCCAGATCGCCTTCGACGGCCGCCTGACCCCCACCAACCAGCGATAACTCAACAACCAAGATCAGCCGTTAAGTTGACACACCCAGTGAAGGTCGTGGGTCAGGCTGTCAGTGTGTATCCGTCCTGGTCGGGGCTGGGGTAGAGCCGCTGGTGTTCGCGCTGGGTGTGGAAGGTCCAGTAGGCGTCGAGGTCGTTGTTGGCGGTGAGGGCGCGGAGGCGGAGGACGGCTTCGGCTCCTTCGAGTCCCCAGCGGGCGCCGGTGATGTCGAGGCGGTCGCCGATGAGGTGGCGGCAGGTGCCTTCGACGGCGCCGGTGGCAATGGGCCAGCCGGCTGCGAGTGCGGTGTCGTAGTGGAGCTGGTCGAGGTGGCCGGTGAGGTAGCGGTGGCAGCTGGTGACGGCCTGGCGGCGTGAGCCGGGCAGGCGTTCACGGTCGGCCTGGGCCAGCATCTCGTCGGCTGCGCGCAGGGCCTGGCCTGCGAGGATCGTGGTGAGATGGTCGGCTGCCCATGTCTCGGCCTCGGGGCTGCCGGGGGTGTGGAAGGCGTGCGCGGCGGTCCAGACGTACTCCGCGACGTGGATGAAGTCGAGCAGGACGTGGACGGTGATGTTGCGGCGCTCGGCTTCGGCGTGGATGAGGCCGAGCTGGTGGTGGGCGCCGTCGACGAGGACGATCCAGGGGCGGTGGTGGTGCGGGTCGCGATCGTGGGCCTGGCCGAAAGCGTCGGCGATGACGTGTTCGGGCGGGCGGATCACCGAGGCGGTGCACCACTTGTTCCTGGCTTTCGGGCCGGGCCGGGGTGTGCGGTGGCCGGTGCGGCCGCCGGGCGGGTGGATCACGTCGTGGGGGCGGCGGGGTGCGGGGCGGACGTCGAAGACACAGGCGACGGTGGCCATTCGTTTGCGGTTGGGTTTCTCGCCGGGTGCGAGCCGGCCGCGTCGGCCCTGGGCCGCGGTCTTCTCGGCCTTGATGCGGGTCGCTTCGCGCAGGGCCTCGGGCCGCATGACGATGCCCTTGCCGTCGGCCTGGATGCGGGTGCAGGGGACGGCGGTCCTGGCCCGGTAGAACGCGTCGATGTCAGCGGCCGCGGACACCACGAGCCCGGCGAGCTGCCGTTTGCCCAGCACATGGCCGCAGCGGCGGCGGACCGCTTCGAGGGCCTGGCCGTAGGAGCCGCGGACGGCATCGGTGACCGCCAGGCGCCCAAGGCCCAGCGAGTGACGCCCCGCGGGCAGCGACAGACACGCATCCGCGGGATGCACGTTACCCACTCCCGGTCCCCGGTGGGCGACGCGGCGCACCCTCACGTGTCCGAACAGGCAGGCCAGCCACCGTTCGTGCCCCGCCTCGCGCCACGGACGCTCTTTTCCTTCCGGCCCCACCAGGCGTGGAGCGGATACGTCCCGGGTTCGCTGTTCCTCGCGTATCGCCCGCAGGTCGAGATGGTCCTGCAGGAGCTGGCGGATCAGGGCGCGTCCGGCGTGGTCGAGGTGTTCTTCCAGTTCGGAGTGGGTCCACTCGCCGGCCCCTCCTGCTGACAGGGTGGCCGTCAGCGATTCGAAGGCACTGACCGAGCGGGCGAACGGGTCAGGCGTGCCGCTGGTGTCGTACTGTTCCACCCGGGCTCTTCTTTCTTCCGGTTCGTTTTGGTTGGCACCTACGAATCTAGAAGGAAGAGCCCCTCTTTCAGGGCGAGTTGGACGAACCGGCCGTCCTGGTGCGGGACGGGGTGAACAGGCCGGGCGAGGTCTCGTCCAGCCAGCCGCGTTCGACCAGACGCTTCAGCTTCGCGCGTGTCCCCTCGATCTTCGCGGTCTCGGCGGGCAGGCCGATCCTCGGCACTATCTGCTTCGCCCGCACCGGCCCCGGAGCATCCCCCACAACCTCCAGGATGTCCTGATAGTCCCGTGGCAGCACTCCCGGCTCCAGCCCCGGCTGCCACTTCGGCACCGCCAGAACTCCCACGACCCGCCGTTCCACCCCCGCGAACGGCGACACATCCTCCGCCCCCGGCGGCTCCCGCACCGGCTCTGCCCGATCACCGCCGGCCATCCTCGCCAGAAGCTCACCCGCCGTCTCCCGCGTGATCACCAGCCGCGAGAGCCGTTCACGCTCAGCCTCCAGCCGCACCGTCAGCTCCGCGGCCTGAGCCTCAAGTTCCTCCACCCGCCCCCGGACCGCGGCATCCTCGGCCTCGATCGCCTCAAGCAATGAACCCACCAGCACCGCCTCCTCCCGTCAGGAAGAGACCTGCCCACCCGCAGACCAATCAACGTCTTCGCAGGTCAGCCCATCCCTCGAAACGAGCCGCACCCATCTCACATGCGCCAGCCGCCCACGGCGTTGAGTGTGCGTGCTCGACCAGATGTCGGCGGCGGGAGGTCGGCGGCCGTCCAGCTCCCCGGGCTAGGGCTGGCCCACACGTCCCAACCGGCCGGATATGAACTCCGCGGCCGTGTAGTCCTTCCCTCGTTCAGCAGCCTGGAGAGCATCGGCGAAAGTAACCGCTTCGTCAGCGGCGAGGCGATCAGCCTGGACCATGCGAGCCAGCAGCTTGTGGATGCTGAAGGGCGTGAGGTTGTGGTGGAGTGATTCAATGCGTGCGTTGTAGTCCTCGCACAGCATGTACGGGTCCATCTGCTGAAGCCGCTCGGCCATGGCCATGATCACTGACTCTGCCCAGTGCTCCGCCGCATGTCTCAGGCTCCTGCCGCTGCGCATGATGTCCTGAATCTCCACGACCCGCTCCGCCGCGACAAGTTCGTCGGTGTCTACGGGTTCGCCGAGCCAGTCGAGTTGCCCCAGCGCTGCTACCGCCAGGTCTTTGATGCCCGGCGGGCCCTGGCTTGCCAGGCGGTCCAGCTCGTCGAGGACGACGTCCAGCAAGACGCGGCGCTGCGATACCAGTTCGCCCTGCACCGTCTGGCGCAAGTTGTCATCAGCGGCAAGGGACAACAGCGAGGAGGTGTCGACGAACCACAGGGCAGGCTTTGCGGGCGCGGGAGTCGTCACCGCGCTGGCCGGCGTCAGACGAGCACCTCGGGATCAGCTTCCATCACCACATCCCACAAAGCATCGTCGTCCTCGCGTTGCAGCAATGTCGCCACTACGCCCAGGCCCACGTGCTGGTTGCGGGCTGCGTCTACCGCGGCGCTCAAGAGACGCTCGGGCGCGCGGACTGTCTGCCGAACCGTGATCCCCGCACCAGTGGGAGCCACCGAGGCGTGGCGTGTGACGAGATCTGTCACCCTCTGGCTGCGCAGGCGCTTGCTCTGATCGTAGGTGATCAAGCCCATGGCGCAGAGCTGGTAGACCAGGGCCGCCAGGGAGACGCCGAACTGCTCCATGAGTGCCACCAGGCTGCGCTCGGTGACACGTCCGACACTCAGCCATTTCAGGGTCTCGCGAATGCCCTCCTCGGGCATCAGCAACTGGCCCGCAAAGGCGTTGACACGCCTTTCTTGCAGATTGTCGGCGAACATGTCCCGCTCGCCCTCGTTGATGACGTCTCGAGGGTCACCGAGCAGGTGGTGGCCCAGTTCGTGAGCGAGTGTGAACCGCACATGGCCTTGGGAGAAGTCAGTGCTGGCCACGATAAGCGCCACACCGTCACCATGGATGCACAGCCCATCCGTCTGAGTTCCGAGCGGAGACAACGCTACGTCGACCCCGAAGTGCCGCTCGATCAGTCCGGGCAGGTCACCCAGCTCGTGCGACCCCAGGCCAAGTTGGCGTCTCATTTGCTCGGCCAGGTGTTTGCCCTGGCGTTCGGCCTCGGCCTTGTTGCGCGGACGCTGGGACAGTTCCCTGCGTGCGTAGTCGAAAACCTGCTGCCCTGCTGCGGTCGGCAAGGCAGGAGGCGGCGCCGCGCGCTGCGTCAGAACGTCCTCGACCTCAAGCAACTGCAGGGCGCGGCGCTTGGCGTTACTGTCCTCGTCCGGGTTGGTGTCGCCTGCCAGCCGGTGAGCCATGGCCAAGGTCGGCCGGGAAGGCTGCCCGAGCAGATGGGCTACCGAGACGCCCAAGGCTTCCGCGAACTTCGGCAGCTCCCGGACACCGATCTTGCGCCGACCGTTTTCAATCTTCGAGATTTGGTCCTTACCCAGCCCGACGAGGGCACCGAGGGCATCACCCGTCAGTCCACGGCGGGTACGGGCCTGTCCGACTCGGTGTCCGACGTCGGCAGGGCTTGCAGTCCGGGTCAAGGATTCTGCAGGAAGCAACGAACCCAGCGCTTCCATGCCTGTCAGTCCGCCTCGCATAGCCGCCTCCCCTCACGCCGTCCATCCCTGCGATACCAGTGTCGCAACCAATCTCCATCATCGCAACTATTTCTATGCGATGGTTGCGAATCTGGGCCTGCTGTGACGCACTGGACGCCCGCCAGTGCGGCCACGGCCACTCCTCGCACCGAGTGAGACCACACGGCACGTCCAGGCCCAAGCCATGCCAGCAGCACGCTCACCGCGTGATCGATATGATGATCTACATACCCGCGGATCTCGCAACCCGCGGGACAGGAGGAGCGCCACGCCGAGACCCCGCGCCCCTGGATGACTCCGCAGACCAGGGCAGAGTGCAGAAGAGGAGGCCCCCAGCACGATCGTCCCGGTCCTCTAATGCGGGCTGCTCGCCGCCAGATCGTTGAGGACAGCGTCGACCAGCAAAGGTCGCTGTCCGTGCACAGCCAGTTCGACCAGAGCTTGTGGAACAACCGGATGATCTCCTACGGACTCGATCGCCAGAAGGTCTTCGCTCTCGGCTTCGCTCTCGCCCAGAACGCCACCAGTCGGCGCTTCTTCCTGGAGCGATCAGGGGCGCTCCAGGCGGTGGGGACAGGGCGTGAGCCGGCGTAGCACTGGGGCTGGCCCTCTCGGGCGCCCCGTCCCCGTGACCGGTTCCGATGGCGGGGACCGTGCTCAGGGCCCGGTCGCCAGAGTCGAGGTGTCGATGACGAAGCGCTAGCTGTTCTGTCCACGGAGGTTGGTGACAGTGATCACGGTGGGGTGATCTTGAACGAGTGAGGGCCTTCCGGGTTCGGTGTGGATTGCGACATCTCCACCGACCAGCAGAAGGCCCTCATGCCCCACCGTAATGCACCCCTGACCGAGACCGGCCGACTGCGCCTTGCCCGCTGCGTGGTCGATGACGGATGGACCCTGCGCCGGGCCGCCGAACGCTTCCAGGTCTCGCCGACCACCGCCCAGCGGTGGGCCGACCGCTATCGGACGTTCGGCGAAGCAGGCATGAGCGACCGCTCCAGTTGCCCGCGCACCAGCCCGCGCAGAACACCGACCCGCACCGAGCGGCGCATCATCAAGGTCCGTGTCCTGCGCCGCTGGGGGCCGACCCGCATCGCGCACCTGCTGCGGCTGGTGCCCTCAACCGTGCACCGTGTGCTGACCCGCTACCGTCTGGCCCGCCTCACGCACCTGGACCGGGCCACCGGCCGCGTTATACGCCGCTACGAGCGCGACCGTCCCGGCGAGCTGGTGCACGTGGACATCAAGAAGCTCGGCAACATCCCCGACGGCGGCGGCCACAAGGTCCTGGGCCGCCAGGCGGGCCGCAAGAACCGCCAGAACGCCGGCTACAGCTACCTCCACACCGCCGTCGACGACCACTCCCGCCTCGCCTACAGCGAGATCCACGCGGACGAGAAGAAGGAAACCGCAACCGCCTTCTGGACCCGCGCCCAGGCGTTCTTCACCTCGTGCGGGATCACTGTCGAGCGGGTCCTGACCGACAACGGCTCCTGCTACCGCTCCCGCGACTGGCGCGACCTACTGGCAGCGGCCGGGATCGCCCACAAGCGAACCCGGCCCTACCGGCCACAGACCAACGGCAAGGTCGAACGCTTCAACCGCACCCTGCTCGACGAATGGGCCTACACCCGCTCCTACCGAACAGAGCAGGAACGACGCGACGCCTTCCCCGACTGGCTGCACACCTACAATCACCACCGCGGACACACCGCGCTCAACGGCCAACCACCCGCCAGCCGCGTCCCCAACCTCACAGGGCAATACATGCATCGCGAGAGCTCGACGTTGAGGACACGCAGCATCCGGGCCCCGCCCCGGCCGGCCAGCATCACACCGACTGCCTCGACCAGGTGCTGCAGCAGCGGCGTGCGCCGCTGATAGCGCACCGTAAGCTCCGGCACCTGTTCGGCAAAGGTCACCTTCGGACAGACCGTGTTCTCGCAGTACAGACGGCGCACGCTCAAGTCGATCCGCACCGGACGGCCACCGAGCGCGGTATCAGCGAGGTGCCGCACGTAACGGCTATGGCTCCGCTCGCTCCTCGTCCCGCACCCCGTACAACCCGCCGGCGCGCCGGATCTGGTCCGGGCCCGGACCACCACGCAAGGACCGGAGACATCGACCGACTCGACCAGCACACCCGCCAAATGCGGTAAAACAGACGGCAGTTCAGCAGACCACAGTCAGAGACTGCCCGTTACGCGGCTCCGGCGGCCGCCGCACCCAGATGATCTCCGCCTACGAAAATCTTGCCAGAGCCACGTTCACGTGTACGCCGACATGCTCCGCCGGGATGACCTCGACCTCGGCGCCGATGCCGTGCTCAGCACAGAAGTCGAGCATCTGCTGGGTGATGGGGATTCCGCCGATCTGGGAGCCGGCGAAGGCCCGTTGGTTGCGCACCAGGCTGAAGCGGTCGAGGGAGAACCTGGGGGTGGCGCCGACGATGGCCAGGGTGCCGTTGACGGCGAGCAGGGACAGATAGGCGTCGATGTCGAGTTCGGCACTGACGGTGTTGACGATCAGGTCGAAGGTGCTCGCCAGGTGTTCGAAGGTCGCCGGGTCGCTGGTGGCGTAGTAGTGGTCGGCGCCGAGGCCGAGCCCGTCGTCCTGCTTCGCCAGTGTGCGGGACAGGACGGTGACCTCGGCACCCATCGCCTTCGCCAGTTTCACGGCCACATGGCCGAGACCGCCGAGACCGATGACGCCGACGATCTTGCCGGGACCGGCGCCCCAGCGGGTGAGCGGTGAATACGTCGTGACGCCCGCGCACAGCAACGGCGCCGCCGTGTCGAGTCCGATGCCTTGGGGGATGCGCAGGACGAAATCCTGGTCGACGACGACATGGGTGGAGTAGCCGCCCTGGGTGAGCGTGCCGTCGCGGTCGACCGAACCGTAGGTGAGGATGTGGCCCTGGGTGCAGTACTGCTCCTCGCCCTGGCGGCACGGGCCGCACTCGCGGCAGGAGTTGACCATGCAGCCGACGCCGGCGCGGTCGCCGACGGCGTGCCGCGTGACCTCCGGGCCGACTTGGGTGACGATGCCGGCGATCTCGTGGCCGGGGACGACGGGGTAGTCCTTGGCTCCCCAGTCGCCGCGGACCCAGTGGATGTCGGTATGGCAGATGCCGCAGTACTTGATCTCGATCAGTACGTCACGCGGGCCCAGATCGCGGCGTTCGACGGTTGTCGGGGCTGGGTCTGTAAAGCTAGCGGTGTAACTGGGGTTGGTGTGGCTAGAGTTGGCCTGCGGTGAGGCGGCCGTCGAAGGCCATGTCGAAGGCGTTCATCGCGCCCTTCCAGCGCATGGTCCAGCGTTTGCGGCCGGCGCCGGTCGGGTCGAGGCTCATGACAGCCATGTAGACGCACTTGAGCGCGGCCTGCTCCGTCGGGAAGTGCCCGCGGGAGCGGACGGCCTTGCGGATGCGGGCGTTGACGCTCTCGATGCTGTTCGTCGTGCACACAATGCGGCGTATTTCCGCATCGAACTGGAGGAACGGCGTGAACTCGGCCCAACTGGACTCCCAGAGGCGGACGATCGCCGGATACTTCTTCCCCCAGACCTCGGCGAACTCCAGGAACCTGGTCGTGGCCGCGTCCTCACTCGGCGCGGTGTAGACGGGCTTCAGCGCCTTCGCGATCTTGTCCCAGTCCTGCCGGGCCGCGTATCGGAACGACGCCCGCAGCAGGTGAACTACACACGTTTGCACCACAGTTCGCGGCCAGACCTCGCCGACCGCGTCGGGCAGCCCCTTCAGCCCGTCGCAGACCAGCATCAGGACGTCCTCGACGCCTCTATTCTTCAGCTCGGAGAGCACCCGCAGCCAGTGTTTCGCGCCCTCGCCACCGTCACCGGCCCACAGTCCGAGAATGTCTCGGTGCCCCTCAGCGGTCACCGCCAGAGCCACGTAGATCGGCCTGTTCGCTACTTGGCCATCGCGAATCTTGACGTTGATGGCGTCTATGAAGACGACCGGGTAGACGCGGTCGAGCGGGCGGTTCTGCCATTCGGCCATGCCGTCCATCACCTTGTCGGTGATGGTGCTGATGGTCGTCTTGGACACGCTCGCGCCGTAGACCTCGGCCAGGTGCGCGGAGATCTCCCCGTGCGTGAGGCCCTTCGCCGAGAGCGAGAGGACCATCTCGTCCACACCCGTCAGCCGGCGCTGCCGCTTCTTGACGATGGCCGGCTCGAAGGAGCCCTCCCGGTCACGGGGCACGTCGATCTCGACCGGCCCGATGTCCGTCAGCACCGTCTTGGACCGGGTGCCGTTACGGGAGTTCCCGCCGTCCTTGCCCGCCGAATCGTGTTTGTCATAGCCGAGATGGTCGGTGATCTCGCCCTCCAGGGCGGACTCCAGAACCGTCTTGGTCAGCTGCTGCAACAGGCCGCCCTCGCCGGTCAGCTGCAGGCCCTTGCTCCGGGCCTGCTCGACGAGCTGGTCGATCAGCTTCTGCTCGACCGCCGCAGTCTCCAGCGACGGTTCCGCCTGGTCATCGGCGGCCACGAACTCGGTCACGGTGTCAGTCACTTGATGTCTCTTCCATGATCATCAATTACACCGGTGAGCGTACAGACCCGAGGGGGCGAGGCGGCGGCATAGGCGTTGACGGTCAGCACGGTTGCTCCGATGTGTCCTGTTGCGTGTTGGTCGGTGCTGGGGGCGGTTTCAGGAGTACGGCGGCGGTCGTCGTGACCGCGAGCGGCCATCCCGTATTGCCATGCGATTGCCGGGGCGGCGGGGAGCGGGTGGACGGCTTCGATGCGCAGGCCGTCGAGGATGAGGACGACACCCCGACGTCAGGCCTCGTGGGGCCGGCAAGCCATTGGCGCGAGTGGGAGCGTCCCGGAGTACCGGGCGGCCATTCTCCACAAACCACCGACGGAATACACCCCATCGGCCACACCCGGTCCTGCCGGACCGCCCAACATTCCTAAGGAACTTCCCAATCGTGATGTCAAGCCGCGAGTGTGACGGGAGGTGAAGAATGGAAACACTCTCCGTCACGGATCATCGCCCACAGAACGTTGAGGCGTCGGCGTGCGAGGGCCAGCAGGGCTTGCTTGTGTCCCTTGCCCTCGCTTCGCTTCCGGTCGTAGTACGCCTTCGAGGCCGGGCAGCATTGCAAGCTGACCATGGCCGACAGGTACATGGTCCTGAGCAGACCGCGATGGTAGCGCCTGGGCCTGCGGAGGTTGCCGCTGACGCGTCCAGAGTCACGAGGTCTGGGGGCCAGGCCGGCGAAGCCGGCCAGGCGGTCGGAGCTGCCGAAGGCGTCCATGTCTCCGCCGGTCGCGGCGATGAACTCGGCGCCGAGTCTGGCGCCCATGCCGGGCAGGCTCAGGATCACCTCGGCGTGCGGATGCTCGCGAAACCGGGCCTCGATCAGGGCATCGAGTTCCGCGATCTCCTCATCGAGGGCCATCACCCCCTTCGCGAGACGGGCCACCATGGCAGCGGCCAGCTTCTCACCGGGCAGCGCGGTGTGCTGGGCCTGCGCCGCCTCCACGGCCGTCTTCGCGATCGAGGCGGCACCTCTGACACCCCTGTTCCTCAGCCAGGTCTCGATCCGTCTGGTGCCCGCCCGGCGGATCGCGGCCGGAGTCTGGTGAGCGGTCAGCAACAGGACATGCCCCTTGCGGGTCAGGTCGAGCGACCGCTCCAACGCCGGGAAGATCTCCAGCAGTTGAGCACGAAGCCGGTTGATCTGCCGGGTACGGTCGAAGACCACGTCCAGGCGCCTGGTGGTCAGGGTGCGCAGGTCGACAGCGATCTCGTCACCGGGCCGCAGCAGGCCGAGGTCCCGGTGGACGCGGGCCTGGTCGGCGATGACGAAGGCGTCCTTGGCGTCCGTCTTCCCCTCGCCGCGGTAGGTCGCCGAGGCCCGGTAGACGGCGAGGCCGGTGAGATAGACGAGTATCTGCTCGCCGACCCCCGAGAACCCCGCTCCAGCGGGGCCGTCATGGGGTTCTCGCACTTGCGGGGTCCGCAGGAGGGGATGGTCCGCATTCGCATACCGAAAGGCCTGCGTGCCGTGGTGCTCCTCAAGAGCGATGACCGTCATCAGGCGATCTCGCCGGCAGGGATGAGCCGCATGTACCGTGCCCCTTCCTCATGTCCCACCGCATGGCGGCTGCGCCGCGGTCCCCGCCGATGTGTGCGACCAGCGCCGTCTGCAGGAAACGCGTCCTGCACCTCAGTCTCGCAGCCGACCGAACGGGTCTTCCCCGTGGCGGCCGCCGACCGGGAGGTGCGCACGTGATCCGCCGGTCGGCCTTCCCCTCCGCTCGGGGCCCGGTCAATGGATGTGGGACCCGCCGTTGACGTCGTACGTCACGCCGGTGAGGTAGCCGGACTCGGGCCGGGCCAGGAAGGCGATGACGTCGGCCACGTCCTCGACCGCGCCGATGCGGCGTACGGGAACGTCCGCGATCATGGCCGCCTTGCGCTGCTCGTCCAGCTTGCCTTGGGTGATGTCGGTGTCGATCAGGCCCGGGGCGACGGAGTTGACGGTGACTCCGGACGGGCCGAGTTCGCGGGCGAGCGCCTTGGCGAAGCCCAAC
Source organism: Streptomyces sp. NPDC002144 (assembly GCF_053593695.1). NCBI lineage: Bacteria > Bacillati > Actinomycetota > Actinomycetes > Kitasatosporales > Streptomycetaceae > Streptomyces > Streptomyces sp. NPDC002144. The sequence continues at coordinate 10,988 of NZ_JBSFDB010000035.1, forward strand.
AGGGCGGCCTTGGCCGTCGAGTAGGCTACTCCGCCGAACACCCCACCCCCGCGCTCGGCGGAGACGGACGACAGGAAGACGATGCGGCCGAACCCGCGCTCGGCCATCCCGGCAGCCACCCGGTGGGTCACCAGGAAGCTCCCGCGGACGTTGACCTCGAGGATCCGGTCCCATTCGGCGGGCGTGACGTCGAGGAAGCGGGTCGGGGACGTGATCCCCGCGTTGTTGACCAGGGCGCCGACCGGCGGGAGCGCTGCTTCGACCGCCCCGACGGCGGCGTCGACCGCGTCGGCATCGGTGACGTCCGCGGCAAGTCCGAGGGCTTGCACCCCGTGCCTGTCAGCGACTTCCCGGGCGGTGTCCTCGGCGGCCTCCTTGTCCAGGTCGAGGACGGCGATGTGGTAGCCGGCAGCTGCCAGGGCGTGCGCGGTCGCGCGGCCGATGCCGCGCCGGGAGCCGGCGCCGGTGATGACGGCGGTGCGAGGGGTGGGGTCGGTGCCCATGCGGTGCTCCTGAGAAGGGGGGGGAAGAGGAGTGGACGGGTTCAGAGTTCGCGGCGGACGCGTTCCTTGATCGCCGCGACGGAGAGGCCGTAGCGGTCGTGGAGCGTGGGCAGCGCGCCCGCGGCGAGGAACTCGTCCGGCAGCCCGATCGGGACGATGCGTGCCGTCTGCTGAGCGAAGGCCAGACAGGACGCCACGGACTCGCCGAGGCCCCCGACGACGCTGTGGTTCTCTAGCGTTACCACGAGGCGTCCCTGGGCGGTCTCCCGCAGGACCGTCTCGCGGTCGAACGGTTTGATCGTCGGTACGTGGAGGACGGCGACGTCCACCTGGTCGTGCGCGAGTTCCTCGGCCGCGGTCAGGGCCCGTACCGTCATGAGGCCGGTGGAGATGAACAACACGTCGCGTCCGCCGCGCAGCCGCGCCGCCTTGCCGAGTTCGAACCGGTAGTCGTACTCGTCGAGGACGGTCGGTACGGCTCCGCGCAGCAGCCGCATGTAAGTGGGGCCGGGGTGGGCGGCCAGTGCCGGGACAGCCTGTTCGATGTCGATCGAGTCCGCGGGGTCCACGATCGTCAGGCCGGGCATGCCCCGCAGGATGGCCAGGTCCTCGGTCGCCTGGTGGCTGGGGCCGTAGCCGGTGGTCAGGCCGGGCAGGGCGCCCACGACGTTGACGTTCAGCTGCGGCTCGGCGATGTCGAGGCACAGGAAGTCGTAGGCGCGGCGGGTGGCGAAGACGGAGTAGGTGGAGGCGAACGGGGTCAGGCCCACCTCGGCCAGACCCGCGGCCGCGCCCAGCATCGCCTGTTCTGCCATGCCCATCTGGAAGAAGCGGTCGGGGTGGGCGTCCCGGAAGACGTGCATGTCGGTGTACTTGGCGAGGTCCGCGGAGAGTCCGACGATGTCGGGTCGTTCGTCGGCGAGCCGGGCCAGCGCGTGTCCAAAGGGCGCCTTGGTGGTGCGCTGGCCCTCCTCGGCGATCGAGGCGATCATCGCGGAGGTGGTGAGTTTGCGCTGCGGGGCCTGGGCCGGGACGGAGGTGCTCATCGGGCGGTTCCCTCTTCCTGGGCGGCGGTGTGGTGACGCTCCGTCAACTGGTCGCGGGCGAGCTGCCATTCGTGTTCCTCGACCCGCATGAAGTGGGCTTTCTCGCGCGTCTCCAGCATCGGGACGCCGCATCCGATCCGGGTGTCGCAGATGACCACGGCCGGTGAGCCACGGTGCCCGCGCAGGCTGTCGAAGGCCGCGAGGAGCGCCTCGATGTCGTTGCCGTCCACGCGGATGGCGTGCCAGCCGAAGGCCTCCCACTTGGCCGTGACCGGCTCGGTGCGCAGCACGCCCTTGGTCGGGCCGTCCGCCTGCAGGGCGTTGACGTCGACGATGGCGGTGACGTTGTCCAGGCCGTGGTGGGCGCAGGCAAGTGCCGCCTCCCAGGTGGAGCCCTCGTCCAGTTCGCCGTCGGAGAGCAGGTTGTAGACGCGTGCGTCGCTGCCCTGGTGGCGCAGGCCGAGCGCCATGCCGGTGGCCACGCCGAGGCCATGGCCCAGGGAGCCGCCGGAGATCTCCATGCCGGGCGTGTAGGAGGCCATGCCCGACATGGGCAGGCGCGAGTCGTCGCTGCCGTAGGTGGCGAGCTCGCCGACGTCCAGAACGCCGGCCTCGGCGAGCGCCGCGTACAGCGCGATCGCGTAGTGGCCGATCGAGAGCAGGAACCGGTCGCGCTGCTGCCAGTCCGGCTCGGCGGGACGGTGGTTGAGGACATCCTGGTAGACGACGGCCAGGATGTCGGCCACGCCCAGCGCCTGTCCGATGTAGCCCTGGCCCTGGGTCTCCCCCATGTCCAGCGCGTGCATACGGATGCGGTAGGCGGAGTCCTTCAGGGCGCTGACGCGCCGGGTCGACGGAACCGCTGTTCCGACTGCCTGAGGGGACATCACGTTGATCCTCGTCTCTGTCAGGGGGTAGCAGGGAGAGGGGCTTGGGCGGACGCGGTCACCGCCCGGTCGGCTGCCCGGCGTTCGTCCACGCCCCATGTCTCGCGCGTCACCAGCGCCGCCACGAGGCCCAGCAGCCCGTAGCAGCTGAAGAGGATGGCGGGCCCGGTCCAACCGGTGGCGGAGTAGAGCGCCGTGGCGATCATCGGTGTGAACCCGGAGACCACAGCGGACAGTTGGTAGGCCAGGGAGGTTCCGGCGGTACGGGTCCTGGTCGCGAACAGCTCGCAGAACCAGGCCCCTTGGACACCCGCGAGAGAGTTCTGGCAGACGGCGTAGCTGATCAGGAAGGCGAGCAGGACGAGTGCCGCGGCTTCGGTGTTGACGGACAGGAAGAGCGGGAAGCCCCAGGCGACGCTCACCGCGCAGCCCAGCAGATAGACCGGGCGGCGGCCGATCCGGTCCGAGAGGCGGCCCCAGAGCGTGGTGGCGGCGATACCGAGGGCCGCGGCGGTCACCAGGGCGGTGAGGGTGGTGGTGCTCGAGACGTCGGGGGCGTCGCCGTCGTCCAGGTAGGACAGCACGAAGGTGACCGAGACGGCGTACCCGGCGGTCTCCGTGATGCGCAGGCAGAAGGCCCGCAGGACGTTGCGCCAGTCCTCCCGGATCACCTCGAGCAACGGGTTCTTGACGACTTCGCCGGACTCCTTGAGCGCCTCGAACTGGGGCGACTCGTCGATCTTGAGCCGGATGAAGATGCCGACCGCGATCAGGACGGAGCTGAGCAGGAACGGCACGCGCCAGGCCCAGGTGTCGTTCAGGGTGTGCCGGCTGAACAGGAAGGCGAGGTTGGCGAGCAGCAGCCCGACCGGGAAGCCGGCCTGGGTGATGCCCGTGTACAGCCCACGCCGCCGCCACGGAGCGTGTTCGAAGGTCATCAGGATGGCACCGCCCCACTCGGCGCCGAAGGCGAGCCCCTGGATCACCCGGACGACCACCAGCAGCACCGGCGCCCAGATCCCGACCATCTGGTACGTGGGCAGGCAGCCGATCAGTACAGTCGCGATGCCCATCAGCAGCAGGGAGCCGACCAGTACGGGCTTGCGGCCGATCCGGTCGCCGAGGTGTCCGGCGATCACACCGCCGAGCGGCCGTGCGGCGAAGCCGATCCCGAGCGTCGCGAAGGACAGCAGGGTGGCCGAGAGCGGATCGGAGTCCGGGAAGAACACATCACCGAAATAGAGAGCGGCGGCCGTCCCGAAGCCGATGAAGTCGTATGTCTCGATGGTCGCGCCGACCCCGCACCCGACGGCGACCCTCAGACGCTCGGGCGACCCGTGCGCCGCCTGCTGCGGCGCCGAGAACTCAGCCATGCCGATCCTCCTTGATCGTAGGCGAGCGAGCCGTCCCGGGCTCGCTGTTGGCTGTCGACTGTTAACAGTCGAGAATGATGCTGGGCCCGATGAAGAGACGTGTCAACCCTCCCGGCGGTCAAACTGCCGACTGTCAGCAGACGACAGCTGGGCTACTATGATCGCTCGCGGCGTTGAAAGGGGTTTCGACCGTGTCCGGTCAGGCGCTGTCCAGTCTCACTCGCTCGACGACCCTCCGGGAGCAAGCGCTCGTGGCCCTGCGGACGGCCATCACCACCGGTCAGTACCGCCCCGGCGACCACCTCGGAGAAGTGGAGATCGCCGAGCACCTGTCGGTGAGCCGCGGCACGGTACGCGAAGCTCTACGCCACCTCCAGCAGGAGGGGCTCGTCACCGCGGGAGCCCGCGGCATGCTGCGCGTGTCCCAACTGACCCCGACCGAGGTGCGGGAGCTGTTCCAGGTCCGGGAAGCCCTCGAAGGACTCGCGGTTGCGCAGATCATCGCGTCACCACGCAGACAGGACGCGGCCGAAGCACTGCGCAAGGCACTGGAAAAGCTCCACGACGCCTTCGAGTCAGGAGCGGATCTGGCCGCGAAGGTCGAGGCCGATCTCGGCTTCCATCTGCTGCTGTGCGAGCTCTCCGGCAACTCGATACTCCTCAGGACCTGGCGGCAGCTCGAGGGACCCATGCGCGTGGTCATCATGAGCGCCGCAGGCGAACGCCGTGATGTAGCCATGTCCGCGACCTCCCACGCGCCCATCGCCGACGCGATCGCACGCGGAGATGCGGCGGCGGCCCAGGCGATCCTGCACGCGCACATGACCTCGGCGATCGAGCAGCTGGGCATCGAACACGACGGCACCCGTGAGACCGCCTGACCCTGGACCGACGTCTGCTGCCGGACTGACTCTGGACGAGGTGACAGGACGTTGCAGTGTGGCGGTGCGTCCGGAGCCGTCGGCTCGCCACGATCTGCCCGTCGGCCGACGGTGATCGAGACGCAGGGCCCAGCGTCCGCGTACGACGGACGGTCCGTGCGCCGAAACGGCCTTCCGCCACGGGATGGCGAGCTGCGAGTGACGAGGCCGGAGCCCACGCGCCGGGACGGGTTCCGGCGTGTGGCCTTACCGGTGGCCGGGCGCCGCGACGTCGTCGACGTCCCGTTCGTGACCGAGGCGTCCTCGGCGCACTCTTCCCTCGCCCTCCCCGGCCGGGTGCACACGGCCCACTACCGGGCTGCGGGCAGCCAGCCGATCGCCCTGCCCGGGCCGCCGGACGACCTGGAGATCTTCAAGGGGAGGAACTGGAAGTAGGCGCCGGTGTCGGGGAGTTGGCCGAGGTTGGCGAGTCCTTCGATGAACACGGCGCCACCGCCGAGGCCCTCGACATGGACCGGGCCCCCGTCCTGCGCGGCTCCCATGCTGGGGGCGTCCGTACCGATGCAGCGCACCTCGCGGTCGAGCAGGTGGCGCATGCAGTCGACGTCCGGGGCCGGCCACCCGGGGGCTTGTTTCAGTACGGCGACGTCGTAGGCGTATCCGCGCCCGCCGTTGCGGCTGGTGTAGTAGCGGTCCCAGCCCGTGCGGAACAGGGCGATGTCTCCGGCTTGCAGCGTCCGGTGCTGCTTCTCCCAGCTCTCCACGTCGTCCTTGGTGATGAAGGGGCTGGTGCCGGGTGCGGCGCCGCGGGCTTCCACGGCCGTGACGTCGATGACCGCGGCGGCGCCGGAGAAGACCCTCACGTCGACCATGTCACCGGTGATGGGGTCCGCTCCCGTGTGGGCGTGCTCCGGGAGGAAGTGGGAGGGGGCGTCGAAGTGGGTTCCGATGTGCTCGTCCAGCAGCAGAGCCTCGGTGAAGTACGAGCCGCAGTGGCTGCGCAGCACGTGGTGACCCTCGTCCACGTCCTCGAACCAGTTCCAGATGTGCCGGAGAAAGGGAACGTGGGGCGGCCAGGTGGTGGGCAGTCGTTCGTCGAGGGTGAGGGTGAGGTCGACGAGATCGTGATCGCTGAACATGTCGGTCTCCGTATGCAGTTGGGCGGTCTCCGTATGCGGTTGGTCAGTTGTAGGGGCCGGCCGACGGCGGGTAGGTCCGCTGCAGCACCTTCTGGGCTTCGGGCGAGGTCAGCGTCCCGGTGGTGACCAGGGGCTCGTTGAGCGGGATGCTCTTCTTCACCGGCTTGCCGAGCATGGCGTTGACGTCCTGGATCACGCCCTCGATCCCTTGTCCGACGGCCTCCTGCAGGAACAGTCCCTGGATGGCGCCTTCTTTGAGCAGCGCGACGGTGGTGGGGCTGCCGTCGGCGGTCGCGAGGGCGATCTTGCCGACCGATCCGCGGGTCTTCAGCACCTTGGCCGCGCCCGTGCCGGCCGCGTCGTACATGCCGTAGATGCCGGTGATGTCGGGGTGGGCGGTGAGCAGGTCGTTGGTCTGGGAGACCGCCTCGCTGACGGTCAGGCTGTGGCTCTGCAGGATCTGCACCAGCTTGCAGCCGTCGCGCTTGAAACTTTCCCGCGCTCCCCGCAGGTACTTCTGCGCGTTCTCCCTGTCCTGGGGCAGCGACAGCATGCCGATCTTGTTGCCGCCGCGCTTCTTGGCCTGCCGGCAGACGAAGCTTCCCTCGTCGACGCCCGTGCGGTAGTTGTTCGCGGTGATCGCGGACGTGTAGTCGGTGGCGCCGGGCTGGGGGCCTATGCCGGCGAAGGAGATGGGCACCTTGGCGGCTTTGGCCGCCGCGAGGACCGGTGGGGTGCTGGTGGAGCTGACCGGACCGATGACGATCATGTCGGCTCCGGCGGCGATCGCGGTCTTGACGTTGGCCAGTTGCGCGCTGGGCGAGTTGTTGGCGTTGTACCGGGTGACCTTGAGGCCGTGCTTGCGGGCCTCCTGCTGGACGCCGGAGTAGACCCATTGCCAGTAGGAGATGTCGAGCGAGGGAGCGAGGTAGGCGACCTTCATGCCCTTGACGGTCTTGGCCTGGCCGGGGGTGGCCGAGCTGTTGGCCTGACAGCCGACCGCGGCCAGGGCCGTGGCCAGGACGGTTGCGGACAGGGCGAGCGGTCGGCGGGCCCTGCGGTCTCTGCGGGAACGGGCTGAGCGCATGGGTTGGTCCTTTCTGGGGGTCTGCGGGTGGGGTGCTCGCCGGCGGGCGGATCAGGCGCCGCGGGCGCGGCTGCGGCGGGTGAGGCGCTCGGCGAGCACGGCGAGGAGGATGACCAGGCCGGTGATGGTGCCCTGGTAGAAGCTGTTGACCCCGAGCAGGTTCACCGCGTTCTGGATCACCACGACGAGCACCGCTCCCGTGAGGGCGCCGACCGCGGAGCCGACCCCGCCGAACAGGCTGGCGCCGCCGATGACGACGGCGGCGATGGCCTGGAGCTCCAGGCCCGTCCCAGCGGTGGATTCGGCGTTGGCCAGGTAGGAGACGGACAGGACGGCGGCGAACGCGGCCAGGAGCCCGGACGCGGTGTAGGCGGCCAGCTTGATGCCGCGCACCGGCACCCCGATGAGCCGGGCGGCGCGCTCGTTGCTGCCCACCGCGTACAGCCAGCGGCCCTGGGTCGTACCGGACAGCAGCAACTGCAGGAGGACGACCAGCACGATCACGTACAGCAGGTAGTTGGGGATCCCCAGGTAGTGGCCGGAGTTGAGGGAGCCGAAGCCGGTGGAGCCGACCGGCTGGGAGTTGCCGTTGGTGACCACGAAGGCGAGGCTGGCCGCCACCGAGTAGGTGACCAGGGTGACGATGAACGGGGCCAGTCCGAGCACGGCGACGCACACGCCGTTGAACAGGCCGAACAACGCGCCGAGGCCGAGCGCCCCCAACACCGCGACGCCTGTGGGCGCGTGATGGTTGAGCAGGGCGGCGGCGGCGATTCCGGTCAGGGAGAACACCGATCCGACGGACAGGTCGATCCCGGCGGTGACGATGACCAGGAGTTGCCCCAGGGCGATGATGACCAGCGGGGCGGCGGTCTGGGCGATGTTGGTGATGTTGCCGCTGCTGATCGCGGCCGGTTGGACGGTGCTGAGCAGGAGTTCGACCAGGACACAGGCGGCGGCGATGACCAGCTCCACGCGGAACCGGGAGGCGACCTGCAGCAGCCGTGGCCCGCCGTAGCGGACAGAGTGGGCCGGACCGGGGCTGACGTCTTTCTGGTCGGTGTGGACGGTGGTCACCGGGGTCCTCCTTCTGCGGGGCCGGCGGGTCGGGGCCGCGCCTCGGCGGCCGTGGTGCTGCTCGCGTTCAGGGCGTCGACGATCTGCGTCTCGGTGAGCTGGGAGCCGGAGAGGGTCGCGGTGACCCGGGGGCCGGCGAGCACATGCACCCGATGGCATCGCGCGGCCAGTTCCTCGGGGTCGGAGGACCACCACAAGGCGCCGCCGCCGGCGGCGGCGACCTCGTCGACGGCCTGGAAGATGTCCACCTTGGCGTGGATGTCGACGCCCCGGGTGGGATCGTCGAGCAGCAGCAGCCGTACCCCCAGCGGGGCCCAGCGGGCGAACAGCACCTTCTGCTGGTTGCCGCCGCTGAGCGCCTCGGGCGGGGCGGCGAGGTCGGACAGTTTGATGGCGAACCGGTCGACCAGCTGCCGGGCGGTGGCCACGTCCGGGCGGGCGATCAGGCGCCGCCGGGCCACCCGCTGCGGGCCGAGGAGATGCTCGAGCACACTGAGGTCACCCAGCACACCGTCGCGGGCCCGGTCGCCCGAGACATAGCCGGCACCCGCGCGCAACGCGCGCTGAGGCGACCAGCGGGCGGTGGAGAGGCCCAGGACCCGCATCGTCTGCCCGGGCGGGTGGGGGCGGTCACCCCAGGCCCGCAGCAGCAGGTCACTGGCGGCACTGGGATCGAGAGAGGTGATCCCGACGACTTCGCCGGGGTCGACCCGCAGGGGCGCTTCGGAGTCGAGCAGTTCGAGCAGGGGCGGCTCACCGGCCGCCGGGTCGGCCTTGGGCACCGGCCGGTCGAGTGCCCGGGCGGCGTCCCCGACCATGGCCGCCAGCAGGGTGCGGTCGTCGATGTCGGTCAACGGCACACGGTCCACCACGGTGCGTCCGTCGCGCAGCACGGTGGCCACGTCGGCCACCTCGCGAATCTCCCGGAAGCGGTGACTGACCAGCACCACTCCCACCCCGCTGGCAGTCAGCCCGCGCAGCACGGTGTACAGCTTCTCCGCCTGCGGCCGGTTCAGTGAGGCAGTGGGCTCGTCCAGCAGCAGCAGTCGTGATCCCTGCGCCAGCCCGCGGGCGATCTCCACCATCTGCTGGCGGTCCAGCGGAAGATCGCCGACCCGGGCGCCCAGGTCGATGGCGGCATCCTGGCCCAGGGAGGCCAGCGCGGCCCCGGCCGCGGCACGCGCCCGACGTCGCCGCCCCCGTCCCCGGCCGGCGAGCAGCAGTTCGTGTGTGGCGATGTTCTCCAGAACCGACAGGTGCGGCAGCAGCGACAGCTCCTGATGGACGATGGCCACCGGCGGGTGGTCACGGGAGTCCTGGACTGCCACGTTCAGTTCACCGGCGTCCGCGCTTTCGACGCCGGCCACGATGGCGAGCAGTGTCGACTTGCCGGCCCCGTTGGCGCCGAGCAGCGCGTGCACCTCGCCGGCCCCGACGGTCAGGTCGACACCGTCGAGCGCGCGGGTGGACCCGAAGGCTTTGGTGAGACCGCGAACGGCCAGGAGCGGAGTGGCGACGGTCATGGCTGTTACCTCGATTCGAGGTTTCGATGGCACGTCGCTGTATGAGTCGCTGTTTCGCCGGTGGTCGCCCATGGGCCGAGGGGCCGGGGCAAACCGGTAGCAGGCAGTAGCCACTGCTTACCGACGGTGTACTCACACACCACATGCAACGTGTGACCGAAAGACGACTAGCTAGCGGTTGGGCTCAAAATGCGTGTTTCAACGGCGTGACGGCTGTGTCGCAGCTCATAGTGAAGTGAGTTGACTGCCGAGTGTCAACAGTCATCAGCCGATTGTCGGCTATCCTGTCTGGGACTGAAGTTGGGGTGGTGACCCTCCATGGCCGCAGAATCCCTGTCCAGCTTGGATCGCAGCACCTTGCGAGAACGGGCCTTGCGTGCCCTGCGGACCGCGATCCTCACCGGGCAGTACCAGCCCGGTGAGCATCTGGGAGAAGTCGAACTGGCCAGTCGGCTCGGCATCAGCCGGGGCACGGTCCGAGAGGCGCTGCGGCACCTGCAACAAGAGGGACTGCTGGTTCCCGCCGCACGAGGCATGCTCCAGGTGCACCGGCTCTCGCCGACGGAGGTGCACGAACTGTACGAGGTGCGGGCCGCCCTCGAGGGCCTGGCCGTCGCCGGTGTGATCGCCTCCGCCGGACGCCAGGCCGCGGTCGAGGAACTGCGGCGGGCACTGATCCGGCTCGATCAGGCCGCGGGCGACTTCGCCGCCCAGGTGGAGGCCGATCTCGGCTTCCACCTCCTGCTGTGCGAGCTGTCCGGCAACTCCATGCTGGTCAGAACGTGGCGACATCTGGAAGGCCCGATCCGGGTGACCGTGATGAGCGCCAGCAACGAGCAACGCCGCCTGCCCATGTCCGCCGCTCGGCACGAACCGATCGTGGACGCCATCGAACGCGGCGACGAAGCCGGCGCCCTGGATGTGCTGCGGGGGCACATGGCTCTCGCCGGCTCCCAGTTGGCCAGCGACGACGACCGCACCTCAGCAGGCTGAAGCCTCTGGCGGCCCAGGTCGTCCCGGGCGCCGGGGTGCAGAGCGGACGAGGGCCTCAGCCGATCAGGGCTGAGGCGGTGACGGCCGCGACATCGCCTGCTCGATCTTCACGGGATGCCTGCGGCGTCATCACCGTGTCCGGCATCCGCGACGACGAGACCAGCTGACGCGTCGGGCGAGGCGCGCGAAGGCCGAGCGGCTTCTCACCGACACGACTCCTGACCCTTCACGCGAGGATCGTGCTGCGACGCGCGGAGGGCGGGACGACCCCGCGATTTCAGACGCACCACACTCGTCGGCGGCGCCCAGCTTCATACCGTCGTCCTTCTCCCCGGCAGGTGTAACACCCCCTCCGGGCATACGCATTCGTCAGGACGGTCCCGCGCCGATTCCATATGTCAGGCCGCCCGACGAGGGTGCTTGGGCGCAGAGCCGCGACGGCCCGCCGGGTTTACGGCGAGCCGTCGCGGAGGGTGGGGTGCGGTCGTGGGCCCGGTCGGGGTCTTACCTGTGGACGACGGGCGCCGCGTCCGGGTCCTGGGCGGGTATGCCGCGGCGGTACAGGACGACGCTGATGACCAGGCCGACGGAGAAGAAGACGGCCGACCATCAGTAGGCGGTGGAGTAGCCCTCCAGGCCGGCCTGGGCCTGGAGGGCCGGGTCCGCTGGGCTGCTGCCGTCGAGGCAGTCGGCGGCGGCGCTGGAGAGACTCCGGGGCCGAACGAAGGGACAGGACTCTTGTGGCCGAGTGGTGGTGCAGTGGCCGTGGGCGGCTACTGTCCGCCGGTCATCTCGACGTAGGTGCTGCCGGCGACCGGGCGGTGGTCGTAGGTGCCGGTCACGGCGGCGCTGCCTTCGTAGCGGGGCCCGGGGACCGTCAGTTCCTGGTCGTCGGCGTAGAGCTTGACGTTCAGCTTGGCGTGCTCGCCCGGGATGGTGACCTTCCAGCGCGTGGGGTACTTCTTGCCGGTGTGGGGGCTGGTCCAGAGGGTGGACTGGTCCGGCGTGAGGGTCGCCTCGGCAAGGGTGTGGGTGCCGTCGGGATTGAGCACGGTCGCCCAGGTGTTCTCCTTGCTCTCCTTCGTCTTCCAGAGACTGATCTTGTCGCCGTTGGACAGGTCGAGGTTCATCCAGGTCCACGAGGCCTTGCCCGTGGAGATGTCGGGAAGGGGTCCCCACTGGCGGTCCAGCCAGGACTCCCCGCGGACCTTCTCGGTGTGGCCCTTGAGGGTCAGCGTGCCGGAGGTGTCCATGGTGGGGAGCGCGTACTCGTAGTTCGGGTACTTCGCGTCGCCGAACATGGGGAAGTAGCCGGTGCCCATGTTGTAGAGGACGTTGCCCTGGGGGCGGAAGGTGACGTCGAGGGTTCCCTCGGGGACCTTGGCGCGCAGCTTCTGTTCCTTGGTGTCACCGGTCCAGGTGATGTTGTCGGTGTGGATGTCCAGGCCCTGCTTGCCGGACAGGCCCGCCCGGGGCGGGAGAGCGAGCTCCGACTTGGTGAACCAGCCGGTGTCCTCGTCGGTGATCGACACGGTCGAGAGGGTGTACCCCTGCTTGCCGTCACCGGACGTCAGGTAGTTGGCCATGAATCCGTACCGGTGGCCTCCGGCGGTCACGTGCGCGGTCACGTACCAGGACTCGGTGGGCCGGTCGGCGTTGGCGGTGAGGCCGGCGGCGGGGTCGACGGCGACCGGAAGACCGGTCTGCCTCAGCCCCTGCCCGGAGGCGGTACTGCCCGCCGCGGCCGGGCCGGCGTCGGTACTCGCGGTGGCCGTTCCTCCCGAGGCGAGGGCGAACGAGGCGATCAGGGCGGAGGCGACGGCGGCCGCGCCGATGGTGGTCTTGCGCATGATGACTCCTTGTACGGATGTCCTGCTCAGGTGCCTGCAGTGGTGTACGAAACTGTTTCGTACTCTCGCTGGATGTGGGGATGGACCGGGGAGAAGGGTTGCCGTAGGGAAGGGAAGCATGACGAAATACCCGGTCGGGCCCACATGGCAGCTCGACCGCACAACCGGAGAAGTCTTCTCCAGTTGCGGATCCACCCTAGCACCAAAACTGGAGAAGCCTTCTCCAGATGCGGGATACAGTGGATCCATGAGCCGCAGGACCGACTCCACACCACCGCCCCCGGACCCACACCCGAGCCCCCTGCGAGCCGACGCGGAACGCAACCGGCTGCGCATCCTCGCCGCCGCCCGGGAGGTCTTCGCCCAGCGAGGACTCGATGTCACCATCGACGACATCGCGCGCCAGGCGGGCGTCGGCGTCGGCACCGCCTACCGTCGCTTCGCCAACCGCGAGCAACTCGTCGAAGCGGTCTTCGAAGAGGCCACCGAGCGTCTCGTCGCACTGGCCGAGCAGGCACTCACGCACGAAGACCCCTGGGAGGGATTCGTCCAGTTCTTCCTGACCACCGCCGAGAACTTCGCCGGAGACCGCGGGCTGCGGGAAGCCCTGCTGGAGGGCGTGCACGGCAAGATCCGGGTGGCCGCCGCCCGGGACCGCCTCATCCAGGCGCTCAGCGCCCTCATCGCACGCGCCCAGCAGGCCGGCCGGCTCCGCGGCGACTTCGAAGCCACCGACTTCCCGCTCATGCAGCTCATGCTCGGAACCGTCACGGAGCAGACCCGCGCCGTCGCCCCCGACGTGTGGAGGCGCTACCTCGTCCTCTTCCTGGACGGCCTGCGCCACGACCAGCACCATCCGACTCCCCTGCCGCACCGCGCACTCGACAAGGACGAGTTCAACCGGGTCATGGCGTGAGGCCCGACGAAACCGCTCACGGTACGTGCGCCCAAGCCCAACCCCTGCTCGGCTACGCCCGTCCAAGAACGCGCCAGAAGGCGCAGCGGTGTTCGGCCGCGTAGTACGGCATGGCCGAGACGTTCTCCGGGCTGAGCCGCACGATGCCGTTTCAGGCCGTCCGGACAGCACCGCCGGGCCGGCCGTGGGCTCCGGGCGACCGCACGCTCGGGCGGCGGTCGCCCCGCACCCTCACCCTCCCGTCGAGAATGCCGCGTCGAACGCCGCGGCGGGCGGGTCGAAGGCCAGGCGCCGCACGAAGGCCAGGGCCTCGGGGGCACCGACCAGCCGGTCCATGCCGGCGTCCTCCCATTCGACGGAGACGGGGCCGTCGTAGCCGATGGTGTTGAGCATGCGGAAGCAGCTCTCCCACGGCACGTCGCCGTGGCCGGTGGAGACGAAGTCCCAGCCGCGGCGCGGGTCGGCCCACGGCAGGTGGGAGCCCAACCGGCCGTTGCGGCCGTTGCCCGTCTGCTTCTTCGCGTCCTTGCAGTCGACGTGGTAGATCCGGTCCCGGAAGTCCCACAGGAAGCCGACCGGGTCGAGGTCCTGCCAGACGAAATGGCTCGGGTCCCAGTTGAGCCCGAACGCCTCGCGGTGGCCGACCGCTTCGAGGGCGCGGGTCGTCGTCCAGTAGTCGTAGGCGATCTCGGAGGGGTGCACCTCGTGGGCGAAGCGCACGCCGACCTCGTCGAAGACGTCGAGGACGGGGTTCCAGCGGGCGGCGAAGTCGGCGTAACCGTCGTCGATCATCGACTCGGGTACGGGCGGGAACATCGCCACGGTCTTCCAGATCTTCGATCCGGTGAAGCCGACGACGGTACGGACGCCGAGGCGTGCCGCCGCGCGTGCGGTGAGCTTCATCTCCTCGGCGGCGCGGCGGCGTACGCCTTCCGCGTCGCCGTCGCCCCAGACCCTGGCAGGGACGATGGCGCGGTGGCGCTCGTCGATCGGGTCGTCGCAGACGGCCTGACCGGCCAGGTGGTTGGAGATGGCGTGGACCTGGAGGCCGTACTTGTCGAGCAGGGCACGGCGGCCGGCGAGGTAGGTGTCGTCCTCGGCTGCGCGGGCGACGTCGAGGTGGTCGCCCCAGCAGGCGATCTCCAGGCCGTCGTAGCCCCATCCGGACGCGAGCCGGCACACCTCCTCGAAGGGCAGGTCGGCCCACTGGCCGGTGAACAGGGTGACGGGGCGGGTCATCGGCTCTCCTTGTCCTGAACGGCGGTCCACTGGGCTTGATGTGCGGCGCTGTGCTCCACGGCGTCCAGTACGCGCTGCACCTGGAGGGCGTCGGCGAACGACGGCTCGGGGTCGGTGCCCTGGGCGATGGCGGTGAGCAGGTCCACGACCTGGTGGGTGAAGCCGTGCTCGTAGCCGAGGCCGTGGCCGGGCGGCCACCAGGCGGCGACGTACGGGTGTTCGGGCTCGGTGGCGACCACCCGGCGGAATCCGGCGCTCGCGGCGGGATCGGTGCCGTCGAGATAGTGCAGGACGTTCATGTCCTCGAAGTCGAAGGCGAGGCTGCCCCGGTCCCCGTTGATCTCGATGCGCAGCGCGTTCTTGCGGCCGAGGGCGTAGCGGGTCGCCTCGAAGTTGGCCAGGCCGCCGCCTTCGAGACGGCTGAGGAAGACGGCGGCGTCGTCCACGGTCACCTTGCCGGGGCCCGTGCCGTCCGGCCGCGGCCGCTTGTCGACGAACGTCTCGGTCAGGGCGCTGACCCCGGTGAGCCGTTCGCCGGTGAGGTACTGCGTGAGGTCGACGATGTGGGAGCCGATGTCCCCGAGCGCTCCCGACCCGGCGCGGTCCTTCTCCAGCCGCCAGCTCATGGGAGTGGCCGGATCCGCCAGCCAGTCCTGCAGATACTGGGCGCGGACGTGCCGTACGCGCCCGATCCGGCCCTCGGCGACGAGCTGCCGGGCGAGCCCGACGGCGGGCACGCGCCGGTAGGTGAAGCCGACCATGGAGCGGATGCCGCGCCCGCTCGCGTGGCGGGCCGCCGCCGTCATCTCCTCGGCCTGCGCGACCGTGTTGGCCAGGGGTTTCTCGCACAGGACGTGTTTGCCGGCCGCGAGGGCGGCGACGGCGATCTCGGCGTGGGTGTCACCGGGGGTGCAGATGTCGACGAGGTCGATGTCGTCGCGCTCGACGACCTGACGCCAGTCGGTCGCGCTCTCCTGCCAGCCCAGCCGCCGGGCTGCCTGTGTCGCGCGTTCGGCGTCCCTGCCGACCACGACGGTCTGCTCGGGAGTCAGGGGCAGGTCGAAGAAGTGCGGCGCGGTGCGCCACGCCTGGGAGTGCGAGGCTCCCATGAACGCGTGTCCGACGAGGGCCACGCGCAAGGTGTCGCCGGGCATGGGGTCACCGTCCTTCGAGGGGCAGGGTGCAGGCGATGTGGCGGGCGCCGGCGACAGCCAGGGCCACCGAGGTGAGCGTCGGGTTGCAGGCGGTCGGTGTGGGGATGACGCCGTTGCCGGCGACGTGCAGGCCGGGTACGTCCCAGACCTGGCCGACGGGGTCGCACACCGAGGTGCCGTCGTCGGCCGGGCCGGAGCGGACGGTGCCCTGGTAGTGCAGCGACGCGCCGAGGGCGAGGGTGCGGGGTGCGTCGTCGAGGGGGTCGCCGAGGGCGTCGGCCGCCCGGCGGACGGCGGCGCGGGCCGCGTCGAGGGAGGCGTGGTCGCGTTCGGTGAGCTGGTAGTGGATGCGCATCGCGGGCATGCCGTAGGCGTCGTCGCGGGTGTCGTCGAACGTGACGCGGTCCTCGGCCCGTACGTCCTTCACGCAGAACCAGCCCAGGCCCACGATCGACCCGGGCGCCGGGACGTCGTCGCCGACCAGCGGGACGGGTGAGGCGTCGAGTTGCATCACCTGGCCGTGGAAGGGTTCGTCGTCCGTGTACGGCACCCAGCTGACGCCGCTGGACGGGGCGGCGGCCCCACCGGGTGCCGATTGGACATCGCGCAGGCGGACCGCGTACACGATCTGCGGCTGGTCGTTGAGGTACCGGCCGAGTGCGGGCGGCCGTACGCCGGAGGCCCACAGCAGTTGCGGGGTGCGCAAGGCGTCGGCGGCGACCACGACCCGTGCGGCGCGCACCTGGTGCTCGGTGCCGTCGCGCAGGTCGCGCACCAGGACGCCCGCGGCCCGGCCCTCCTCGACCAGCACTTGGGTGACCAGGGCCTCCGGGTGGAGGGTGTGCCGTGGGTTGGCGCGGGTGGCCTCGCCGTAGACGACGTCGGCTCCGGACCAGGTGACGCGGCCGTCGGCGTGGCGCCGTACCGCCAGCGGCATGGGCTGCACTCGGCGTTCCTCCGGGCGGCCGGTGTCCAGGGCGGCGCCGAGGCGTTTGCGGACCTCGGCGGCGAAGGGGGCGTCGTCGAACGCGTGGGCGTCGACGCCGAGCAACCGCTCGGCCTCGTCGAGGAGTTCGTCCAGGTCCGGTACGAAGTCGATGCGTTCGCTGCCGCCGGGGCGCGGGCACGCGGCCGTCCAGTGGGCGCCCATGCCGCCGACGTTGCTGGACATCGCCGCGTTCGGCAGGCCGTCCTCGCCGGGGTTCTGGTAGCCGTCGGGCAGCAGGAAGGTGCCGGGGCGGGCGAGGCGGCCGTCGGCGGGGGCCGGTGCCGGTCCCTGGGAGCGGAGCTGGGCACGCTGCCGTTCGTCCGGGTCGGCGATGTTCTTCACGTGCAGGCCGGGCGGGTCGGCGAGCAGGGGGCCCACCTCGAAGGTGGCCAGGTCCAGGTCGGGGCGCTGCTCGGACAGGATGCGCGCGTAGGCGGCGCCGCACGGTCCGCTGCCGACGACGGCCACGTCGACACATGCCGGGAAGTCCTTCGTCATATTGTGGTGTCTCCCGCCGTCAGGACCCGAGCCGCAGCCGCTTGCGGTCACGGCCGCCGCCGGGCACCGGCATGTAGGAGATCCGCAGGCGTACCGCCACGGCGACGTCGTGGTCACCGGGACCGAGTGGCGTGTCGGTCTCGAAGGCGAGCACGGCCCGCTCCCCCATCTCCCAGCGGTCGTCGGTGACGTGGGGCAGCTCGGCGAAGGTGTAGGTGTTGCCGTGCACGCTGAAGGTGGTGCGCTCGGCGGGTACCGGGTGCCCGTCGAGGGTGAGGTCGACGGCTTCGACCATGGACAGGAACAGCCCCCGGTAGTAGGGCATCCTGACCTCCAGCTCGCCGCCCGGGCGGCCGTCGCCGCGGGTGCGGAATCCGTCCTCGCAGACGATGTACTTGTCGAACACGGTGAAGCCTCTCCGCGATGGTGGGACGTCTGCTGTGCGGCCCCTGGGGCCAGTGTGCGTCCCGCACTGAAATAAATGCAAGATTCTGATTCTGTTTTTTCCCGAGAGACCGTGCCGCCGACCGACAGCGGGGCGTCAGCCCTTCGCCACGCGGGCCGCGCGGTCGATCTCGGCCCGCATCTGCTCGTGCCGCCCGTCCAGATCCCAGAAGACCATCGTCACGGCCTGCGCGACCACGAGGAGCAGCGGGACGCCGTAGAACAGCACGCGGATGGCGGTCACCGCCGTCCCGCCCTCGCCACCCGCGCGATAGCCGGCCAGGGCGAGCCCGTACGCGATCGCGGCGGAGCCTATGGCCGAACCGACCTTCGTGGCGAAGCTGATGCCGGACGACAGCAGCCCCTCGTGCCGCGTGCCGAACCGCCACTGCTGGTACTCCACGGCGTCCGCGACCATCGTGAACATCGACACCATCGACACCGCGATCGCGAGGGTGGCGATGACGTAGAAGGCCAGGAACACGGGGAAGACGCCCTCGGCCGGGTAGAGCGCGGCCCAGGCGACGAAGCCCACCGCCAGGGCCTGCAGATTGCCGCGGCGCTTGCCGAAGCGGCGGTAGTAGGGGGCGGCCACCATGCCACCGACGATCATCGTGCCGGACACCAGCGGAAGCAGGACCGAGATCGCCCAGGGCGCGTGCAGGACCGCCAGCGCGAAGTACACGGTCACCCCGAGCACCAGGGACAGTCGTACGAAGTTGAGCACCCCGTAGACGAAGACCACCTTCCACGGCCGGTTTCCCCACAGCGTCCGCAGCGCGGTCGTCACGCCGACCTGCTCGGACTCGGCGGGCAGGGCGTACCGCTCCTTGCAGGTGAGGAAGGTGACGGCGAAGAAGCCGACGCTCAGCACGCTGTAGATCATGGTCGCGAGGGTCCAGCCCCGCTGCTCGTCGCCGGCCCCCAGCCAGGCCACGAACGGTGTCGTGAACGCCGTCACGATGATGGAACCGGCGGAACTGCCGATCGCCCTCAGGCCGCCCATCTGCATCCGCTCGTCCGAGTCACGCGTCATCATCGGCAGCAGGGCACTGTAGGGGACGTTGACCAGGGAGAACAGCAGCCCCAGGGTCAGGTACGTGACGAACGCGTAGATGAGCTTCCCGCTGTCGCTCACGTCGGGAACCATGAAGGTCAGCACGCCGACGACCCCGAAGGGTATCGAGGCGAAGACCAGATAGGGGCGGGCCTTGCCCCAGCGGGACCTGGTGCGGTCCACGAGGACCCCGATGGCCGGATCGATCACGGCGTCGACCAGCCTGGCGACGAGGAAGAGGGTGCCCAGGGCCGCGACGGGCACCTCGGCGACATCGGTGTAGTAGTAGAGGAGGAAGCCTCCGACGAGGTTCCACGACAGGTTGGAGGCCAGGTCGCCGGCCCCGTAGCCGAACTTCTCCCGCCAGCCGATGCGGGTCGTCGTTCCCTGGGGCGTCCGCGGTTTGACTGCGCTGATCGTCATGTCCAAGGTGCTCCGCTCCTTTGCGTGGCACGACGCCCGTCGGGCGCCCCTGGGTGAACAGGGCACACCACGCCTGGGCCCAGCGCAAGACGAAGTGAATTCAAAATTCAGATTTCAGTTATTCCTCCAATGGGCGCCCTGCCAGCGGCTCGACCCCTATCCAGACCCAGAATCAATATGTAGATTCTGTTACGCGCGAGCGCATCCGGTCGGCTGCGTTCCCCTCCCCCTCCTGGAGTTGATCACGCATGAACGAGCTCCGCTGGAGCTACATGGACCACTGGCGGGTGGACAGCCCACGCGGCCCGGTGACCCAGTACGCCGCCCGCCGCTACATGGACGACTTCGTCAAGCAGATCAGTGCGGTGGGTTTCGAGGGCCTGGACATGTTCGACTTCCAGGTCTACGCCCTGACCGGCATGTTCGGCTCCGTCGAGAACTACCAGCGCTATCTGCGCGACCACGGCATCGAGAAGATCGTCAACCTGTTCCGCGGCATCATGTACGACCCGCGCGTCGCCGACGCCCATGTCCGCGAGACGCACGACGAGATCGTCGGGAGCACCCGCCGGATGCTGGGCATGTGGGACGCCCTCGACATCGAGAGCCTCATCGTGATGCCGGCCAGCCTCTACGCACAGACCGCGCCCGTCACCGACGACAAGATCAAGGCGGCGGCCGAGTGCTGGAACCGGGTCGGGGAGATGACCCTGACGGAGTTCGGCGTACGCACCACCTGTCATCACGAGTTCTTCTGCGCCATCCGCACCGAGGACGACATCCGCAAGTTCTACGACTTCACCGACCCCCGGTATGTGTCGTTCTTCTGCGACACCGCCCAGCACTGCATCGCCGGCATCGACCCCGTCTCCCTCTTCATGGACCTGCACGAGCGCTGTTCGGGCTTCCACTTCAAGGACACCCGGCAGCGGGACACCACCGAGGCCTTCAAGCACAGCCCGGACGCCGAGCTGATGGCACCGCAGACCGACCAGTGGTTCCACGAGATGGGCACCGAGGGCGGTCTGGTCGACTTCCCGCGGCTGATGCGCGCGATCAAGGACGTCGGCTACACGGGCTGGATCACCGTCGAGCACGACAAGGTCAACATCGGCGGCGACTACGCCGAGGCCACCGCCCTGTCCATGTGGTACGCCCGCAACGTCCTGTCGGAGATCTACGCATGAGCCCCCGCATCCGTCTCGGCTACGCCATCAACCAGTGGAAGCCGAACTTCGACGACTTCACCCGCCCCGAACAGCACGAGCGCGCCCTGAAGGTCATCGCCGCCTGCGGGTTCACCGGCGTCGAGCTGCGCGGCGGCACCGGCCGCTGGGATCCGCTCGGCCGACCCGCGTCGATCGCGGCGACCTACGGTTCCACCGGGGCCTTCCTCGACATCGTCCGGCGTACGGGTCTCGAGGCGGTGTCCAGCTGGTACGTCGACCCCGGTGAGCCCGTGGACGAGGAGCTGAGCCGAGGCCGGTCGATCCTGGAGCGCGACCGGCACGGCGAGATCGCCGCAGCGCTGCTGCCCTTCGCCGAGTTCCTGGCCACGGCGGGCGGCACCCGGCTGGTGGTGCGGGCCCTGCCCGCCGCCTGGACCCTGGACCGGCCGCTGTCCGGCGCGGTGCTCACCGATGCCGCGGCCGGCTGGAACAGCGTGGGCGCGGCCGTCGCGGAGACCGGCGTACGGCTGTCCCTGCACGTGGACTGCCTGAGCGCCGCGGCCGAGGAGAAGACGCTGTCCGCGCTGCTCGCCGAGACCGACCCGGACCTGGTGGGCCTCACGCTCGACACCGCCGAGCTGACCGTCGCCGGGCTGGACCCCGTGCAGCTCTTCGACACGCACCACGACCGGGTGGACCACCTGCACCTGAAGGACACCCGGTACGTCGACGAGGACGGTGAACGGCTCGCACCGCACGCGGAGGCGAGCATGCTCTCCGAGGGCGGAGCCCGCGGCATCGAGCGCTGGTTCTACGAGTGCGGCACCACCGGCGGCCTCGTCGACTTCCCCGCCCTCGCGGAACGTCTGCGCGCCCACGACTGGTCCGGCTGGGCCGTCTTCGAGAGCGAGCAGACCCCGAACCCGGCCCGCAGCGCCATGCTCAACGGCTGGTACGCACAGCGGCTGCTGCGCGGCTGACACCTCACGCAGGGGAGCGACCGGGTGTCGCTTCCCTCCCGGCCGGCGCCGCCGAGCGTTCCGGCGCACCCCGCGGTCACCGTCGCGGGGCTTCCCTCTCCGTTTCAGGAGCCCGCATGTCCCGTCCCGTCCGTCTGTCCGTCAACGTCGAACTCCTCTTCCGGGAGGCCGGAGACGATCTGGGCGAGCGCATCCGCGCAGCCGCCGATCACGGCATCGACGTGGTCGAGATCTGGTCGCACAGCGACAAGGACCTGGAGTCGATCCGCAAGGCCCTGGAGGCCACCGGCTCGTCCCTGCACACCCTGCTCGTCGAGGGCCGGCTCACACTCGCCGACGCCCGCACCCACGAGGAGTTCCTCGGCCACGTCCGGGCCGCGGCGGAGGCTGCCGCCCGGCTGGGCTGCACCCGCGTCGTCACGGGCTCAGGCGTGGGACTGCCGTACATGAAGCGCGCGGTGCAGCACGCCATCGTCGTCGACGGCCTGAAGGCCGGCGCCGAGATCGCCGCCGACCATGGTGTGACGATCCTGCTGGAGAACCTCAACACCCGGGTGGACCACCCGGGCACCCTGTTCGACACGACCGCCGAATGCCTCGCCGCGGTGCGTGAGGTCGACTCCCCCGGGCTCGCCCTGCTGTACGACGTCTACCACTCACTGCAGATGGGTGAGACGCCCGAGCGGGAACTGACCGGCGCCATGGACCTCGTCTCACACGTACAGATCGCCGACCTGCCGGACCGCACGGAACCGGGCACCGGAACGGTCGACTGGGCCGCGCGGCTGCAGGGCCTGCGCGAGCTCGGCTACGACGGCCCGATCGGTCTGGAGTACCACCCCACCACCGCGTCGGCCGCGTCGCTTCGGTCCGTCCGGGAGGTCGTCGCGGCGCTGTGATCGCGACAGCCGGAAGGGGGGGAGGCGCGCACCGCGCCTCCCCCCCTTCCGTATCGCCTACACCTCGTGGACGAGCGCCTGCGCGATGTCCTCAGCGGACCGGCCGACGCGGACCTCGTGCCGTCCCCCGATCACGGACCAGCCTCCCCTCGCGGCATCCCAGCGCTGCCAGGCACGCTCGTCGAGCTCCACCTCCACCTCGGCTTCCTGCCCCGCGTCGAGCCGGATCCCGGTGAAGCCGGCGAGGCGGGCATCCGTCTCCCCGGGGGCGCGGACGTAGACCTGGACGACCTCACGGCCGCGGCGCTCCCCTGTGTTGGCTACCGGGAGGCGCACCGCCCAACGCCCTCCGCTCGCAACGAGCGAGGCCGTCCCGAGCCGCCAGGTCGTGTAGCCGAGTCCGGCGCCGAAGGCGAACCGGGCCTGGGTGCCGCTGCGACTGAGATGCCGGTAGCCGGTGGGTTCCCGGTAGACACGCCGCAGCTCGGCGTCGAGCGTCTCACCGTGCGTCGCACGGTCGGCGTCGCGCAGCGGCACCGTGACGGGCATCCGGCCACCGGGCTCGTCGTCCCCGGCCAGCACCCTGGCCAGCGCCGTGCCGTACCCCTGCCCGGCGAACCAGCTCTGCAGCACGGCGGGGACCGAGTCCGCCCAGGGCGCGTCGACGGGCCGTCCGGCGTTGACGACCACGACGGTGCGCGGATTCGCCCGGGCCACCGCGTCGACGAGTTCACGCTGGGCCTGAGGCAGAGCCGAGTGATCGAGGTCCTTGCTCTCCCGCGACGTCTCCAGTTCGTCGCCCACGACCAGGACGACGGCGTCGGCCGACGCGGCCGCCTGCCGCGCGCGCTCCAGGGCTCCGGGGGTGGCCGGCGGTGTGCAGCCCACGGTCAGCGCCTGGACGGGGCCGCCCGTCGCGACCATCTCGACGACCACGGTCACCGGTTCTCCCGCCCTCAGTTCCACCTGCCCGGTCGTGGTCTCGGCGCGGGCCACCTGTCCCATCACGTCCCCGGCGGCGGGCGCCGGCCGCCGGGCGAGCACCACGCCGTCGACCGACAGCGTGGTCGTACCGGATCCACCGGCACCGAACGTCCAGTGTCCGCCGGTCTCCGGGGTGAGGACGGCGGTGAGTCTGAGCGTGACCGGCTCGGTGGTCGGCCCGACGCCCGGGATGTTCCCGAACCAGATGAACGCGCTGTCGGCGCGGACTTCGGTCAGGGCGATGTGACCGTCGCGCAGGTACTCCAGCCGCACTCCGGGCTCCTTGTCCGGAGTGGTGACCCGGAAGGCACCGAGGGAGTCGGGCGGCAGTGTGTCGACCCCGGGTTCGTACACGACGTCGCAGAGGGGCCCGAAGCGTTCCCTCACCGCCTGGAGCGGGGTCGCCGGGGGCTGCTCGGGCCGGATCCGGCCGAACGTCGCTCCCTGGTAGCAGGGCCGGCCGGCGTTCGGTCCGATGACGGCGAGCCGTCGTGTCCCGGCCGGGTCGAGCGGGAGCAACGCGTCCTCGTTGCGCACCAGAACGAACGAGGCGGCGGCGGCGCGGACCAGAGTCTCCTGCGCCTGTTCGGGCGGTACGGAGGCGGCACCCGCGGCCACCTGCCGGTCGACGCCCTCGATGCCACCGACCCGCCGGGCCAGACGCAGCAGTCTCTCCACGGCGTCTTCCAGTCGCGCGTGCGGCACTTGACCCCGTTCCACCGCTTCGGCGAGCCGCGCACCGTAGTGGATCGCGGGACCGGGCATCTCCAGGTCGAGGCCGGCGAGCGCCGGGCCGACCGTCTCCTTGAGGGCGAAGTAGTCGGAGACGACGACCCCGTCGAAGCCCCACTCCTCCTTCACGATCGCCAGCAGTCCGGCGTGGGCCGTGCACGGTGTGCCGCCCAGCCGGTTGTAGGCGGCCATCAGCCCCCAGGCGCCGGCCCGGACGGCCATCTCGAAGGGGCGCAGATAGACCTCGCGCAATGTCGTGTCGGTGACCTCGGCGCTCATCGACTGGCGGGCTGTCTCGGTGTCGTTGCAGACCAGATGCTTGGGGAACGCCGCGACGCCCTGGTCCTGCAAGCCCGTCACGTAGGCCGCGCCGAGCACGCCGGCCAGGAACGGGTCCTCCGACAGCATCTCGAAGGTCCGGCCGGACAGCCCGGTCCTGGCCAGATTGAGATTGGGGGCGTAGACCGCGTCGAAACCGCGCCGACGCGCCTCCGACGCCTGCGCCGCCGCCACCCCGCCGACCACATCCGGGTCCCAGGTCGCCCCCAGCGCGATGCCGCTGGGCAGCAGCAAAGAGGTCTCCCGCTCGTCGAAGGTCGGACTGACCAGGCCCAGCGGCCCGTCGACCAGGTGCAACGACCGCAGACCGAAGGCCGGCTCGTCCAGGGTGCTCCAGCCCGTCTTCCCCGCGGTGAGGGAAGCGGCAGTCGGGAGCGGGTGCGCGGAGGCGTGCATGGCGACCTCTCGATGTCACTCAAACCAGAATATTGATTCTGTTCAAACCTAGGCAGCTCGGATCCGGCCAGTCAATACCGGGCGCACCCCTTGACGAGCATGAACCCCTCGCATATTTTCAGAATCCTAATTCTAATTCATTGCCGCGGCCCTTCGCCTCCGAGGCCATGCCTCACTTCCGAAAGGACTCCACCCGATGAGTCACCTGATCGTCGGCATCGGCGGCACCACCCGTCGTGGTTCCAGCAGCGAGCTCGCCGTCCACACCGCCCTCGCGGCCGCGGAACGGCGTGGCGCCCGCACGGTCCGCTTCGGAGGCGACTTCCTCGCCGCACTCCCCCACTACGCCCCCGAACGCACCGAACGGACCGACCAGCAGCGCCAACTGGTGGAGGCGGTGCGCCGGGCGGACGGCCTGGTGATCGGCTCACCCGGCTATCACGGCGGCATCTCCGGGCTCGTCAAGAACGCGCTCGATCTGCTGGAGGACCTCCGTGAGGACGAGCGCGTGTACTTCGACGGACGGGCCGTCGGACTGGTCGTGACGGCGGCCGGCTGGCAGGCGTGCGGCACCACCCTCGCCGCCCTGCGCAGTACCGTCCACGCCATGCGCGGCTGGCCCACCCCGCTCGGCGTCACCCTCAACTCCGGCCAGGGCCCGCTGTTCGCCCCGGACGGCACCTGCACCGAACCCACCGCCGCCGCCCAGCTCGACCTGCTGGGCCGGCAGGTCCACGAGTTCGCCCAGCGCTTCGCCGCTCCCGCGGGGGCGGTACGTGTCGCCTGACTCGGCCGGTTCCCGCACGGCCGCCCGCCACGACCGGGCGGCATGCAGGGCTGAATACACTGACTGAATGCCCACCACGCCACAGCAGCCCCCGCAGACCAGCGGTATCCGTGCCCCCAAACAGGAGCGCAGTCAGCGCTCCTTCGATCTGGTGCTCGACACGACCCTCGAGCTGCTCTCCGAGAAGGGCTACTCCGGTTTCGCCCTGACCGAGGTCAGCCGGCGCTCCGGGGTATCGGTGGGTTCGATCTACACCCGGGTCGACGGCAAGGACGACCTTCTGCGGGCGGCGCAGGCGCGGTTCCAGGAACGGCTGCTCGCCGCGCAGCGCGAAATGACGGACCCGCAGCGTTGGGCCGGCGTACCGCTCGCCCAGCTCGTCCCGCGGCTCATCGCGGAATTCGCCGGCGTGCTGGAACGGCAGGGAAGGACCCTGGGCGCCTTCCTCCAGCGAGGCGCCGTGGACCCGGCGGTGGCCAAGGTCGGCAAAGCCGGCTACATGGACGCCCGTGACCGGTTCATCGACCTGATCCTCTCCCGCCGCGACGAGATCCGGCACCCGGACCCGATTCGCGCCGTCAGCTCCTGCTTCACCACGGTCTACGCCGCGCTCGCCAGGGCGTTGGCCCTCGACGTCGCTCCCGAGGCCGCGGAGGGCAGCGACTTGCCGACACTGATCGAAGACCTCGGCGCGATGATGCTCGCCTTCCTGCGCTACGAAGGACAGTGACGGCCTCGACACGGCCGCCCGGGGCGACCGTCGTCGAGGCCGGTTCGACGCGAGCCGAGGGTCAGTCGGCTTCGCCCAACAGCCGGGCCAGCATGGTCTGCTGACGGCGGACCTGCTCCACGCTGTCCACGGGGAACGCGTCCTGGATGTGCCGGTTGCCCTCGTACTCACTGGAGAGGTAACCGTCGAAGTCGCCCTGGAGCAGGACGGGGGCGATCTGTGCGTACGGGATGCTGTACTCCTCGCCGTCCTCGGTCATCTCGTAGAACTTGGCCTGGATGTGCCCGATGAGGGACATGTGGTCGAGCATCGCCTTCGGCTCGCTCCAGATGTAGTGAGTGGCTTGTCGCGCGAGCCCGAACTCCACCGGACCACCGCCCCGGTAGTTGACGATGTCCATGAGGGCGTGGGTGTCCTCGTGGTTGTCGTAGGTGCGCACGATCAGGTCGACGAGCTCCGGCCGGGCGCCGTCGCGCAGGGCGCGTTCGCTCACCACCCTGGGGAAGCGCTGGACGTAGGTGCCCATGTCGGGCATGAGGCCCAGCGCGGGTGACCGGAGGCGGTACATGACCTCGAGGTGCTGGAGGATCCAGGGGTGCTCGTAGTGGAACGGGGCGTGCACTTCGAGGAGCAGACGGACGCCCCGTTCCTCGGCGTAGCCGGCCACGGACTCCATGACCTCGGGCGGCGTATTGATGATCATGCGGATGACGTGCCCGCCGAGGCGTACGGCGATGTCGATGTCCCGGCGGACCGATGCCACCTGTTCCTCATGGCTGAGCCATCGTCCGGTGTGCAGCTTCGTGTCGAGAAACAGGTCGGTGGCCACCGGGACGGTGCCGTAGCGGTCCATCCAGCCGTGCCAGTCGGCCACGAAGGCGTCGGACAGGGCCGGGTAGCCGGGGATCGACTGCTCGGGGATGATCTCGATGCCGCGCGCGCCCATGCTCGCGGCGGCTGCCACGCAGTCCTCCAGTGTCATGGTGCGCAGGAAGAACTCCTCCTGGAAGGAGTAGAAGCTGACTCCGCGCCTGATCCTGTGCGAGCTGGGGGTGGTGGTGTCGGCCATGGGTCCTCGTCTCCGGTTTCTCGCTCGGGAAGTCTTGGGGGATCGGATGCCGGGGGTCAGCTCTTGAGCCCGCCGGAGAAGCCGTGCATCAGGTGTCGTTGCGCGACGACGAAGAGTATGAGGACGGGCAGCAGTGCGACCAGGATCCCCGCGAAGACGAGGTTCCAGCGGGTCGCCACCGAGCCGACGAACTCGTAGATCGCGAGCGGGAGAGGCACCTTGTCCGTGCCGGACAGGAAGACCAGCGGTGTGAAGAAGTCGTTCCAGACCAGGATTCCGCAGAGGGTGGCCACCGTCGCGGTCACCGGCCGCAGTTGGGGGAAGATGACACGCCGGAAGGTCCGGAAGGGCGTCGCTCCGTCCAGCAGGGCCGCTTCCTCGTAGTCCTTGGGCATGGCACGGATGAACCCGGTGTAGAGGAACACCGCCATGGGGATCCACAGTCCGCCGTAGAGCAGGATGATCCCCAGGTAGCTGCCGACCAGGCCCAGGGAGCGCATGATCGAGTACAGCGGGAGCAGCCCCAGCTGGAAGGGCACGATGATGCCGATCACGAACAGCAGGTAGAAGACGGCGCTCCAGCGTCCGGGCCGGCGGGCGATGGTGTAGGCGCACAGGGAGCCGACCATGATCAGCAGGGTGACGCTGCCGCCCGTGATGATCAGGCTGTTGAGCAGGGCGCGGCCGAGGTGCGCGGTGCTCCACGCCTCGGCGTAGTTGCCGATGTCGAGGCTGGTGGGCAGGTCGGTCGGGGCGCTGAAGATCTGGCTGTCGGGCTTCACCGACGTCATGACCAGCAGGTAGAGAGGGAAGAGCCACAGCAGCCCGGCCACGATAAGCACGATTTCGCGGGCGAGGGTGCGCCGGGTGTAGCGCTGCATTCCGGAGTTCATCGCATCCGCCTCTCACGGGAACGCAGAACGAGGAGTTGGGTGACCGAGGCGAGGGTGATCACAACGGTGAGGATCACGGCCAGCGCGGTGCCGTAGCCGAACCGGCCGAGGCTGAAGGTCTGTTCGTAGATGACCGTGGACAGGGTGTCCGTCTTGCCGGCGGGGCCGCCGCCCGTGAGCGCGACGACCTGGTCGAAGATGCCGAGTGCCATGATGGTGGTCAGGGTGAGGGCGATCGTGGTGGCCGGGGCGAGCAGGGGCAGGGTGATCGTGCGGAAGCGGCGCCAGGGGCCCGCGCCGTCGACGGAGGCCGCTTCGGTGAGTTCGGCGGGGATGGACTGCAGTCCGGTCAGATAGACGACCATGGCCAGGCCGGTGAACTGCCAGACGGTCACCACCGCCACCGCCCACTGGGCCCAGGTGGGGTCGGCGAGCCAGCTCCGTTCCCATGCGTCCAGTCCGACGGCGCCGAAGAGGTGGTTGAGCGGTCCGTCGATCTGGAAGATGTAGCGCCAGATGTAGGCGGTGGCCAGCGGGCTGAGGATGGCCGGCGCGAAGAAAACGGCGCGCACGATGTTGCGCGTCTTGATCGCCGAGTCCAGCGCGAGGGCGAGGGCCATGCCGAGGACGTTGCTCGCGATCACGACGGTCACCGCGAGCACGAGGGTGTTGACCAACGCCTGCCGGGAGTCCGGGTCGTTGAAGATCGTCTGGAAGTTGTCCAGGCCGACGATGTTGTAGACCGAGCTGAGCCCGTTCCAGTCGGTGAACGCATAGTTGGCACCGAGGACCGTGGGGAGGTAGCGGGCGGCCAGCAGGAGCAGCAGCCCCGGTGCGAGCCAGATCAACGGTGCCCGAGGGCGGCGCCTGGGGCGGCGCACCGGCCGCTGGCCGGTCTCGGCGGCCGGGGGCGCCTCAAGGGTGGTGGTCACGGGAACTCCCTGCGGGGTCGGGGTGAGGGCGGAGGAGGCGCCCCTTCGCTGTCGTCAACCGGTGGAGGAGGACGGGTGCCGGCGGGCACGGCGGTGCCGGCCGGCACCCGCGCTCACTTCTGCTGCCAGGCGCCGTCCATGCTCTTCAGGACGTCGGCGGGGCTCTGCTGGCCGGTCAGCAGTCCCTGGACGCCCTTGCCCAGGTCGTTGTAGACCTCGGGGTTGGGCCACGGGAGGTTGATCATGGGGTAGTTGTGCTTCTCGTCGGCCAGGATGCCGGAGAGCCCGCTCAGTGCGGGGTCGTCGAGCATCCCCTTCAGCGGCAGGTTGCCGGTCGCCTTGGCGTAGACCTCGTCGCCGCCGCCGGTGGCGACGTACTGCAGGAACGTGGTGGCGGCCCCGTTCTTGGCGCCCTTGGTCGAGATGGCCAGCGCGTCGGACTGGGAGGAGTAGATGTTCGTTCCTTCCGCGGTCACGCCGGGCAGCGGGTGGGCTTCCAGTTGCAGGCTCGGCTCTATGCCGCGCAGCGCGGACAGCGCCCCCGTGGGGATGACGAAGGACAGGGCCTTGCCCTGCGCCAGGGCCGGGGCAGCCTGCGGAATGTCGGCCGCCTCGGCTCCCTTCTGGAAGCACCCGGCCTTCTTCATGTCGACGATGGCCTGGGTGGTGTTCTGCCAGCCCTTGCTGCCGGCGAACGTCGTTTTGCCTTGTGCTCGCTCGGAGTTGAACTTCGGCTGGTCGGCGAGCACGTAGTTGGCGGCGAGCGCGGAGGCGAACAGTCCTGAGTTCTCCGCGTTGGCGCCTGCCAAGGAGAGCAGGGACTTGCCCTGGCTGTTCACCTTCTTGCAGGCGGCCAGGAGTTCGTCCATCGTTCTGGGGATCTCGATGCCGCTGTTCTTCAGGGCGGTCGTGTTGTACACCTGGGCGACGACCACCCGGTCGAACGGGACTCCCCACAGGCCCCCGTCCTGGTAGAAGAGCTCGCGGGCGTTGGTGTCCACCACACCCTTGGTCCAGGATTGCTTGGCCAGATCGGCGGTGAGACCGGCGTCGGCCAGGTTGAGCAGGGAGGTGAGGCCTCCTCCGCCGGGCGCGGCGTAGAAGACGTCGGGCTGGTTGCCGCCACGCAGCCGGGTCCGCAGGGAGTCGGCGTAGCTGGTGCCGATCGGCAGGTACTCCGCCTTCACCTTGATGTCGGGGTACTTCTTCTCGAAGGCGGCGATGACCTCGTCCATGGGCTCCGTCTTGTTGCCGCTGGACTGGTAGAGGAGGGTCAGGCTGCCGCTGTCGGCGGGGGCGGCCACGGCTGCCGCGGAGGCGGCCTGGTTCTTGGTGCCGCCTCCGCCCCCGCAAGCGGACAGGGTGAGTGCCCCGGCCGCCGCGAGTGCGAGGACGATGGTCGATCGGGAGGCTGACTGCATGGCGCTGCCTTTCGGTTGGCGCTGGGCCGGCCCTCGGCGACAGGGCGGTGCCGACGAGGAGGAGGGCGTCCTGATACCGGGGCGGCAGACGGACATGGGCCGCAGCGGTACGGACGGCGTGGGGACGCGGGACGTCCTCGAAGACCGTCCGGTACGGCGGGCCGTCCGAACGGCACGGGGCGAGTCTGTTTCGAGCGGTCCCGGCTCAGCTCCGGAAGGGAGTCACCGGGAAGGGGGAGCGGATCTTGTGGCGCGCATCGTTCGCTGTGTCCGCCCGCTGGTGTGCCGGGCACCGCGTAAGTTGCCGGCTTCGTTTCCCGCGGTGCCCGTACGGAGGCCGAGAGGTGACACGTCCACGGGGGCGTCAGGCGGGGCGGCGGTACGGCGCGAGCCGGGTGGAACACGTGGGGCCACAATGCCTCCTCTGCCGTAACCAGTCCGTTCTGGCGTGTGCGTCACGTTACGGGCGAGTGTGCGCGCCATGACGAACAAATTCAAGATTCTGATTCTAAAAAGAAAAAGTGGCGTGGGTCACTTCCGCCGGCGTTTCTTCCTCGCCCGCGCCGCGGTCCGAGCGACGCGGGCACGGACTCAGGCCACCCCGGCCCGGGGCGAAGCAGGAGCCGGTTTGGGCGGTGCGTCCCGCGGCAGAGCCAGGCCGCAGAGACCCGCTCCGAGAACCGCACCGGCGGCGACCAGCAGGGCAAGGCCGAAGCCCTGGGTCGTGGCCACGTCCTCACTGGTCCGCCCTGCGGCCGTGAGGACGGCCGTACGCGTGGCCGCCAGTGTGACCAGGGCGGCCAGGCCCACGGCTCCGCCGATCTGCTTGGCGGTGTTGAGCAGACCCGAGGCGAGCCCGGCCCTGTCGGGCCCGGCGCCCGCGACGGCGGTCAGTGTCAGTGGCAGTCCCGCCACGCTGAGCCCCGCCATGGAGAGGAACAGCGGAACCGCGACAAACCCCACGTAGCCACTGTCCGGGCCGAGCCGCGACAGCCACACCAGGGCCATGGCGGCGAGCAGTGAACCAGCCATGAAGACCGCGCGAGGGCCGAGGACGCCGACCAGCCGGGAGGCGGCTGCCGCGCCGAGCGCGACACCCGCGGCGCTGGGCAGCAGGGCCACACCGGCCCACAGGGGCGTCATGTCCCTCACGTTCTGCAGGTAGAGGGAGAGGAAGAACATGGTCGCCGGCAGCACACCGCTGGTCAGCAGGGCCAGGGTGTTGGCCGTCATGAGAGCGCGGAGACGGAACACCGCCGGGGGGACGAGCGGGTGACGGGCACGCCGTTCCCACAGCAGGAAACCGGTCAGCAGCAGCACAGCCGCCCCGAGAAGGGACAGGGTGGGCGCCGAGGTCCAGCCGCGGCCCTCCGACACCACGATCGCCGCCACGACACCGGACGTTCCGAGGGTCACCGCGAGCGAGCCCGGCACGTCGAGCCGCCCTCGCGCCGCGCCTCGCGACGCGCCGGGCAGCGCCCCGGCTGCGGCGAGGGACAGGACGACTCCCAGGGGCACGTTGACGAACAGCACCCAACGCCACCCGAGCAGCCCGGTGAGCAGCCCGCCGAAGACGCCTCCCAGCGCTCCACCAGCCCCGGCCGCCGCCGTCAGCACGGCGAGCGCCCGGGCTCTGGCGTGGGACTGGGGGAAGGTGGTCGTCAGCACCGTCAGTGTCGTGGGCACCAGCAGCGCTCCGCCCAGCCCCTGAACGAAACGCGCCGCGACCAGGTGCCAGCCCGTCTGGGCCAGGCCACCCGCCAGGCTCGCCGCGGTGAACAGCGCCAGCCCGGCGAGGAAGACACGTCTGCTCCCCAGCAGGTCGGCGGCGCGCCCACCGAGCAGCAGAAAGCCGGCGAAGGTCAGGGCATAGCCGTTGACCACCCACTGCAGCCCGCCGGGCGACAGACCGAGACTCTCGCGCATCGACGGCAGGGCGACGTTGACGATCGACACGTCCAGCACACAGATGAACTGGGCCGCGCAGGCGATCGCCAGGATCACCCATGGGCGCCTGGGGGCGACGGCGTCGAGGCCGTGGCCACCGTCCGTGTGCGGTTCTGGCGGGGGCGTCACAGATCGACCGCCCGACGGTTCGAGGACTGCGCCGACGACCGGCACGGGGGACGTTCGGCGCAGGCGCGCAGCGTGTCGTGCTCCTTGGCGCCAGGGTCCGACGAAGCACCCACGGTCCTCCCGCGGGAGTGAGTGTCGCCGCTCACCGGGACCGGAACCGCGGCATGACCTCGGTGGCGAAGAGCTCCAGCGAGCGCTTGCCCCATTCCGTGCGCTCCGGGGTCAGCGTCCCGCCCAGGAAGCCACCGAGGATGTTGCCGATACCCACGTCGGCGACCTCACGCAGGTGCTCGGTGACCGTCTCCGGACTGCCCCACAGGCACCAGGTGCGCTGCCAGCCCGGGTTCCGGGCGTTGTGGACCGCTCCGAGTTCGACGCCGCTGAGCCGTTCGGCAGCCTTGTTGGCCGTGTGTTCCCGCTCGACCGCCGTCTGGTAGAGGTCGATGATCTGCTGGAACTCCTCCTCGGCCTGCTCATCGGTCGGTGCGACATGGACGTGCTGGTAGGTGTGCGTGGTCCAGCTCAGCGCATGGTCCACCAGATCCTGGGGATGGCCGGCCGCCCCCAGGGCGTCCCGGTAGGCGGCGAAATGCTTGCGGAGGTGCGACAGGGGCTCGCCGTCATCGAGCGCGGGCGGAGTGAAGGCGGGTATGAAGGCCGGCTGCGCGAGATCGGCGGCCCGCTGGGTGCTGGAGGGACGCAAGGCCACCGACATCAGCTGCGGGCCGCGCGACGAGTGCGCCACGGGCACGATGCGCGAGACGACGGCGCCCTTGTACGAACCGTTGTCGAAGAGGACCGGTTCGTCGTCCGGCTTCTTGTCCCACAGCCGCCGCACGATCTCCAGGTTGGACACGGAGAGCTGTGGGGTGTCCTTGTAGTTGATGCCCAGCCCGATCATCTCCTCGGGCGTGGTGCCGCTGCCGGTTCCCACAAGGATCTTGCCGTCCGTCAGCTGGTCGAGAAGGTTCAGCCGCTCGGCGAAGCGGACGGGGTGGTGCAGCGGAATCGTCTGCACCGAGAAGCCGAAGTGCAGCCGGGGCAGCAGAGCCGAGAGGTAGGCCGCGAACATCATCGGGTCACTGGCCGGCGGGGCGTACCCGGTGAAGTGGTGGTCCGGCAGAAACACCGCGTCGAACCCGAGCCGCTCGGCGTCGACGGCGTGCTCGACCATCGCCTTCATGACGTCGCGGTCCTCGTGCGGGCCGGCCGAACGGGTGGTGAGAAAGGCAGAGAAGCGCACAGAAACCTCCTGGCCGATGCAACGGACCGGGTGAGTGGTGACAGGGAAATGCCTTCGAGGGAGTCGGACCGTGGTGATCCCTGGAGAAGGCCGGCCCGACGACGCCTCTGCCACCGCGGCCTGGACGGGCACACAGGCGAACACGGCGTGCGTCGGGACGGCACTCCCGCCCGCCTTACGGCAGGACGGTGCCGCGTGGTGCCAGGCCACCCGGCCGGGTCCAATCCCCGGTCAGGGGCACTACTGACACCCCCTCACATCAAATTCAGAATCCTGATTCTGTTGAAGAGTAGGCGTCGCTCCCGGCATCGTCAACAGCCCTGACCTCCTCGGGCGCAGCGGTGAGCTCGCCGTCCGCACAGCCTTGGCGGCCGCCGAGCGGCGCGGCGAGACGCGGCGGCAGCACTGGCCCGATGGCCGGCAGGCGTGCGGCACGACGCTCCCGGCACTGCGCTACGTCGTCCCTGCGCACGGGCGGCCCAGCCCGCGCGGCGGCACACGCGACTCCGTCCCGGTCAGGGCCCGCTGTCGGCTCCGGACGGCACCTGCACCGAGCTGGCCTCGATCGCCCGGCGGGACCTGGATCGACGGATCCGGCTCGGTCCGCAGGAAGGGCAGGGCCCACATCCCCGAAATCCTCGACCAGCGGTGAGACCGCTTCCCTCGGCCGCTTCGGAGGCGGCGTCGAGCCCCACGCCGCGCGCCAGGGCCGTGTGGACGCGAGGGGTGGAGAGGGAGGTCAGAGGGCGAGGTTCCTTCAGGCGTTCCGTGCCTGCGAGGCGCGCACGTAGGCGCGGCCGTAGTCGTTGCCGTGCGGAGTACGCAGCACGGTGTGGATGTGGAAGGGCTTGGGGGTGTCGTAGTCGAGGAAGACGCCGCAGTGGTGGTCGAGTTCGGCGATGAGCACCGGCGACTGGAGCCGGTAGTAGAAGACGTCGCCGACCTCGTGCCCGCCGATCCAGCTGAACCAGGTCTCGTCGAGGTGGTCGCGGATCTCGCGCATCCGGGCCGCGCGCGGGCCGTCCGGCAGCAGGGACACGAACGACTCGGCGATCGCCAGGAGGATCTCCCGGGCCTGCTCGGGCATGTCCGTGGCCCGCAGGCCCTCGGCGGGAATCACCCGGTTGTCCTGGAAGGCCCCGGCGAGGTGGCGTTCGTCGCCGGGGTGGATGCGGCCGGGTGGCATGGCGGGGTCGACCATGTGCTCGTACACGGTCGCGGTGGCGCGCAGGTCCTGCGGGAGCGCGGCCATCAGGTCCGTGCCGAGCCGGATCCGGTCGGTCAGGGCCACCGTGCCGGCGTGCGGGCCGTCGTCGATCTCGTTGGGTTCGGCGCCGAGGAAGACCGGGCTGACGACCATGCGGCCCTCGACGACCAGGCAGTGGACAGCGCAGTGGTGGCCGAACAGCTGCCAGCCCCATGGGGCGGTGGGGTCGGGATCGCCGTAGAGCGCGATGTTGTAGCTGAACTCGTTGAGGATGCTCTGCAGGCCCACGACCTCGCCGAGGAAGCCGTTGATCAGCATCATGTCGTGCACCAGGCGGAAGCCGTCGGGGCTCAGCGAGGCCTCGACCAGGGCGAGGGCCTTCTTGCGGACCTCGGGGGGCTGGAACTCCAGACGGATGCCGGTGTCGATCTGCAGGAACTCCGGGTTGGCCCAGGTCTGCCACTCGACCGCGTCCACCGGGTGGCACAGCTTGGCGCGGCCCTCGTCGTCCAGCGCCGCCAGCAGGTCCCGCGCCGCGGCGACCATGTCGGCGACGGGAGCTTCCTCACCGGGGCGGACCGGCTCCCAGGCGTGTACCTCGGGCCGGAGCGTGCCGTTCTCGGTCACTCCGCGGAATTCGGCGTACTGCAGGGGTTTCCAGCCGCGGATCAGCTCGCCGGTGAACGGGCCCGCCTTGGCGGCCTCCCGGTATGCGTAGGCGTCCATGCCTCTGATCGAGGACAGGCGGGGCGAGTCGGACGGGTAGAGGTACTTGCGGTACTGGGCTGATGACATGACGGCTCCCGTGCCCCCGTACGTTCAGTCGGTGTGGTTGTGGCGCGCGACGGCCGCCCGGACGGCGTCCTCGTCCCCGGCTGCGATCGCCTCCACCAGGTCGGAGTGGATCCGCAGCCGCTTCGCGCGGTAGGCGTCGGGGTCCCGGTCGGTGGCGCGCGCGGTGGACGAGGTGAGGTGCCCGAGCGTGCCGACGTAGACCGCGCGGGCCATGGTGTTCGGGCACAGCTGCGCGATGCGCTCGTGCAGCGCCCAGTTGGCGCGCAGGAAGGCATCCCAGTCCGGCGCGGCCGCCATGTCGTCCAGGCAGGCTCGCAGCGCCTGGACGTCGGCCTTGCCCGCGCACCGGGCGGCGCCGACGGTGATGAGCTCCTCCAGGTGGTTGCGGAGCTCGATGGCGTCCGCGACCGTGCCGGGCTCCCCCACCACGCTGAGCAGGGTGTGCCGCAGCCGGACCACCGGGCTCTGGTCCGCGACGAACAGTCCGCCCCCGCGACCGGGGCGGATCTCCAGCACCCCACGGTCGCGCAGGAGCCGGATGGCCTCACTGACCGTGGCGCGTGCCAGTCCGGACTCCTGCCGGATCTCCTCGATGGTGCCGATCGCGGAGCCGGGATTCAGTCCGCGGACGCGGTCTTCGAGGGCGCCGGCGAGTTGCTCGGCCCGTGTGCCGCCGGGAGCACTCAGGCCGGCCAGCAGGGCGCGGTTCTCGGTGACCATGACGCCATTCAACCATAAAGGTTATAACCTTTAGAACCTATGGCGTGACTGTTCTCTTCCGAAGTGGAGAAGTGCGGATGCGGATCGTTGGAGTGGCGTACGGCGACGAGGTACGGGTTGCGAATCTGTCGCCGGACGGCGACCGGCTCACCGTGGTGGCCGGGCTGCGGGAGTTCTGGGCCGACCCCGATGCATGGCTGGCCCGCGCCCCGACCGGGGAGGTGGTACCCGCGGGCGAGGCACGCCTGGTGCCGCCGGTGCTACCTGAGGCACAGATGCTGTGCGTTGGTCTCAACTACCTCGAACACGCCGCCGAAGGGTCCTACCGCGACCAGGAACTGCCCGAGCACCCCACGCTGTTCGCGCGGTGGACGCGGTCGCTGACAGTCGGCGGGGCCGAGATCCCCGTGCCCTCCACCGAGGACGGTCTCGACTGGGAGGGCGAGATCGTGGCCTGGGTGGGCCGACCTCTGGTGGACGCGGACCCTGCCGAGGCGCTCGACGCGGTGGTCGGCTACTCGACGTTCAACGACGTCACCGCGCGGCGGGCGCAGAAACTGACCTCACAGTGGACCCTCGGGAAGAACGCCGACCGCTCCGGCCCGCTGGGCCCCCTGGTGCCCGCCGGCGAGGTGGGTGACCTGCGGGACGGACTGCGGGTGCGGACCCGGGTCAACGGCACGACCGTCCAGGACGCCTCCACCAGCCAGATGATCCACCACGTGGGCGAGACACTGGCCCACATCTCCCGCACCCTCACACTGCACCCCGGCGACCTGCTGGCCACCGGCACCCCGTCCGGCGTCGGCTACGCCCGCACACCGCCCTGGCTGCTGCGGCCCGGTGACGTGGTGGAGGTCGAGGTCGAGCGCCTCGGGACACTCCGCAACACGATCGTGGACGGGGAGCACCGCCGGAAAACCCCTCTCGGGGATCCGCTCGATTGAGGACGACGGTGTGATCAGGGCGTCCCCGAGCGGGGTGGCCCGGCCCCGGCGCCGGGACGCGTCGAATGGGGGCGCTCGCACAATGCGCTTGGGGGACGTCGACAAGGTGCACCCGTTTGTGCAAATCCATGTCCGTCGGGTCAAGGCCGAGTGGCAGTGGCGCCACCTCCAGGACTACTCGAAGCCGACGATCGCCATGGTCAACGGCTGGTGCTTCGGCGGCACGTTCGTCCCTCTGGTCGGCTGCGACCTCGCCATCGCGGCGGAGGACGTACTACATCATGACCGGCCGCACCTCCGACGGCCGGACCGCGGAGTCGATGCGTCTGGTGAAGGAAAGGACGTGAAACGCGCCGCCGGAGATGTGGTCCTGCAGAACGGAACTCGACACGCCAGGCGCAGCCGGTCAGGCTTCGAAGCGCTGCCGGGCCGACTCGATGTGCCGGAAGTAGCGGTAGGTCCACTCGCACATCCCGTCGACCGTCGCCCGCAGTCCATGGCCCGCTTCGGTGAGGGTGTACTCGACGCGGGGCGGGACGGTGGGGTGGACGGTCCGCTCGGCCAGGCCGTTGCGCTCCAGCATGCGCAGGTTCTGGGTGAGCATCTTGTGGCTGATGCCCTCGACCCGGCTGCGCAGCTCGCTGAAGCGCAGGGTGCCCTCCCCCAGGGCTTCGATGATCAACAGCGCCCACTTGTTGGCGACGTCGGAGAAGATCTCCCGCGCCAGGGAATCGGCGAGTCGCAGATTGGCGTCGTCGGCTGATCCGCTGAGCTGCTTGGTCACCATCAGGTTCCCCAGTCACTGAAAAGTGCATTCTTCCATGTCAACCCACACTCTCCTACAGTTCCTGAGTAACCACAAGAGACCACAGGGGTCTGGTTTGACGAACCCGGGCTTACCGAAGCCCGGACAAGGAGGAGGACAGCATGGCCATCACCCTGAAGAACCCCGTTGGACTGCCGAGCATCGATGTCTACCGGCATGTGGCGATCGCCTCCGGTTCGAAGCCGGTCTTCATCGCCGGTCAGGTCGCCTGGGACGCGGAAGGGGTCACGGTCGGCGAGGGCGACCTCGCCGCGCAGGTCGAGCAGTGCTACTTCAACATCGCCACCGCGCTGGAAGAGGCGGGCGGTTCCTTCGACGACGTGGCGAAACTGACCTTCTACGTCGTCGACTGGACCGCCGACAAGATGCCCCCGCTTCTGGAGGGAATCTCCCGGGCGGCCGCGAAGCTGGGGGTCACTCCGGTGCCGCCGACCACGCTGATCGGCGTCGCGGCGCTGGACGTCCCCGAGCATCTGGTCGAGATCGAAGCCACCGCGGTCCTCGACTGACCATGTGCCAGATTCGGCGTGGATCGAGACGGACACTCCGTGGACCGCAGGGCGCCGGCATCAGGAATTCGGCGTAGAGTCGAACCGTAATGCGGTCAAGCGATCCATCATGCGGACCGACGGGGCGGCTCGCAGCTACGATCGGAAGTAGTCCGCAGGCCGCCTCACTACGATGTCGGGGTCCACCACCGAAGGAGAGAGCGTGAGCGAGTCGTCGGACACGCGGCAGGGAATGCAGTCGGTGCTGCGATCCCTCGAGGTCCTCGAGGCCGTCGCCCTGTCACAGCCCGTCGGCATCAGCGCCCTCGCGAGGTCGCTGGGAATCCCGAAGGCGACGGTCCACAGGATCCTGCGCACTCTCGGCGAGGCCGGCTGGCTGGCCCCGCAGGGAGCACCGGGGGAACAGCGCTGGGTCCTGACTGCCCGGGCGCTCGCGGTCGGAGCAAGGGTCATGACTCAGGACGACCTCCGAGAACGAGCCCGCCCCGTCCTCGAAGAGCTCGGCCGGCGAACCGACGAGAACATCCACCTGTCCGTCCCGGACGGCGAGTCGCTGGTCCTGATCGACAAGGTGCCCTCCACCCGGCCCGTTCAGACTGTCGCGCAGGTCGGCGAGCGGGTCCCTATGGTCCTTACGGCGTCGGGCTGGGCGTACCTCTCCCGGCTCCCGGTGTCGGAGCGGGCCGCCCGAGTCCCGTCCGTGGTCGATCTGGCCACCGGCGCACGCCTTACCCGCAAGGAGGTTCTCGCCGAGCTGGAGGCCGTCGCGGGACGGGGTTTTTCCGTCAACCCGGGGCGGTGGCGGCCGGACGTCTCCGCGGTCGGTTCGGCAATCAGCGATCGCCGGGGGCAGCCCGTGGCCGCCCTGTCGATCTCGTTGCCCAGCTACCGACTCACCGACGATCTCCACGAGCCGTACGGACAGTTGGTGATGGAGGCGACCGAGCGGATCTCGGCGGAACTCGCGCGCCGCTGACGAACGCCCGGCGACTGCCGGGTGCGTACCGTACGTACTTCACTTCCGGCCGGAGTCAGTCAGCGTGGCGGGGGCGCAGCAGCAGGCCGACGACGCGATACTGGGCCCCCTGACACTCACATGTCCGCCCGCACCCGCAACGCGGCCACGGGGCAGACGCCGGCGCCGGCCATCGCGGCTTCCTGCTTGTCCGCCGATACCTGCCGGTCCTCGTACGCGAAGGTCACATAGCCGTCCTCGTCAAGACCGTAGACCGTCGGCGCCCGCTCTCCGCAGAGTCCGTGCCCCTCACAGCTCTCACGGACCACCTCGATCCGCATCAGGCCGCCTTCCCCGTGACGAGCCGGACGGGGATCTCGGCATACGTGTTCACCATCGCGTTCTCCGCGATCACCGGATCGCCGGTGAGCTCGATGCGCTCGACGGAATCGAGAAGCGCGTGGATCAGGGCGTGCAACTCGAGGCGGGCGACACCCTGGCCGGCGCAGGTGTGCGTGCCGTAGCCGAATCCGAGGTGGTCGATCGGATTCCGGCGGAAGTCGAACTCGTCCGCGCGCTCCCACTTCCGCTCGTCACGGTTCGCGGAGGCGACGAGCGGCCACACCCGAGCACCCCGCGGGATGGTCACCCCGCCGAGTTCCGTATCGCGCGTGGCGACGCGGGTGAAGCCCCGGAAGGGACTCTCGTACCGGACGAGTTCGTTGATCGTGGAGGCCACCAGGCCGGGCTTGGCACGCAGCGCGGCCCACTGGTCCGGGCGCTCGGCGAAGATGACGAGCAGATGACCGATCGCCGAGGCCGTGGTCTCCAGCGAGGGATTGATGTAGTCGATGAACAGCAGCGGGCACTTCTCCGGGGGAATGACGCCCTCGTCGGCTGCCTCGAGCATGGCCGCGCTGAGGGAGCCCGGCGCGACCTCCCGGTTCTCGGCGAGTTCATGAGTGAACCGGACCATGCTCTGCGTCATCTCCAGGTTTTGGGGAGTGCGCTCCGTGACCGGGCCCAGCAGGTCGCCGCCCACCTT
The DNA here is from genome assembly GCF_053593695.1 of Streptomyces sp. NPDC002144. NCBI lineage: Bacteria > Bacillati > Actinomycetota > Actinomycetes > Kitasatosporales > Streptomycetaceae > Streptomyces > Streptomyces sp. NPDC002144. Next base: position 51,720 of record NZ_JBSFDB010000035.1, read on the forward strand.
CGCCCACTCGTAGAGGTGGTCACGATTGCGTTCGGGCAGTCCGAGGAAGTCGGGGATGACCGACATCGGCATCGCCTCGGCCAGCTCCCTGACACCTTCGATCTCGCCCTTGGACACGACGTCCGCGACGAGGCTTCGCGCCTTCTGGGCGATCTCCTCGCCACGGCCGCGTATGACACGGGGCTTCAGTCCGTCCGCGACGACGGAGCGCAGCAGGTCGTGCTCCGGCGGGTCGCTGACGAGCGTGGTGCCTCGGATCATCTGGTTCAGCTCGGGATTGAATCCCACGCCTTCGCCGGAAATGAACGACGTGTGGTCCGCCAGCGCGGCTTTCACCTCGGCGTAACGCGTGACCGCGTACGTGTCCGGTTCACGCAGCCGGACAACAGGACCCAGCTCCCGCAACTGCCGGTACTGCTCGTAGCGGGTGCGCTGATCCGACGTCGCGAACATGTCGACATCCGTCATCGGCGGGACTGTCACGATTCCTCCTCGAACTACGCGGCGATACTCGGCGAACCCGGCCTGGATGTCATGTCACGAGTTTCCTGGCGACGTTTCCGACGAGTTCACCACTCGTCGGGAGCCGCTCCTGGCACCAGCCGTTCCACCCTCCTGAAAGGACTTTCGATATCTCAGATTGACAGCTCTGATATGTCACAGCCTAGGATGCATGCCTCAAGAGTCGAAAGAGGCAGCATCGACAGGGCAGTCGGTCAGCAGGGCAGGCATGATCACCAGGTCGATGAAGCGCGTCGCGTAGTCCATGTCGAGGTAGGCACCCTCGGTCAGCGGCCGGGCCATCAGCGCGACGAACACCAGCTGCGGCAGGAATTCGACGGCGGCCGGCCGGGCGGTCAGTTCACCGCGCTGGACGGCCCGTTCCACGAATCCGTCCAGAGCGGCGGACTCGGGTTCGACGAGCGACGTGCGCATGGCCGATGCGAGTTCCGGGTCGATGAGCACGGCATGGGCGAGCGCCGCCAACAACTCGGTGTCCCGCTGCACATCCGCCACCAGTTGTTCGCACAGGGCCAGCAGGTCACCGCGCAACGTGCCGGTGTCGATCGCGCCTGTGTCCACCCGCCGCGTGGCGTACAGCGCCGCCACGATCATCTGCGGCTTGCCGCGCCATATGCGGTACAGCGTGGCCTTGCTGCAGCGGGCCCGGACCGCCACCGCGTCCATAGTCATGGCCTCATAGCCCACCTCGCGCATCACGTCGAGGGCGGTGGTGAGAAGTTCGACCCACCGCTCGGCCGTCATTCGCTTGCGGCGTATCGGCTGGTCCTGCATATGAGTGCCTCACCGATTACTCGTGGCCGAACGGACCGGGTCCGTGACGAAGGTCTCGACGAGGTCGACGAATTCCTCTGGTGTGGTGTTCTGCAGGTCGTGCCGGCCACCGGGAACCAGCCGGAACTCCCCCTCGGGCAGGGCCGTGCGGAAGGTCTCCTCCAGGGACGGCTTCAGGACCTCGTCGTCGGTGCCGAGAAGCCCCAGTACCGGGATCCCGCGCTCACGTACGACGGCGATCGCCTCGGTGGCGTCCAGGTCCGGGGTTGTCTGTTGGATCATCCGCATCCGGTTCGCCATCTGGTGCGCGACGTACGCGGGGGTTGCCCACGGCTTGTTGGGGTGGATCGCAGGAGTGCCGGTCGGCAGAGGGTAACGGTCCTCCGGTCGGCTCGGCGCCATGGACGCTTCGAGGATGATGCCCTGCACCCGGTCCGGGATCCTCGCGGCCATGTACAGCGCGTTGGCGCCGCCCATGGAGGTTGCCAGCAGAACGAACGGCCCCTCGACGAGGTGCCCGACCGCCTCGGCCAGCAACGCACCGATCTCGCTCTGGGGCATCGGTCGGGACACGTCCGTCTGGTCGCCCCAGCCCGGCGGGTTGATCTCCACGACCCGGTACCGCTCGGCCAGGCGGTCCTTGGCGGTGGACATCTCCAGGCCGGCGGAACCGGGCAGTGACACGATGGTGCCGAGGGGGGCCGCGGGGGCGGCTTCGGCGTAGTGCAGGGTGAATTCACCGGCCGGGACCGTTGCCCGGGTAAAGGCGGCTCCGGGCTGCGGGACGGGTGGCTGCGTGGCGGAGTGGGCAGCGGGTTCGGTCCGGGTCAGCGCGGCGGCCAGGGCGTCGATCAGTGCGGGAAGGTCCTCCGCCCTCGCCGCGGTGCCGAAGAGGTAGAAGTCCGGGCGGCTGAGGTAGGCGACCAGGCCGTTCTCGTCCAGGAAGCTTCGGTAGGTGCCGTCGACGTCCTCGACGTGGTCCGGACCGAGGACGACGACATGAACGCCCAGTCGCTCCAGCAGGCTGGTGTGGGCCGGTGTCAGCGACTCCGCGACCGGGACCCGGCTGACCAGTTGGAAACCGAAGCCGACGAGATCGTCGAGCAGCCCGCTGCGCTCCCCGATACGGACGCGCCCCTGCGGACTCAGCGAGCCGGCCAGCGGAGCCAGGCCGCCCTCGGGCGTGTCCCGCAGGAAGCCGGTCGTCAGCGAAGACGCGGACGGGAGTGGCCCCTCGCCGCTGCACAGGAAGGCGTCGCGGGCGGCGGCCTTGTCCGGGTCCGTCTCCGCGGCCAGGGCCCACCCCATCAGCGAAGCCTGGATGATGGGGGCGACGTGGGCGAGCCGCTCCGGCCCATAGGTGTCGAGAACCGAGTCGGAGGCCCTGCCGTCGAGCACGAGGTCGAGACGCCACGCGAGGTTGATGGCATCCCGCATCGCGCTGCACGATCCCTGCGCCCCGGAGGGGGTCATGAGATGGGCGGCGTCACCACCGAGGAAGACGTTGCCCACCCGCATCCGGTCGGCGATCTCGGAGCGGAACCGATAGGTGACATGCCGCGTGATGCGCACCGACTGCGTTTCGATGCCGGTCTTGTCCCGCAGGAAGAGGGCGGGAACGTAGCGGCGGAACCGCGTGGCGTGCTGCACGTCGGTCTCAGACGGTTTCGGCATGATGACTCCCTCCGACGACGCCCAGGCCGGCGAGGTCGTCAACGACCGCGAGGCTTCGCGGGAAGGCCGGGGCGGCCTCGGCGGACTCCGTTGTCGCTGTCATGGCGCCCTTCGTTTCACTTTTGGTCCGCAAAGTGGACCGGTGAACCGTAATGAGGACCTGTCAGCAACTTAGGCCCGGCATTCCGGAAGCGTCAAGCGACAGTTCACGGGAACGTCGCGGCACAAACCGGCCGGACGAAGGACCGCACCGCGGATGCCGCCGGGATCGCGGCGCCATGCGCCGGAAATTGAGCACGGCGGTGAATGCGTGAGAGCGGTCCGCCAACGCCGGAGCGGCCTGACCCACGGCCTGACATCCGGGTTCGGCGCGGGTCACGGGGACCAGTTTGGCCAGGGCGTCGCGGACGACGTCCTCCTTGCCGGAGCGGGCCGTCCAGGTGGCCGAGATGGCGATGGCCATGGGAGGTACTCCTCAGCGTTTCCTTGTACGGGGTCCACCCTGCGGTCCACGTCGAGCTCCCGCTCGGTGCGGCTCGCGAGCCCCGGAGGCGCCCTTCCCATCCGCTTGACGCTTCCGGAATGCCGGGCCTAAGTTTGCTGGCAGGTCCTTATTACGGTCCACTGGTCCATTCTACGGACCAAAAGTGAAACGAAGGGCGCCATGACAGCGACAACGGAGTCCGCCGAGCCCGGCCCGGCCTTCCTGCAAGGCGTACGCGTCCTGGATGTGACCGGGGCCCTGGCCGGCCCTTACTGCACGACCATCCTGTCCGACCTCGGCGCTGACGTCCTCAAGATCGAACCGGTCAGGGGTGACGGCATGCGTGCCCGGCGCATGGGCCCGGATCGCAGGCCGATCCCCTTCGACCTGACCCACCGCGACAAGCAGAGCCTCGCGGTCGACATGAAGTCCCCCGCCGGCGCCGACATCGTGCGCTCCCTGGCACGACGCAGCGACGTCCTGGTGGAGAACTTCCGGGCGGGCGCGATGGCGCGGCTCGGACTGGGTTATGAGGATCTGCGGACGGAGTGCCCCGACATCGTCTACTGCTCCATCTCCGGCTTCGGACAGTTCGGACCGATGCGCGACGCGAAGGGCATCGACCTGATCGCGCAGGCCTACAGCGGGCTCATGTCCGTGACCGGGACGGTAGACGGGCAACTGGCCAAGGCGGGCTTCCCCATATCCGACGTGGGCACCGGCATGTGGGGAGCGATCGGCGTCCTGGCCGCCCTGCTGCGCGCACGCGCCGGTGGCGGCGGCGCGTACATCGACGTCGCGCTCGCGGACTCGGTGGCCGCCTGGTCGCTGTGGGAGGTCGCCGACTACGTGGCGACCGGGGTGCAACCGGCCCCGCTGGGCACGGCACACCGCCTGGCCGCCCCCTACGAGGCGTTCACCTGCCAGGACGGCGCCACCCTCGTCCTCGGTGCGGTCGACCGGGCGTGGGATGCGCTCTGCGCCGTCCTGGAGCTCGATCTGCGCGACGATCCCCGCTTCGCCACCGAGTACGAACGCTTCCTGCACCGGGCGCCCCTCTCGGAGATCATCCAGGCCCGGTTCGCCACGGCTCCCCGGGATCACTGGATGGGCGCGCTGCGTGCTGCAGGGGTCCCCTGCGGTCCGGTCAACGGCATCAGCGACATCCTCACCGACGAACAGTTCGCCGCGCGCGGCCTGTTCGTCCACGACGAGGAGCGCTTCGCGGAGCCGACGATCGTGAACACCCCCATCGTCGCCGACGGGGCGCCACGCGCCCGTGGTCGCGCACCCGAACTGGGAGCGAACACCGTCGCGGTGCTGGCCGAGTTGGGATACGACGACGAGCGGATCGCCGCCCTGGTCGAGGGCGGTGTCGTCGGCGTGCCCGATGCCGACGAGGCCACGGCCGGCGCCGCTCACGCGAGGACTGAGGCGGCCACGTCGGCCGCCCGCAGCGCCGAGGCGCGCAAGTGAATCAGGAGGGCACCTTCATGACCACTGCGACACCCGCTTCACCGGCGGACTGGACGGACGGGCTCGGCCTCGCCCGGGTCCTGCACGGCGGTGGCCCCGTGGTCGCGCTGCGGCGGGACGGGGCGGCAAAGGCACGCCTCGCCCTGGTGGAGGGCCAGGTCTTCGACGACCTGCCCGCGCTGCTGGAGGCGGCCGAGGGCGACCCGGCGGCCATCGAGGGCGGCGCCGTGATCGACGCGCCGGACCATCGGCTGCTGAGCCCGGTCGGACGGCCCGGCAAGGTCATCTGCATCGGCCAGAACTATCTGGCACATGTGCACGAGGGCGGCCGGGACACGGGACCGGCTCACCCCGATCTCTTTCCGAAATGGCACACCTCGCTGACAGGGCCCTTCGCCGAGGTGGCGCTGCCACCGGAGTCGGACCAGATCGACTACGAGAGCGAGCTCGCCGTGGTCATCGGTGCCCATGCGCGTCGGATCGCGGCCGAGGACGCGGAGAGCGTGATCTTCGGGTACACCGCGGCCAACGACGTCTCCGTGCGTGACTTCCAGTTCCACACCACGCAGCGGGTCGCCGGCAAGGCGTGGGACGGTCTCACCCCTGTCGGCCCGGTCGTCGTGCCCGCCACGCGACTCGGTGGCGCACGGCCCGACCTCTCCATCAAGGGCACGCTCGACGGTGAGGTTCTCCAGGACGACCGCACCTCCTCACTCCTGTTCGGTGTACCGGAGTTGCTGGCCTACATCACCACCGTGATGACCCTGGAGCCGGGTGACCTGATCCTCACCGGCACCCCGTCGGGGGTGGGATTCGTACGCGAGCCGAAGGTGCTCCTGCGCGACGGCTCGGAGTTCGAAGTGCGCATCGAGGGGATCGGCGCGCTGCGCAACCGCTTTGTGGCCGAGAAGGTCGGATGACCGCGGTGACCGAGACCTCCTCGCCATGGATCCGCACCGAGGTACGGGACGCGGTCGGCACCGTGGAGATCGGCAACCCGGCCCGGCGCAACGCGCTGTCCGTGGCGATGATGACCGAACTGGCCGCCGCGCTACGGGCGATGGACGAGGACCAGGACGTACGCGTGGTCGTCGTCCGCGGCGCCGGCGAGCAAGTCTTCGTCTCCGGCGCGGACATCAGCGAGTTCCCGGGCCGCCAGGACGAGGCCGCGCGACAGGCGGCGGACGACGCGGCCACGGCGCTGTTCACGCAGCTGTCGGTGCTCTCGGTGCCCGTCATCGCTCGCATCCACGGCTACTGCCTGGGCGCGGGCATGGCCCTCGCCCTGGGCGCCGACCTGCGCTACGCGGACACCCGCAGTGTGCTGGCCATACCGGCCGCCCGGCTGGGCGTCGGCTACCCGTTGGCGCAGACCGCCGCGCTCGTCCAGACCGTGGGGCCGTCGGTCGCGAGCGACCTGCTGTTCACCGGACGCCGGCTACCGGCCGCCGAGGCACACGCCGTGGGACTGGTGGACCGGGTCGTCGAACCCGACGAGCTGGGAAAGGTCGTCGACGAACTCGCGGCCACCATTGCGGCGAACGCCCCCCTGTCCGTCCGCGCCGCCAAGGCGTCCGTACGAGCCGTCCGCCGCCTGAGCGAAGGCGACGAAGCGGCGGGCAGCGCCGCGCTGGGCCAGGCGATCGAGGCCGTCGCCCGCTGCCGTACCTCCGACGACCTCCGTGAAGGCGCCCTCGCCTTCCTGGAGAAGCGGCCCCCGCACTTCACCGGCCGCTGACACCCACCGCACGATCGACGACGGGAGCACCTCGGCATGGGGACATCACTGAAGGGCCGGACCGTCGTGATGTCCGGCGGCAGCCGTGGCATCGGGCTGGCCATACTCACCGCCGCGGCCCGCGAGGGCGCCAACGCCGTGCTCCTGGCCAAGACCGACACACCCGATCCGAGGCTGCCGGGCACCGTGCACACGGCGGTCGCCGAGATCGAGGCCGCCGGCGGATCCGCCGTCGCGGTGGTCGGCGATGTCCGTGAGGAGGCCGACGTCGAGCGCGCGGTCGCCACCGCGGTGGACCGGTTCGGGGGCGTCGACATCTGCGTCAACAACGCCAGCGCCCTCGATGTACGCGGAACCGAGGAACTGCCCGTCAAGCGCTTCGACCTCATGCAGTCGGTCAACAGCAGGGGCACGTTCCTGCTGACCCGGGCCTGCCTGCCGTATCTGAAGCAGTCCGACCACGCCCACATCCTGACCCTGTCACCGCCGCTCAACCTCGCCCCGCGCTGGCTCGGCGCCCACCCCGCCTACACCCTGTCGAAGTACGGGATGACGCTGCTCACCCTCGGCTGGGCGGCCGAGTTCGCGGAGGACGGGATCGCCGCGAACTGCCTGTGGCCGCAGACCATGATCGCGACCGCCGCGGTGGCCAACGTCCTCGACGGCGAGAGCCTGCTCTCCCGGTCACGCAGCCCCGAGATCATGGCGGACGCGGCCCTCGCCGTGCTCTCCCGCCCATCGCGTGAACAGACCGGCCGGACCCTCGTCGACGCCGACGTCCTGGCCGAAGCCGGGCACCCGGATCTCGCCCGGTACGGCGGGGGACAGCATCCGGAGCTCGACCTCTTCGTGGATCCCCCGCAGGCGGGATGATCGTCCGGTCGTGCGGGCGGAACCGGGGCTCCGGGGCCGGCCGATCGTGGAGGACATGTCGTGGTCCGGATGCCGTCGCGCGCGCGCCGCATGGACGACGGAGTCTCGTGGACCGGGTTCAGAACATGGTGTTGTCGTTCGCCGACGTTTCCGGCACGGACTGGATCACGTCCCAGTGCTCGACGATCTTCCCCTTCCGAAGACGGAAGATGTCCACGATCGCCGAGCCGCGATCGCCGATCCCGAGGGCGGAATACTGGTGGATGACCACCAGGTCACCCTCGGCGAAGATCCTCTTCGGTTCGGCCGTCAGGTTCGGGAACTGCTGGAAGAGCGCTCCCAGCCCAGCCTTCGCACCGGCAGGACCGTTCGGGATGGTGGCGTTGTGCTGGTCGTACTCCACGGGATCCACGTAGGTGTCGATGGCGGACAGGTCCTTGCGGCCGAAGAGCTGGTTGTAGTAGTCCGTCACCACCTTCTTGTTGTACGCGGTGTGGGACCGCGGTCCCGGGTAGGGGCTCCGGGGCTGACTGATCGTGGAGAACATGTCGTTGCCGTTGACGGAGGTCGCCGGCACGTCCTGGCGCACGTCCCAGTGCTCGGCGATCCTCCCGCCCTCGAAGCGGTACAGGTCGACGACGGCGCTGCCGCGGGTGCCCGGCGTCAGGACGACATGGGAGTGCACCATCACCAGGTCGCCCTCGGAGATGACCCGCTTGATGTCGTACGTGGCGTCCGGGTACTGCTGGTGGACGGTGACGGCGAGGTTCTTCAGCGCCTGCGTGCCGTCGGGGAGCGTCGGGTCGTGCTGGATCAGGTCCGGGCGGATGTACCGGTCGACGACCTTGGTGTCTCCCCGCTCGTACACCCCTAATCAGTTCTGGGAGCCGGCCATCCGGCAGACTCCGATTGGTAGCCGACGGCAGGTGAGCACTTGTTCCCCCTGGACTCTCGAGTCCTGCTGAAAGACCGTGCCCCTGCCGTTCGGCCCGGAGAGTTGATCGCTGCTGGGATGTCGTGCCCGCCGAACCTGGGCGTGAGCACTGCTTGATTAGGTCGCAGATGGTTCTCCGGCAGGCTGCTGCAGGTGATCGGCATCGATCGCGGGAGGAACATTGCGGCTGTTCGTAGGCGACGACTGGGCGGAGGACCATCACGACGTCGAGGTGATGGACTCCACGGGGCGGCGGCTGGCCAAGGCCCGCTTGCCCGAAGGAGTGGCCGGGATGACCCGGCTGCATACGCTCATCGGTGAGGCCGCCGGAGACCAGGCTGACCTCACGGTCGTGCGTGTCGCCGGGATCCTGCCGGGGCCCTTGGCGAACGAAGCGCACGCGGCGCACGAGGCGCACGAGGAAAGCGCACCGCTCTACGAACAAACACGCCGTCTTCGTGGTCGCGGCCGGCATGCGGTGGAATATGAGGAAGGGGCACGGAACATGCGGCTCATGCCTTACGGCGGGATCGGCTGATGACGATCATCGCTCTTGAGGAGCACTTCAGCACGCAAGCCCTTCGGGATGCGAACGCGGATCATCCCCTGCTGCGGAAACCCCAGGTGCGAGACCCCCACGACGGCCTCGCCGGAGCGGGGTTCTCGGGGGTCGGCGAGCAGACACTCGCGCGCCTCCTCGATCTGGGCGAGCAGCGGCTGGCGGACATGGACGCGGCAGGCATCGATGTGCAGGTTCTCTCACAGACCACGCCGGGCACGGAGGGCCTGAACGCGAGCACGGCTGTGCGGCTCGCGGCCGAGGCCAACGATGTCGCGGCCGAGGCGATCGCCGTCCGCCCGGACCGCTTCGCCGGGTTCGCCACCCTCCCGACACCCGATCCCGGCGCGGCCGCCAAGGAACTCGAACGGGCCGTCGGCAGCCTGGGGTTCGTCGGGGCGATGACGAACGGACACGTCAACGGACGGTATCTCGACGACCAGTTCTTCTGGCCGATCTTCGAGGCCGCCGAGGCGCTGGCCGTCCCTGTCTACCTCCACCCCGGTTACCCGCCCCAGGCGGTGGTGGACGCGTGTTACTCCGGCTTCTCCCCGACGGTCAACGCCGCTCTTGCCTCCGGAGCATGGGGATGGCACGTCGACACCGGCCTCCACGTGCTCCGGTTGATCCTCGGCGGCGTGTTCGACCGGTTCCCGCGCCTGCAACTCGTCATCGGCCACATGGGCGAGGCGCTGCCGTCGATGATCTGGCGTGCGAACTGGATACTGAGCGGGACCAGCGGCCTCCAGCGGCCGGTTCAGGAGTACTTCACCGAGAACATCTACGTCACCACCAGCGGCGTCTTCGACCACGCCCCGTTCGCCGCCGCCGTGCACGCCCTGGGTACCGATCGCATCCTGTTCTCCGTCGACTACCCCTACAGCAGCAACGACGAAGCCCGCGCGTTCCTCGACGCCCTTCCGGTCAGCTCTCCGGACCGAGAGAAGATCGCGCACCGCAACGCCGAACGGCTGCTCAGGCTCGGCGACCGGACACGAGGCCGGAAGGGGGTTCAGAGCCTGGCTTGCAGCACCCCGCCCTCACCGGTCAGCCGCAGGCCCTGATTCCGGGCCCGGTCGGCCGGCATCCCGATCACCTGGTCGTCCGACACCGACTCCGCAGCCGGAGCGACGGCCGGCTCCTCCATCTGACGTCGTCCTGCCAGGAGTTGGGGAGGCAGCGAGGTCGGGGTGGGTACCACCATCAGCGAGCGTTCCGCCGCGGTGCCGGACACCAGGTGGCTGGCGATGGGGAAGGTGGCTGAGGCGCCGATGGTGGCGAGGGCGAACGTGGCCAGGCCGGACACCGCCGACTTCGACCGAGCGCCCGTGCGCTGACTTCCTTGCTCCTCCCCCGCGTTGAGGGCCGTGGTCGCGGGGCGGTGTCGCAGGCTGGGGCCGTCCGGTGTCGGCGCAGAAGGAACCGTGGCTCGGTCGGCTCCGGGCGGCCACTGCCGTGCGGTTCCCGGCGGTTACGCGGTGGCGTCGGCCTGCGGGGGCGCGGCGAAACCGGCCTGCGGGGTCAGCTCCACCGGGTGGGCCAGCTCGACGCGGTCACGCCGGGTGTACAAGTTCCAGTAGTGCTCGGCGAGTTCGTCCGGGTGGACGACGGGGAACTCGATGCCGGTGTCCGGAAGGTCGATGTCGCCCTTGGTGGCCGCCTCGTACGACTCGCTGCCGGTGATCAGGGCGGCGATGGTGAGGGTGCCGGCGTAGACGCCGGTACCGGCGAGTTCGCCGTTGAGCGCGTAGACGTAGTTGCGGGCGGCGGACATCACCGGGCCCGGGCCGCTGATGTGAGGCACACCCTGCACCGCCGTGTAGCCGGTGGTCATCAGCAGGGCGCCGTCGCCGCGTTCGGTCAGCTCCGGCAGTACGGCGCGGAACACCTCCACCGGCGTCAGGAGGAGCACCCGGGAGATCTTTTCCAGAGTGGCCGCGTCCAGCTGCGCGGCCGGGCTGAAGGCCTGGTCGGCGCCGATCGGCCCGTACTCGACGACGTCGATCCGGCCGAAGTGGTCGCGGATGGCGTCCACCAGGGCGGGAACCCCCGCGGGGTCGGACAGGTCGGCGGGGAAGGCGGTGGCCTCGACGCCCTCGTCGGCGAGTTGTGCGACGAGGGCGTCGAGCCGCTCCTTGCGGCGGGCCACCAGGGCCACGCGGAAGCCTTCCCGGCCGAAGCGGCGGGCAACGGACAGGCCCAGGCCGGTGCCGGCACCGAAGACGGCGATGACTTTGGACATGGGAATTCTCCTTGCCGTGAGTTATCTTGACCAATGGGTCAACTTAAGGTCCCAGCCTAGCATCGAACTTGACCCCTAGGTCAACTTCGGTGCTGTCGGAGAATGCGACCATGGACGCCCATCACACGAGCAGGAGGGACGCCGGATGCGGGCCGACGCGCAACGCAACGCCCAGAAGCTGCGAACAGCGGCAGCCGAGCTCTTCCGTGAGCGCGGCCTCCAGGCCCCCCTGAAGGAGATCGCCCGCCGCGCCGGCGTGAGCCACGGCACGCTCTACAACCTCTTCGGCAGCCGCGAGGCGCTCATCGACGAAGTGGTCACCGACCTGGCCGCGGAGCGACTCGGCCAGGTCGCCGAAGAGGCCCTGGCCCGTGACGACGCCTGGGACGGATTCGCGTACTACATCGAGACGATGTGCGAACTGCAGGTCACCGACCCCGTGATCAGGGACGTGGTCACCGGCAGCTATCCGGACGCCGTACGCCTGATGGCCATCTGCCAGAGCACCCACGTCGCCGCCACGCGCCTCATCCAGCGGGCTCAGCAGGCCGGCGCCCTGCGCCCCGACTTCACAAGAGAGGACCTGCTGTTCATCTTCGGCGCCAACGGCCTGCTGGCCCAGGCTTTGACGGACGCGGCCCCCGAGGCCTGGCGCCGGGGCGTCGCTTTCACCCTCGACGGCCTGCGCGCCGAAGCCGCCCGCCCGCTCCCGGCCGCCCCGCTGACCCCGCAGCAGGTGCACGAGGTGATGCGCAACCTCACCGGCACGCCGTAACGGCCCGCGTCACGCCAGCTTCGAGCGATCATCGAGCCGGTGCCAGGACCGGGAGTGATAGACGAGTGGAGCCGCCACCGGCTCGGCGGCCCCCTCGGGCACGGACGCCGACACCGCGTGGACGACGAAGATCCAGGCCTCTCCCGCCTCGATACGGGAGACCACCTTCCCTCGGACCCACGCGGGGGCTGCCGTGAAGACCGGTTCGCCCGTGGCCAACCGCGTCCAGGCACTCGTATCGGCGAAGCGGTCGACCCCGCTGGTGGCCCCGAGCTGCGCGAGCCAGAGCTGGTCGCTGCCCACCATGTGGATGACGACGCTGTCGGCCCGCCGCAGGACCGCGCTGCTGGAGGCCCGCGAGGAGACGGAGAAGACGATCAGCGGCGGTTCGGCGCTGACGGAGGCCAACGAGCTGACCGTGATCGCGACCGGCCGCCCACCCAGGTCGGCGGTCACGACGGCGACCCCGGAGGGGTGCATCCGGAACGCCGACCTGAAGGTCTCGGCCGGCAGTGACTCCGCCCGTTCCGCTGCGGTCAGGTGGATCGGGGGGTGAGCGGGAGAAGGCATGGCGAATGTCGTCATGGCGGAAGGTCCTTTCGACGTGTCGAGTCCCGCCGTGGTGGCCCCGAGGGCCGGGCCGCGGGGCCACCACGCAGGAGTCAGGCCGTGCCGGCCGGGCCGTGACGGCCTCAGAGCGAACCGATCTCCGCGGTGTCGCGACCGACGAGGCTCTGGCCGTAGACCTCCCGGTTCAGCAGGGGGTTGTTCAGGCCGTGGCCGCTGGCGACGGTCAGGTCACGCCAGACGCGCTGGAGCGGGTTGGCCTGGGCGAAGCTGCTCGTGCCGACGATGTCGAGCATGAGCGTGACCGCCTGGCGGAAGTTACGCGTCGCGATCTCGGAGTCGCCGCGGATCCGCGCCCGGGCCGCCGCGTCGAGGACCCGGCCCTCGCGCGCGGCGTCGTCCATCTCGTCGGCGGACCTGAGCAGATGCATGCGGCCCGCGTCGATCGCGACCCGTGCGTCGGCGAGGGCGAGGCGGTAGCTGGGGGCGTCCCGGCGGTCCGTGTAGGCCCAGTAGCTGATGGGGCGGCCCTTGGCGAGGTTCTCCGTCGTGAAGTCCCAGGCGGCCTCGGCCATGCCCAGCAGCGGACCGCACAGGCCGAGACAGGCGAGAGCGTTCAGCGGCGCCCGGTAGCTTGTCTCGTCGTCGTGCCAGATCGGGAAGACACTCGTGCCCATGAACGTCTCGAGGTCCAGGGTGCACCGGTCCTCGACGAAGAGGTCCTCGGCCACGAGGGTGTTGCTGCCGGTCCCCGCCATGCCGACGACGTACCACGTGTCCTCGATGCGCATCTCGGCCAGCGGCATCAGCGCCCACCGCACCTCCGATGGCTGGCCCTCCGCGTCGAGGACGAGGAACGCGTTCAGCGTCCACTGGGCCTGGTAGCAGCCCGAGGCGAAGCCCCACTTGCCGTTGATGCGGTAGCCACCGTCGACCTTCTCGGCGGTCCCGCCGGGGGCGAACTGGCTGATCGCGACGTTGCGGGGGTCCGGGCCGTACACCAGTTCCCGCACGTCGTCGGGGAAGAGGCCCATGCCGAACGCGGTCGTGTTGGCGATGAAGGCGACCCAGCCCGCGGACGAGTCCCCCCGAGAGATCTCGGCCGACAGCTCGATGAGGGTCCGGACGTCTCCGCCGACTCCGCCCGACCGGCGGGGCGTCGTGGCCTGGAACAACCCGGACTCGCGCAGGGCCCGCTCCGTGTTCTCGGCCAGGCGGCGGTTGCGCTCGGACTCGTCGGCATGCTCACGCAGGAGCGGCCGTAGGTCGCGGGCGGTCCGCAGCAGACGTTCGCGCGCTTCGCTCTGCGCCTCCGGTCCAAACGTCGTGACGTCATCGAGAGCAGTCATGAGGCCTCCTTGCCTCGGCGGCTCACCTGCCGAAGCGGTGGCCGGCCATATCGTCCTGCTGCCGATTGAAGTCCCGGCGTGACGCCGGTCTCTATGCCTGACCTGCCAAGCTTTCGACGCCGATTGGGCCCGGGGTCCAAAACGGGTCCAAGGTGGGTCCAAGGTGGGGTCCAGAACGGTGGCGCGGTCGCCGGGCTCGTGCGTCGAGCAGCTCACGCCGGAGGTCGGCCGGCCCGTGCCCCGGGTGCGCGGGATTCGCGACGTGTGCCCGTCAGTGAGCGGTGTCGTCCAGATCGGGGAACAGCTCCGCGAGGCGGAGTGCCGCGTGCAGTTCGAGCTGGGAGTCCCTGACGGAGCGGCCCAGGAGTTCCTCCGCCCGCTTGACCCGGTAGATGACCGTGTTCTTCGCGACCCGCAGCTCCTTGGCGGCCTCCGCCGGACTGCCGTGGCAGTCCAGGTAGGCCCGCACCGTCCGGCGCAGAACCCTGGTGGAAGCCGCGCTCGATCCCAGCGCGCCGAGTTCGTCGCGCACGAAGCGAGCGGCCTTGCCGGGGTCCGCGATCAGCAGCGAGAGCAGCCGGACCTCGTCGTACCGGACGACACTCGCGCCCGCCGTCGAGCGCGCACCGAAAGCCCCGACCCGCACGGCTTCGAGGGCCTCCTCATGGGTGGACCGGAAACCCTCGACGCCTCGATGCGGAGCCCCCACGCCCACCAGCACGTCGGCCCCGCCGGGCAGCAGCGGCGTCTCACCCGGTGGCCGCGCCCGGAACGCCCCCCACGCCCATGTCTCGGTACGGTCCACCGGCACCACCAGTTGAGCGTCCGCGCCGAAACCGCGCAGGAGGGACCGGGCCAGGTGGTCCAGGTGATCCGCGGTGTGGCTGGGCGAGTCGGCCGGATGCAGCACCAGGCCGATGTGGTACGCGTTCGTCAGGGGGTGGGCCAGTTGCCGGGACGCCGCGTCGACCGCGCCCTCCCCCGCCAGCAGTGCCAGAACCGTCTCGTACCTGGCGGCGGCGGTGCTGCTCAGAAACCGCTCGTTCTGGGCGGCGTACGACTCGGCGGTGATGGTGGCGAAGGTGTCGGCGAACTCGAAGAGCACATGAGACACATGCTCGAGTGATGCCGCGAGATCGGTGAGCGGCACCAGGGAGCGGCAGCCGCCCATGAAGTGATCGGCCAGCTGTGAGTGGATCCTGCGCTGATGAGTCAGGAGCAGGTCGACCGGAACCCGGCGGCGGACCAGGTCCACCAGGTGTGCCTCCGCCTCGGGCGGGATCTGGGCCGGTGGGTGGCCGTCGGCCTCGATGGCGAGGAGCGTCGAGATGACGATCGACTCGATGCTGGAGCGCATGACCTGCCGGCCTCTCAGGCCGGTGCCGGTCAGATCCGGGAACGCGCCGTCCTGGACGATGTCGGCCGCCACCGCGACCGCCCACGCGACCGGCTGGTCACCGACCTGGTCGATCGCACGGCGTACCGTTTCGCGAGTGCAGGTGGGCTCCCCGGGGTCCACGGCCGGGTGCAGTTTCCTCACCCACGCTCCGATGTGCTCGGCCAACCCCGCCTCCCGTCCCGGCCGTCCTGCGACGCGACTGTCCCAGTCCGCGTGGCTCGGCTCGACGGCTCTCAGATGAATATGAAGATTGGACCATCTCGACCGCCGGTGCGCAGCAGCCGCTGCACCCTCGTCGTGTTGCGACCACCCCCCCGGGCCCGCCCAGGCGCCGGTCACCGCGGGCGAACCGCCGGTTCCGGCGGGCTTGCCGAAGTCGGCTGATCGGTGAGCCGGGACAGCAGGATCCGGAACGTGGCGCCCTCGCCGGGGGCCGACTCGACCTCGATCTGTCCGCCGTGAGCGGTGATCAGGGAGTGGACGATGGACAGGCCGAGGCCGGCGCCGCCGGTGGCTCGGTTGCGTGAGGTGTCGGCGCGGTAGAAGCGCTCGAAGATACGGCCGCTCTGCTGCGGGGTGAGACCCGGTCCCTGGTCGGCGATCTCCAGGACGGCGTGGTCGCCGACCGTGCCGACGCCGATCCGGAGGGGGGTTCCGGGTGGGGTGTGGGTGACGGCGTTGCCGACCAGGTTGGTGACGACCTGACGCAGCCGGGCCTCGTCGGCGAGGGCCGGTGCGGGCGCGGGCGGGCCGTCACCGCCCGGACCGGTGAGCGTGACGGTGCGGGCCGGGTCCAGGGCGCGTACGTCGTGGAGGGCGTCGGCGGCGAGGGTGCGCAGGTCGGTGGGGGTGAGGTCGAGGTCGGGTGGGAGGCCGGGGGCGGGGGAACCGGTGGGGCTCTCCGTGGTCTTCAGCGCGTGTTCGTCGAGGCGGGCCAGCTGGAGCATGTCCTCGACGAGCCGGGTGAGACGTTCGGACTCGCGGGCGATGCGGTCCATCGTGGCGTCGATGTCCTCGCGTGCGGGGAGGGCACCCATGCGGTGCAGATCGGTCAGGCCCTTGATGCCGGCGAGCGGGGTGCGCAGCTCGTGGCTGGCGTCGGCGACGAACCGGCTCATCCGCGCCTCGGACTCGGCGCGCGCGGCGAACGCGGTCTCCAACTGCCCGAGCATGCTGTTCAGCGCGGCGGCCAGACGCCCCAACTCCGTCTTGGGCCCGGCCAGTTCGGGCACCCGGCGGGACAGGTCGCCGCCCGCGATCTCGGCGGCGGTCTGCTCGACGCGGGACAGCGGACGCAGCCCGGAACGGACCGCGAACCAGCCCGCCACGGCCAGGACGGCGAGCAGGGCGAGGCCGGTGGTCCGGTAGTTCTGCCACATACGGCCCACCGTGCCGTCCACCTGGCCCATCGGCATGGCCACGACCACACTGCCGGAGGCGGCGGAGCTCGTCACCGCGGTCCCCGGCAGCGCGGCACGCGCGGCTCTGGGCACGGCGATCACCCGCCAGCGTGCGTCGCCCTTCGTGCTGCCGACGGTGAAGGGGCGGCCGCCGTGGGCCTCGACGGCGGCCGTGTCCAGCCGGGCGAGTGCCGGACCGTGCGCGTTGCTCGTCCGGTCCGCGGCGAAGGAGTCGATGCTGCTCTCGACGGCGCCTTCCGCGGTGACGTACGTGATGACGGGGTTGCCGAGGACGGCCGTGTTGAAGTCGGCGAGGTACGCCGGCGGCGTCCGGTCGGCTCCGTTCTCCGCCACCGTGGCCGGCAGGACGGCGAGTACCTGTGCGGCGGCCCGGAGTTGGGCGTCGACGCGGTTCTCCATATAGCCGCGCAGGGCGTTTCCGGTGACCAGGGCGAACGCCGTGAAGCCGGCCGCCAGCAGGGCGACGGACAACAGCAGCACCCGGCTGCGCAGGGACGCGCGCGCCCACAGCGCACGGACCCGAGGGAGCCTGGTCACGTCTTCGCTCCGCGCAGCACGTACCCCACGCCGTGCACGGTGTGGATGAGCTTCGGACCACCGTTGTCGATCTTGCGGCGCAGATAGCTGATGTAGGTGTCGACGATGCCGGTGTCGCCGTTGAAGTCGTAGTCCCACACCCGCTGGAGGATCTGCGGCTTCGAGACCGTGCGCCCGGCGTTGGCCATCAGGTAGTGCAACAGCCGGAACTCGGTGGGCGACAGGCGCAACGGCTCGCCCGCCCGGGCCACCTGGACGCCGTCCGGGTCGAGTTCCAGGTCGGCCACGCGCAGCAGCGCCGTGGGGTCGCCGCTGGTGCGGCGCAACACGGCACGGATGCGCGCGATCAGCTCCTGGAGGTCGAACGGCTTGGTGACGTAGTCGTCGCCGCCCAGAACCAGGCCCTCGATCTTGTCCTGGGTCGCGTCACGGGCGGTGAGAAACACGACCGGGATGTGGCCGGTGCGAGGCGCCGCCGCCGACCGGTACCGCTCACGCAGTCGGCGGATCACCTCGAAGCCGTCGAGGTCGGGAAGCATGACGTCCAGCAGGACGAGATCGGGCGAGACCGCCTCCGCCCGGTCCAGGGCCTCCTGGCCGGTGCCGGCGGCGGCGACGGTGAAACCGGCGTGCCGCAGGGCCGCGCACAGCAGTTCCCGCACAGTGGGCTCGTCGTCCACGACCAGCAGGTTCACGCCGGTCGGGGCACCTGCGCGGGATGCGCCTTCGATGCCGGTGCCAGGTGGGGCAGAGCGCTCAACAGGTGTCAAAGGGGGGCCTCCAGGCAACCGGGACACGCTCCCGGCCCCGCCGGACACGCGGACACGGCAGAAGGCACGCACCCCGCGGCGGGCGGGATCCTGCCCGGCAGGATACGAAAGAGAGCTGTGGTCACCATGCGAGGCCCCCTGTCACTACGCCCTGCGGAACCCGCGCACCGCGGACAGCACGCTCCCGGCGAACCCGGCCAGGGCCCCGACGAGCAGCCCGAACACAACCGTCAGCAGCACGCTGCCACTCAGCTCGGCCTCCACTCCCCCCATCGTGCTGCCGAACATGCTGACGCCGAAGTTCCCGGACGCCCCCGCCAGCCAGGCCGCAAGGCCCAGGACGACGGCCGTGACGACACCGAACCGCTCGGCCATGGCGAGGTGCCCGGCCAGCGGGCCCCGATAGGGAAGCAAGGGCAGGGCCCGGCCGCCGTGCGTGGCACGGGCCGCCCGGTAGGCGCAGGCGAGCAGGATCAGACAGGTCACCGCGAGGGCCGCGAGCCACAGCGGCCATCCGCCTGCCGACAGGGACCTCAGGTGCTCGGTACGGTCGGGCTGCTGACCGCCGCCCATGCCGCCCATGAGTGCGGCGAGCGGGTTGCCGCCGCCGTCGCTCTGCGCCGGGTGCACCGCGGCCGTCCAGGAGGAACCGACACCGAGCGTCAGGAACACCGCCAGGGCGTTCGGGGCGACCAGCAGGACGGCACCCGCCGCCGAGGCGGCCCGGCCACCGGCCACCGCCCCGGCGACCGCCAGGGCCACCAGCGGAACCGCCACCAGGACGAGGCTCGTGCGGACGACCGCCGAGAGACCCGGACCCCAGATGGTGCGCAGCCGGTCCAGCGCACCGCCCACCGGCAGCTGCACCCGGCGACTGATCAGGAATCCCGCACCGAGTACGACGGCCACCCACAGCACCGCGCCAAGGCCCGCCGACCCCGCGCTCACGTGGTACGTCATGGCCTGTTGCGCCCCCGTACCGCCACCGCCCATGAAGCCACCGAGGCCACCGCCGTCCGCACCGCCCATGAGGCCACCCAGGCCACCACCGTCCCCACCGCCCATGAAACCGCCCAGACCACCGCCGTCCCCACCGCCCATGAGATCGCCCAGCCCACCACCGCCCCCGAATCCCCCGGCAGACCGGTCGCCGTCGGCTCCGTCGGCTCCTCCCATCCCGGTCATCGCCGACGCGGGCATGCTGACCGATCCCCGTGCCAGGGCGGCCACGATCATGAAGGTCACCAGTGCCGCGGATGCCGCTCCGGCCGCCCGCACGGCCAGTTCACCGGCCGTGAACCCCCGTTGCTGCCCCTGACGCAGCCGCCGGGAGAACGCGATCCACAGCACGACGGCGCCGACCAGCGTGACGCCGAGCGGTACGGCGTCGACGGCACCGCTCATCGACGGGCCCATGCCGCCACCGCCGAACAGGGAGGCCAGACCGCCCATCGACCCGGTGTCCGCGGAGACATCCGAACCCGCGCTCACCGAGCCGCCGACCGCCATGGCGGTCAGGGCCGTCGTCAGCGACCACAGCGACCCGAACGATCCGGCGTCCAACAGGGCCAGCGCCAGCGCGGACACGGCCGCCATGGCGACCACCGCGCACAGCACGGCCGCCGCACCTTCCAGGGCGTTCTGCCACGGGCCGATCAGCCGGACCGGCACGGTGTGGCGTGGGGATCGCGGGCTCGTACCGGGCCGCGGGCTGGAACCGGGCCTGGTCCGGGGGTGGGGCGTGGTGACAGCCACAGGGGTAGCAGCCATAGGGGAGGCACTCCGCATCGCTCGCGGGGGAGCACGCGGCGCCGAGCGGGGGGAGACTACGGCGCCGCGTGCCAGGGACCCGCACACAGTCACGGTTCCGGGTACGACGTTCCCGAGAGGTTCTGGGAGATTTCTGTGAGCCGGTGCGAGAGCGACGCAGGTCACGCGGCGCGCACGACCGGCGTGCCGCCCCGTTCTCAGGAAATTCCCAGAGTCGGCCTACGGGTGCCGTCGTGCCTGCGGTTCCCCCGCCCGGCCGAGGTCCTGACCGCGGGACCTGGCCAGGGTCTCGGAGGGTGCGGTACCGAAGCGCCGGCGATAGGCGGCGGAGAACCGGCTCAGGTGGGTGAAGCCCCACCGGCCGGCCGCTTCGGTGACTCCGGTGGTGCCCGTGCGGAGGTCGGCGTGAACCCGGTCCAGGCGGACGTTGCGCAGATACGTCATCGGGGTCACACCGAGGTGCTCCCTGAACCCTTCCTGGAGGCGTCGCGCGCTGATGCCTGCGGCCCGGGCCAGGTCCCCGACGGTGAAGGGGGTCTCGGGATGGGCCTCGATCAGGTCGACGGCCTTGCGTACCGTCCGTGGGTAGGCGGGGGGTTGCGGACGCAGCAGCGCTTCCGAGTAGGTGTGCGGCTGGGCCAGCAGCAGACCGCTCACTAGGAGGCGCTCGAAGTGCCGCTGGACCGCGGGCCGGCCGATGAGCCCGCCGGTGTTGTCGGACTCCGCGAGCAACAGGTCCAGCGTGCTGCGCCAACTGCGGCCGGGCGCGGATGTCAGATCGAAGCCGAACGCGAATTCCAGCGGAGCCTGCAGCGAGCGGCCCAGGAGGGCTTCGAGCTCGGCTTCGACGAGGCTCCGGTCGATCTTGATTCCCAGGTGCTGCTCACCGCGGTCGCAGCTCAGCAGCCGGTGCTGCCGCGTCGGTGTGAAGACCATCGCGTCTCCGGCGGTGGCCACCATCTCCTGGCGTCCGGTGGCGGCTTCGAGGGAGCCGCGCAGGACGACATTGACGTGGTAGTGCGACGGCGTACGGCCGGGATCGACGCGTGTGCGCTGGCCGAAGGTCATCAGGCCGACGGTGATGTGCTCAGTGCGTGTGCCACGGAGTTCGCCGCCGGGGCCCTCGGGGCCCGACAGCGGGGTGACGTCCGCCGGATAGAACAGGTCGTTGAGGCGTTCGCGGAAGTCCTCGAAGCCCGAGTCGCGGCACAGTACGTGGCTCGCAAGAGGTGAGCGGCCCATACGTCATTGTTGTCCGCGCCTTGCCCGCGCAACAAGGGGTGATCCGCGGGTTCCGGCGGAGAACCCCAGGTCATCGGTCTGGTGCGAGCATGGTCACACGGGCGGTGGACGCGAGTCCTCCATGCGGCCTCCATGTTCCTCCAGACCGCGTCCCCGGACCGGTCGTCCGAACGCGTCGCGCGATTCGGCTGCCGGTCGCGCTGCGCGGATATCGCCCCCGGCCTCGGCTCCCTAGCGTTGTCGTGACTCACTCGCCCGGAGCCGCCGCCCGGTGCGAGGAGCGAGCCACCACTGGAGGAATGTCATGCCCGGCACCGACGAGGCGGCGCAGGCCATCACCGCCGCAGCCTTCGACAGTTTCCGCGCCACCCCGGACCCCCGGCTGCGCGAACTGCTCCAAGGACTCGTCCGCCATCTGCACGGCTACGTCCGTGAACTGCGCCCCACGATCCAGGAGTGGGAGTACGCCGTGGACTACCTCACGGCCGTCGGGCAGAAATGCGATCCCACCCGCCAGGAATTCATCCTGCTCTCCGACGTTCTGGGTGTCTCCATGCTGGTCGAGACGGTGAACGAGGAGGGCGGAGGCACGGAGAGCACGGTCCTCGGACCGTTTCACGTGGTGGAGTCCCCGAAGCGCGAGAGCGGGGACAACATCGATCTCATGGGCACCGGAACGCCCTGCGTCGTCTCGCTCCGCGTCACCTCGGCGGACGGCCGCCCGCTGGCCGGCGCGAGCGTCGACGTGTGGCAGTGCAGCGAGGACGGCTTCTACGACGTGCAGCAGCCCGACGTCCAGCCGCTCGGCAACGGACGCGGACTGTTCCGTACCGACGACGAAGGCCGCGTGTGGTTCCGCACGGTCGTGCCGAGCCACTACCCCATCCCGACCGACGGCCCGGTGGGCGCGCTGCTCGACGCCACCGAGCGGCACCCGTACCGCCCGGCGCACATCCACTTCATCGTCGAGGCCGCCGGCCACCGGCCGCTGACGACACACATCTTCGTCGCCGACGGCCCCTACCTGGACTCGGACGCCGTCTTCGCCGTCAAGGAGAGCCTGGTCGTCGACTTCGAGCAGGTCGACGACGCGGAGACGGCCCGCGCGTACGAGGTCAACGCTCCGTTCCGCAGGGCCGAGTTCGACATCACCGTCGAGCCCGAGACAGCGGAGGACGCCCTGTGAACACCCCGTTGGACTTCAGCTACCAGGCGCTCCCGATGCGCGTGGTGCTGGGCACCGGCGCCCTCGGCCGGCTCGCCGACGAGATCGACCACGCCGGCCTCAAGCGGGTCATGGTGCTGTGCTCGCCCGGACAGCGGGAGCTCGCCGAGACCGTCGCCGGCCTCATCGGCCCGCGCGCCGTGGACATCCACCCCCACGCCCGTATGCACGTGCCCGCCGAATCGGCGGCCGAGGCCCAACGACGGGCGAAAGAGGTGAACGCGGAGGGCTGCGTCGCCGTCGGCGGCGGCTCGGCGATCGGCCTCGGGAAGATCGTCGCCCTGCGGTACGGCCTGCCGGTCATCGCCGTCCCGACGACGTACGCCGGGTCCGAGATGACGCCGGTGTGGGGCCTGACGGAGAACGGCGTCAAACGCACCGGCCGGGATCCCCGTGTGCTGCCGGTCTCAGTGCTGTACGACCCCGCGCTCACGGTGGCCCTGCCCGCGGCCGTCTCCGCGACCAGCGGCATGAACGCGATCGCGCACGCGGTCGAGGCCCTGTACGCGCCGGACGCCTCCCCGCTCATCGACCTGATGGCCGAGGAAGGAGTGCGGGCGCTGGCCGCCGCACTCCCCCACGTCGTCGCCGACGGCACCGACCTCGACGCCCGCGCCCGCGCCCAGTACGGCGCCTGGCTGTGCGGCGCCTGCCTCGGGGCCACCACCATGTCCCTGCACCACAAGCTCTGCCACGCCCTCGGCGGCACCCTCGACCTGCCCCACGCCCCGACCCACACCGTGGTGCTCCCGCACGCCCTCGCCTACAACCAGGGCGCGGCACCCAAGGCGGTGGCCGCGCTCGGCCGTGCCCTCGGCGACTCCGCCGACCCGGCCACGTATCTGTGGGACCTCGCCGGCCGGCTCGGTGCGCCGCGGTCCCTGCGGGAGCTCGGCATGGCCGAGGGCGACATCGACCGGATCGTCGAGGTCGCGCTGGCCAACCCCTACGCCAACCCGCGTGAGGTGACCGCGGAAGGCCTCACCCGGCTCCTGCGCGCCGCCTGGTCCGGACAGCCCCCGGCCTCCTGAGAGCACCTCCGCGCAGCGCGGAGCCGGCGGGTGGTCGCCCTCGCCCCCGTCGTCATCACTCCAGTCCGCGCTTGCCCGGCGCCCAGAACGGCTTGGTGAGGACCGACCGCCGGTCCCAGCCCGCCTCCCGCACAAGCACCTGCTTCACCGCTTGCACGGTCCGCGCCTCCCCGGCGACATACGCGACACCGCCGGCCGCGGGAGCGAGCCGTCGTACCGAGTCCGGCAGCGATGTACCGCCCCTGACCAGCCAGTCGAGGCGGTCGCCGTGGGCCAGCGGCAGCCGGTCCGCCTCCGTCGCCGTCTCCACGCTGCCCGAGACCCGCGCGCCCTCGGGGAGCGCGGCCAGCATCGCCCCGAAGGCGACGGCCGCGGTCTCGTCCCCGGCGAAGAAGTGGTGCGTGGCGTCCGGGCGCAGCACGAAGGAGCCCTCCGGCCGGCTCAGCCGGACCTGGTGTCCCACCTCGGCGGTCCGCCCCCACACCGCGCCGGGCCCGGCGCCCGGATGGTCCAGCACGCACAACTCGACGGCACCGGCGGGTTCGTAGTGCCACACCGAATACGTACGCCGGGTCAGCCCGTTGCCCACCAGTACCCGCACCTGCTGTCCAGGCTGCACCGTCAGCCCGGCGAGCGCGTCGCCCTCGATGCGGAGCCGGCGCATACGGGCGGCGATCGGTTCGGTGGCCGTGACGGTTCCGCGCAGCGTCAGCAGGTCGAGGACGGGATCCAGCAGGGCGGGCATGACGGGCTCCAAGTGGGAGAGAGGGCCAACCGGGCGACGAGGGAGGGGAGTTGTGACGCGATCGAGGGGTGGGCAGGCCTTGGCACAGGCGGCCGGGCGGGGCCGGAGCGGCGTGTGATCAGCGCACCGGGCCCAGTGGCATGACCCTGCGGTACGCCGACACCGCGATCACCGCGACCGCGACGTGCATCAGGAGCAGCGCGACCACACCCGTCACCTCGCCGTCCTCGAACTTGAAGAAGTCCGGGACGAAGGACACCACGACGACCGAGGGGACGAGTCGGCGCAGCAGCCGTTCGGGATCGCGGGAGAACCTGCGGACGAGGGCCCATCCGGCGGATCCCGCCAGCACCCCCAGCACGGTCAGAAAGACGTACGACGAGATCTTGAGCGGGTCGAAGTCGTCCGGTGCGCCCAGCGCGTGCGCCAGCACGGCGATCAACGCGTTGGCCACAGAGGACAGCAGGACGGCTCCGACCACACCTCCCGCCACCACGAGCGGACCCCGGCGTGCGGGAAGCGTCTGGGAGACAGAGGACACGGCAACTCCAAATGGTGGGTGGGGGCTTGGTCGGTTCTTGGGGCCGCTGGTGGCGTCCACTCGCTGAAGGAGACGGCCGGCTTCGACGCCGGTACGCCGGACTGCCCGCAGCGTTCCTGGCCAGGTGGGCCTCGCCGTTGGACGGGCGGGAACGGAGGCCAGGGGCACGGGTGGTTCCTCACAAGGGGCGGTGGAGCAGCGGGCCGTCGTCCGCGGGGCCGATCGTCGCCGCCCGCGCCCTTCCCGCACATCGACCGACCGACGGGCTCTTGGTCCACCGATCGGTGGACCCGCCCTCACTGGCCGGCTGATTGTTCCGGTACGCGACTCACCTACTCTGAGGGCCATGGCACTGCAACAGGCATGGACGCGGGAACGGTGGAAGGCCATGGGGCAGCACGCCTTCTTCGCCATCGTGCTCGCCCTGTCCATGCCGAGTGCGCTGGCCGGGGCGGACATGACGACCGGCGCGGCGCTGTCGCGCATCGGCCCGGCGGTGGGGCTCGCCCTTTGGTACGTGTACTGGATCGCGCTCCGCGGCGGCGCCGACCGCCCGCCGCTGACCTACCTGGTCGGGGCCTTGGCCGGGTGGGCGGTCATGGCCGTCGTGGACCCCGCGTTCCTCCCGGTCGCCGTGGCGGTACTGAGCCCGTACTGGCTGCGGCGGGCCTGGTGGTCGGCCGGCGGGGTCCTCGTGCTGGGCGCCGTCTGGTGGTGGCAGAGCCTCACCACGGACGGCCCGGTCGATGTGCGGGCGCTCACGGGCTGCGTGCTGGGCACCGCGGTGGGGGTCACCATCACCTGCTACGTCGCCACCCTCGACCATGAGAGTCACAAGCGGCAGCGGCTCCTGGACGAGCTCACCGCCACCCAGGCCGAACGAGCGGCAGCGGAACGTCAGGCGGGCATCCTGGCCGAACGCCAGCGCCTGGCCCGGGAGGTCCACGACACGCTGACCCAGGGGTTCGCGTCCATCGCCATGCTGCTGGACGCCGCACGTGACGATCTGCCACCCGACTCCCCTGCGGCCCGCCGGGTCGAGCAGGCCATGCGGACGGCTCGGGACAACCTCGTCGAGAGCCGCCGCCTCGTGCACGCCCTGCGCCCGGCGCCGCTGGACCGCACGCATCTGGCGGACGCGGTCCGCGAGCTCACCGCCCGGCTGGCGGAGGAGACCGGCACCGAGGCCTACACGGTCGTGACCGGCCGACCGGTCGCCCTGCCACCCAGTACCGAGGGCGAGTTGCTGCGCGTCGTGCAGGAGGCACTGACCAACGCCCGGCGGCACGCTCGCCCGGTGAGTGTGTCGGCCACGCTCTCGTACCTCGGCGATGTCCTGGCGATCGACATCCAGGACGACGGCACCGGCTTCGCACCCGCCGCCCGGCACACCGGCATCGGGCTGATCACCATGCGGGAGCGCATCATCGCCCTGGACGGCACGTTCGCGGTGGAAAGCGCCCCGGGCGAGGGTACGACCGTCGCCGTCACAGTGCCGCTCCCGGCCGAGTCCCCGTCCTCCGGACCCTCGGTCTCGGAACCTGCGGTCTCGGAACCTTCGGCCACCGTGTCGGGCAACGACCGTATGGCGCCGGCGTCATGAGGCCTTCGACCGGTCCCACGATCCGGGTCCTCCTCGTCGACGACCACCCCGTGGTCCGCGACGGGCTTGCCGCCGTGCTGGCAACCCAGCCCGACCTTGATGTCGTGGGCGAGGCCGCCAACGGTGCCGAGGCCCTGCGCCAGACCGCCGCACTCGCACCCGACGTGGTGCTGATGGACCTGCAGATGCCCGGCATGGACGGCACCGCCGCGACCGCCGCCATCCGTGCCGCCCACCCCGAGGTGCGGGTCCTCGTCCTGACCACCTATGACACGGACGCCGACATCACCGCAGCCGTCGACGCCGGCGCGGTCGGCTATCTGCTCAAGGACACCGGACGCCATGAGCTCTGTGCGGCCGTCCGTACCGCCGCCCGGGGAGGCGCGGCGCTGTCCCCCACGGTGGCCGCCAAGGTTCTTGCCCATATGCGCGGCGACCGGGGCGGCGGCTTGTCCGGCCGGGAACTCGAAGTCCTGTCCGCCGTGGCCCGGGGACAGAGCAACAAGCAGATCGCCCGCGCCCTGCGCCTGTCCGAGGCCACGGTCAAGACCCATCTGCTGCACATCTACGCCAAGCTCGACGTCGGCGACCGGACCGCCGCGGTCACCGCCGCACTTGGCCGGGGAATCATCCGCATGGACTGAGCGCCGGCGACGTCGTCGTGCCGGTCGCCGACGCCGCTCCGCGAACTTCGCCTGCCGGTGTGTTGTGCCGTGTCAGTCGTTCAGCCGTACGGTGACGAGGACGCGGCCCTTGTCGTCTCGCTGGGCCACGGCGTGGCCTTCTCTGTCCGCCCCTTCCAGCTCGAGCGATATCGGGCCACCGTCCCCCGTGAAGTTGCGCCACCAGTTCTTGGCGTCGGGGAAGGCCACAGCGATGGTGACGATGCCGCCCTTGTGCTGGTAGGCCACCGGCGTGCTGAACGTTCGTCCCGACCGCCGCCCCGTGTACTTCACGACGGTGAGATGGCGACGGACCCATCTCCCCCACCGGTCCGACGAACGGAGCCTCACGATCAAGCCGTTGAAGCGGCTGACTCCTCGTCCCTTGAACACCCCACTGCGTCCCACGATGCCTCCCGGGCTCGATTCCCGATCGTCCTCCCGCCTGCGCCGGAGACGTCGGGGACAACAACACCATGTTCTGTGCCCGGGCACGAGACCACGTTCGTCCAAGCGGAGCCCAGGGCCCGGCAGTTGAGGCGGCATGGCCTCGGCTGCCCGGATCAATGCTGCACAGCGGTGTTTGAAATGCAAATCAAGTGCTAGTGTGCGCTTGTCCAAATTTGAACATACACTGCACCGCCTTGGGGTACTCGTGAACGTGCTGCTGTGGGTTTTCCAGGCCTATCTGGCCGCGTCCTTCGTTGTGTTCGGGGCCATGAAGATCCTGCGAGACAGAGAAGAGCTCGCCAAAACCGCCTTCGGCTGGGCCGAGGATTTCTCCGACACCTCTGTGAAGCTCATCGGGCTGCTCGACGTGCTGGCGGGCCTCGGCCTGATCCTCCCGGGTGCCACCGACATCGCGCCGGTACTGACTCCCTTGGCCGCTCTCGGCGGCATCCTGCTGGCCGGAGGTGGGTCCGTTGTCCACCTCCGTCGCTCCGAAACCGCGAAGGCCGCTGTGAACCTTCACTTCATAGCCTTGCTGGCCGTGGTCGCGTGGGGCCGTTTCGGGCCGTACCAGTTCTGACCGCGTCCGCACGGGTTCCATGGCCGACACTCAGCAGCTCTCCGGCCGCACCGGCCACGAGGCGGCTTCGTCGAGAAGACCTCACGAGACCCGCACAGTTGACGAATTCCGGGGCTGACGCCGACCACTCCGGCCAGCTGGCCCTATGGCGCCGGTCGATGAGGCGGGTGACCTGCGGAACGGGCTTCACGTGCGGGCACGGGTCAACAGCAGGACCGTCCAGGACGGCTCCACCAGCCAGATGATCCACCGCGCGGGCAAGATGCCGGCCATCTCACGCACCCCCACGCCGCATCCCGGTGACCTGCTCAGCACCGGCACCCCCTCCGGCTACACCCGCCGGCCTCCCTGGCTGCTGCGGCCAGGCGATGTGGTGGAGACCGAGGTCGGGCGCCTCGGGATCCGCGCAACACGATCACGGGCGGGGAGCATTGTCGAAATCCCCTCTCGGGGAACCGCTCGACGTGGACGCTGTTGTTCCTGCGGTCTTCTCCAGGCAGGAGTAGTCACCTTCCCCTGCCGAGCCGAGCGCGGCGGACTCCATTGTCGCTGTCATTGCACTCTTCATTTCAACCTTCGGTCCGCAAAATGGACCAGTGGACCACCGAGAGGACCTGTGGCAAGGTAGGGCCCGACGTTCCGGGAGCGTCAAGCGGGTGGGCCGGATGCTCCTGGGGCGCGAGCCGGTGCTGTCTCGCACCCCCACTCCCGGAGGCGACATGTCCAGTGACTTCCGCGACCACCTCTTCCCGCTCGACCATCCGCGCCTGAGCGCGTTCCGATCGTGTGATCCGTACACCTATCTCGACGCCGTGCGGCAGAACCCGGTGGCCGACGAGGTCGCCTCGGCATGGACGGAGCTGTTCGAGAACACGGAATTCCGTGGTATCACCACAGACGGCCGGACCGTGCCGGAGCTCTTCGGCACCGAACGCGACGAGGGCGCGGACAACAACGCGGCGGTCGATGCCGCCGTCGCACTCCTCGGCATGCTCGGCCCCGACGAACAGAGCCGCGTCCTGCACCCCCTCCACAGCCGGGTGTGGCGGGCCTGGCTGAACCCGGAGTTCTGCCTCAACCCCTTCGGCATCCGGCTGGAGGAGGTCGACGAGAAGATTCGCGATCAGGTGTTCCGGCTCGTCGCGGCGTGTCTGAGCCCCGCGGGTTACCGAAAGGTCCGGGACATCATGAGAGTCAACGGGTTCCTGGGCGAGCTCGTCGATCTGCCCCGGATCCTCAACGAGCACAGCTACAACATCAACATCTTCGGCACCCCGTCCGTGACCGAGCCGTGGGGCTGGAACCTCTGGGGGCACCACCTGGCCGTCAACTGCCTGCTGATCGGCGGCCGGCAAGTGCTCACGCCGGTCTTCTTCGGTTCCGAGCCCAACCTCGTCGACCGCGGCGAGCACGAGGGACTGTCACTCTTCGACGAACAGGAACGGGCAGGGCTCGCTTTCGTCAGGAACCTGACGCCCGGCCAGGCCGAGCAGGCAGTGCTGTTCCACCAGAAGCGGGACCCGGACATGCCCCCAGGGCGGCTGCACCCCGCCGACGAACTCCACCTGGCCGGAGCGTTCCAGGACAACCGGGTCATCCCCTACGAAGGGGTCCCCGGCACAGAACTCCACCCGGCCCAGCGGGCGGCGCTCATCGATCTGGTGGCCCTTTTCCTCGACTACCAGCCCGACGGGCCCAGGAAGGCACGGATGGCGGACGTCCGCCGCCATCTCGACGAGACCCACTTCTGCTGGATCGGCGGACGCGGTGACCAGGACACGTTCTACTACCGCGTACAGAGCCCGGTCGTCCTCGTCGAGTTCGACCACCACGCGGGCGTGTTCCTCGCGAACACGGAGCCTGAGAAGTTCCACACTCACACCGTCGTCCGAACGCCGAACGGCAACGACTACGGAGCCGAACTCGTCCGGCGCGCGACGGGGACTCCGCACCGTCTCCAAGGACCCGTCTAGGGAAGGGTGTTCGCGATCCACTGCCCCATGGCGTCCCGCCGTGGTGTAGCCGATCAATGCGCCGGAATCCGCAGGTCAGGGACGGCCCTCCGCCGGACCAGGGGTCCAACTCGCCTCAGCAGGCCACATGTCCCGTGACGAGGGGAGAGCGATGAAGAGGTCGAGGAGGGTGTCGTCTGTCGGCGCCGCCATCCGCCCCGGCCACGGCTGACCGATCGCCTCACTGTCGGTCCCAGGCCCGAAAAGCCCTATGACAAGTTCGCCTCAACCCGCCGCAGGCGGGTACGGGCCGCTGAGCGCGCGATCAAAAGGACAGGACAGAACAGCCATGGATTTCACGGAGACCGAGAAGATCCGGGATCTAAAGCTACGAGCCACCCAGTTCCTGGACGAGTTCGTCATCCCCGCAGAACCGGTCTACGCGCAGCAGAAGACCGAGATCGGCCCGTGGGACACACCGCCGGTCATGGCGGAGCTCAAGAAGGCCGCCCGTGACCGCGGCCTGTGGAACCTCTTCCTCCCCGGAGAGCGGGGCGCGGGCCTGACCAACCTCGAATACGCACATGTCGCCGAGATAACCGGTCGAAGCCCGTGGATCATGCCGGAAGCGCTGAACTGTTCCGCGCCCGACACGGGCAACATGGAAATCCTCGCGCACTTCGCCACGCCGTCCATTCAGAAGCGGTGGCTCAAGCCCCTCCTCGACGGTGAGATCCGCTCCGTCTACTCGATGACCGAGCCTCTGGTCGCCAGCTCCGATGCGAACAACATCGACACCCTGATCACTGAGGACGCGGACGCCTTCCGGATCAATGGCCGCAAATGGTGGTCCAGCGGCGCGATGAGCCCCGCCTGCAAGGTGGCCATCGTGATGGGCCGCTCTAATCCGGGCGGAGAACACCACCGTACCCACAGCATGGTCGTGGTCCCGCTCGACGCCCCCGGGGTGAACGTCCTGCGGTCGACCAGCGTGTTCGGGTACTCCGACAGCGGTCACGGCGGTCATGCCGAGATCCTGTACGACGATGTCCGGGTCCCTCGGGAGAACCTCCTGGGCGAGTTGCACGGCGGCTTCGCCATCGCCCAGGCACGCCTCGGCCCCGGCCGGATCCACCACGCCATGCGCCTGGTCGGCATGGCCGAACGCGCCTTCGACCTGATGTGCGTGCGCGCCCAGGAGCGCACTCCCTTCGGTAAACCGCTCGCCGAGCAGGGCGTCTTCCAGGAGTGGGTGGCGGAAGCACGCATACGTATCGAGACGACCCGTCTGCTGGTGCTGAAGACGGCATGGCTGATGGACACCGTCGGCAACCGCGGCGCGGCTGTCGAGATCTCGGGTATCAAGGTGGCCGCACCGCGGATGGCCACGTGGGTCATCGACCATGCGATCCAGGCTCACGGCGGCGGTGGTGTGAGCCAGGACTTTCCCCTGGCCGAGTTGTATGCCCAGGCCCGCATGCTGCGTATCGCCGACGGGCCGGACGAGGTCCACAAGATGTCGCTGGCGCGGCGTGAGCTCCGCCGCTTCGCATAAAATATTCCGTTACCCGGGCCGTGACACTTCAGCAACGCCGTCGTAGCATGACGTTCGCTAGGCCACGCCGGTGTGGCACGCCGCACCGGCAGTGCGACGTTCGCCCGAAAGGCGGGACCATGGCGGACAGACGTGCACCGGCGACGCAGGCCCGGCCGTCCGAGGCCGTGTACCGCACGCTGCGGACCCGGATCATCACCGGCGAGCTGCCTCCCGGCCAGCCGCTCAACGAGCGCGCCAGCGCCGTCGCATTCGGACTGGGGCTGTCCCCGGTCCGCGACACGTTGACGCGCCTCGTGGGTGACGGCCTGGTCCAGGTGGTCGCCCCCCACGCGTACCGGATCACCCCACTCACCCTGAAGTCGGTCAACGATCTGTTCACCGTTTGGACACTGGTCGGCCCGGAGATGGCCGCGCTGGGCACCAGCCGGGCCGACCCGAAGCAGGCCGCCCAGCTGCGACAGCTGATGATGGACGGGAACGCCTTGCTGGCCGGCCCGCTGGACCGGGACGGGGTCGTCCGGTTCATCGACATCACCGAAGAGACCTTCGATCTGGTCGCGAGCGCCGCCGACAACGACCGGCTCATGGAGGTCTACCGGTCGCTGTCATGCGAGTTGTGGCGTGTCCTGACCTTGATCCTCATCTCGGCCGACTGCGTCGACACACTCCGGGCCGCGGGCGTGACATGGCACTCGGCGATCGACCGGCGGGACACGCTCGGGGTCATGCGGCTGACCCGCCAGATCGCGGGAGCAACCCGCGCGTCGGCCTTGCGCCTGCTCACCGACCGGACGAAGAGCGGCGACGGCGTGGTGATTCCGCTGCGACGCTGAAGCCTACGCCCACACCACGCCGCTGGATGGCGTATTTCACGGGAGCTGCCCGGGGCTCCCGACGTTCGTGCGTAAGCGGTATCATCGGCGTGCTGCTATATCACCGAGTTTCTCGATCGCCGGGAGCGAGTAACGTGTCAGTGCCCTCGTCCGAACCACTGTCCCTCGGCGATGCCGCCTACCGACAGCTACGGGCCGACATCGTGTCCTGCCGGATCGCCCCAGGCCGGCGCCTCACCGAACGCTCGCTCGCCGAGTCCACCGGCTTCGGCATCTCCCCGATCCGTGACGCGCTCGCCCGCCTCAGCCACGAGGGCCTGGTGCGGACGTTGCCCCGCAAGGGCTACCAGGTGACCCCGCTCACCCTGAAGTCCGTCGACGATCTGTTCACACTCTGGCGGATCATGGGACCCGAGACCGTCCGGCTCGGCGTGCAGGACGCCACCGCCGAACAGCGCCGGCAGATCGTCGCCGCGTTCTCCGCGGCGCTCCCCGGCAGCAACCCGACCGGCGGCGAGGCCGACGAGCAGCCCCTGCAGACGATCGAGACGGTCCCCGCGGCCTTCGGCTGCCTTGTGGCGGCGACCGACAACGAGTACCTCATCAAGGTGCACGAACGGCTGCAGAACGACATCATCCGCGTCCTGGCGCTCATCGCGGCCGAGGCCGATACTTCGGTGCCGACTCCGCCGGTCGACGCGGAGTGGATCGGGTTCATCGAACGAGGCGACGGTGACGCCGCCGCGACACGTGTCCGCGACTACATCGGCGACATGCACACGCGCGTCCTGAGAATCCTGACCCGCTGGCCGTCGGTCGTCACCAGCGAGATCACCTCGGTGCGCGACTGACCTACGGCGAGGCAGGCTGAAACAGCAGAGTCCGTGATGCCGGTCCACCTGTTGCCATGTTCGCCCTGGAGACCGCATCTCGGTGGCATCCGACCGGCCTGTCCGGGCTCAGCCGATCGCTCGCCCTGCCCCAGCCTTCCGTCCGACGCGGTCTGGCGAGGGGGAGACCGTTCGCCCCATGGTCGCTGCCGGCGACGAATGACACTGATCGAACGGATGGACAGTCCAAGCCCGGTTCACGCCGTCGCGACGCCGAGCGCCCTCGGTCCCTTGCATGCCCGCACCGAGGCAAGGCGGTGCCGACCCGGCAGGACCTCGCCAGGAGCCATCCGTTCGTCAGCACAGCACGGTGACGCGACCAGCAACGGGGAACTCCAGGACGGTGTCGTATCCGGCCTGGTGGTGGCAGGCCCATCGCTCGTTGCCGTTCCTGGGCCGCAGTCGCGGACGGCGGAATCAGCGCATCGCGACCACGGCTGGAAGGTCGCTGCTACGGCGGGCCATATCACAACCGGTCTTGCCGTGGCGGTCAGCCTGGTGATCGCCACGGCAAGACCGTTGCCTCACACGGGTAGGGCGGGTTCCTGGGCGGATGCCGCCGCGCGCTCCTCAGTCGCACCCCTGTCGCCTGGGCGAAGGAGGGTCGCACCGATCAGCAGGGTGACGAAGGCGAGGGCGGCGAAGACCAGCAGGCTGGTCGAGATACCGGAGTCGCCGTAGACGAGCACGCCGGGCTTCGGGGATGTGGCGGTGGAGGTCATGATGGCGAACGCCACAGTGGTCATGGTGGCGCCGATGACGCCGGTACTGAGCCCGCCGGCCGACGACATCGAACCCTGCTCCGAGACCGGCGTGCTTGCGATGACCAGGTTCGGCACGGCGCCTGTCGCCCAACCGAGCCCGAGGCCGAAGAGCACGGCGCCGACGAGCAGCTCCCCAACCGTGTCGTGCGCGAGCATGAGCGCCAGCGAGCCGGACGTGAGCAGGCCCAGGCCGATGTACATCATCAGCCTGGGGCCGGTCCGCCGGACCAGCACGCCGACCAGCACGCCGCCCACGACACCGGCGAGCGCGAACGGGCCCTGCACAAGGCGGCCGTACTCGGTCGCCGACAAGCCCAGGCCGTAGCTGCCGCCCAGGTGCCTGGGCGTCATCGCCAGCAACCCCACCAGGGTAGTGGTGATCGCTGCGAGACCATAGGCCACGCCCCCGCCCAGTACCCCGAGCAGGAGGGTCCGGCCGACGAGGAGCCGCAGGTTGAGCACCGGTTCAGGAATCCGGAGCGCTACGACCACGTAGACCCCGAGCGCGACCACTCCGCCGATCATCAGGCCGAGGGCACGGGCCGAACCCCACCCCCACTCCGCGCCCTTGCTGACGGGGAGCAGGATCAGCGTGACACCGCCGGCCAGCAGGAGCATGCCCATCGCGTCGATGCGCGCGGGACGGCGCACGCCCGTCTCCGGGGTGGTCAGCAGCATGAGCGTCCCCATCACGACCAGCCATGAGAGGTTGAACAGGTAGAGCGAGCGGAACCCGAGGTGATCAAGAAGGACGCCGATGACGATGGGCGCACCGACCAGCAGGATCCCGATGCCCGTCACTGACACGCTGGCGGCGAAAGGAACGAGCTTCTTCGGATAGACATCCCGGATCAGCGAGTAGCACAGGAAGAGCAGGCCGGTGAGCGGGCCCAGCAGAATGTGACCGACGATCATCATCCAGAACACGGTCGCGGTCGCGCCGAGGATCTCGCCGAGGCCGGCCACGACCAGCGAAATCCAGATCATCCGGCGCTTGCCGTACAGGTCGGCGAGCTTGCCGAGCAGGGGGGCGGACGCGGCTCCGGCCAGCAAGTTGGCCGTCAGCAGCCAGCCACTCTGCGTGGTGTGGAAGTGGTTGGTGATCTTGGGAATCGCGATGGCGGTGCTCACATTGGTGAACGACGCAGATTCGACGAGGCAGACCAGCGAGATCAGGGACAGGGCAAGCCGCGGAGTCCATCCAACACTGCGGAAGGTGCCCTTACCTGCGGGGACGGGAGCGGAACTCAAGAGGTCCTCCGAACGCATCAATTATTGGAACGCCACGTTGGGACTCTTGAAATATCAAGTCACCATTCTGAGATGTCAATTGGTTGGACTGAACTATCATTCCTCTGAAATTGACATCTATCGGCGGGGATCCCCAAGGCGGGACTCTCCGCCGTGCCCTGGGTGGGCTGTCAGATCGTTCTTGGCCTCCGGCAGCAATGCCTGCCATGAGGAAACTGCCCGCCGAGCATGTCGGCGACGGTGTCGACCTGGGCCCTGAACCACGCTTCGGCCCGGGGGAAAGAGAGCCCTTCCTGGTGCCGGCGTTGCTGAAGCCGGCGAAGCCGGACGAACAGGGCGATCCGATGTCGCCGCTGCGCTGGAGCACGAAGTCCCGGCAAGCAGTTGGGGTAGTTGCCGAACCCCGGACGGCAATGACGCCCCGCCGGCGATCCGGTGCAGGTAGGTCGGGTAGCCGGAGGGAGCCGCACCCTCCGGCTCCCACGGATCCGCCCCGTCCCGGTCGAAGCCCTCGTTCCCGGCGCGCCGACGGGTGTGGTTGCCCGCCAGTGGCGCGCTGACCGTGGCCTGGTGTTCAGAGGCGGCTCGCTCCAGGTTCGGCGGCCACCTCGCACCTGAGCGTCACGGCCCACGGGCTACGGCCTGCGCGTGGTCAGCTCACCGGCGGGTGCTTCCCCCGTCGACGGCGATGATCTGGCCGGTGATGAACGCTGCGTCGTCGGACGCGAGGAATGCCACCGTGCCGACGACCTCCTCAGGCGTCTGCAGCCGCCTGAGGTCCTGCATCTGTACGGTCTGGGCGATGAACTCCTCGCTCGTGTGCTGGAGCACCTTGGCGGTCCCGACCAGGCTCGGCGCGACCGCATTGACCGTGACGTCATATGCCGCCAGGTTCGCCGCCAGCACGGAGGTGAACCCGTTCAGGGCGCCCTTGGCGGAGATGTAGGAGACAAGGGGCGGCGGGCTCACCCAGTAGCTCGAGGACGTCATGTTGATCACCCGGCCCGCGCTGGAGTGCTTGAGGTCCTCGAGGAATGCCTTGGCCGTCAGGAACGCGCCATTGACGTTGACCGAGAAGGTCTGGGTCCACTCCTCGAAAGTGACCTGCTCGAAGTCGCCCATGGTGACATTGACCGCGTTGTTCACAAGGATGTCCACACGGCCCAGCGTGTCCCGGACTTCCGCGGCGAAGGCGTTCACCTGCGCACCGTCGGACACGTCGACCTTTGCACTGAGGAACCGCCGTCCGTTCGCTTCCACGAACGCGCCCGTCTCGTCCGCCGGACTGACATCGGCAACCGCGATGTCAGCGCCTTCCGACGACAGTCTGCGTGCGATCTCCTGACCGATTCCTGAACTGCCGCCGGTCACCACGGCGATCCTGCCTGCCAGACGTCCAGCCATGACACAACACCTCACAAGAATTCGACGGACGGGGTGGGACCTGACCGCCTGCGAAATCGACGTACACCCCGCCTGGACGCGCCCCAGGCAGCAGAGTCCTGGCGGACGCGGCACCCGCCCGAAAAGGCCGTTGCGTCAGTGGATGCATTACGGCGGGGCCATCAGGGCCCTTCTGGTCGGTGTGGGAATCGTGATCCACGCCGGTCCCGAAGGGCCCTCACCCGTTCACGACCCCGAAATCGAGGACTGCACAACCGTCACAAACTCCGGGACGGAGCATCCAGCTGGTCACAGGCGATCCCTCTGTCAGGCCGGGATGCGCGGGATGCGCAGAGGCCACGGATCGAGTTCGGCACTCGACGCGATGACGCGCGAGGAGCAGATGGTGAACAGGCCATCAGCCCGTCAGGAGTCAGCCGAAGGAGCGGTACCGGCCTCGGCGAGGGCACCGGCCGCCTTCGTACTGACGTCGAAGAAACCAGCCGGTGTGCTGCGCGGCGCGTTGTCGTCGGGGTGGGCATTCTGCGGGTCGCGGCCGGCCTCGACGTCATCGACCGCCTGGCGCAGCATGCGGCGCAGCATCACGATGCCCTTGTCCGCGGAGGCCAGGGTCTCCTCCGAGTGCAGGGTGATCGGGCCCTGCGAGCCCTGGGCCTCGAAGTCACCGGGAAAGCGCTGCTTCTCTTCCTCGGTCAGCTCGAAGTACAGCTTCCCGTTCTGCCTGATACCGGTGACCACGTGCAGGACCCGCTCGATGTCCTTCCCCCGGACGACGATGAACGCCCGGGTCGTCGTGTCGTCGGACGGCACGACCCAGATCAGGCAGTCGTGACGCCGGCCGGGGTGGGCCCAGGCGGTGTCGGGTAGCGCGATGATGGTGGGCACCTGCACCTCCACGACCATCTCCACCTCGGCGGTCGTGCCGTCCGGCTCCTTGCGCTCGAACCGCTGCCCGGTCATCGCCCCCCGCTCGGTCCGCTCGTACCGGATCTTTGCAGGGGCCGTGTCGGGGTCGAAGAACGAGTGCGGGAGCCCGTCGGGCGTACCGGTCATGTCGAACTGCGGGCCGCTGTGGTGGTAGTGCAGCCACATCGGATGCACCGCGTCCAACGCGTTCTCGAAGCCCTGCAGCCAGTTGAAGTCGGTGAACATGCCCGTCACGTCCTGCCCGGGGACGGGGATCTCGGCGTAGATCGCCTCGCCCTCCTCCAACTCCTCGAAGAAGTCATAGCGCGGCAGCGGCGGCTTGCGCTCCGGCGGCCCCATGTAGACGAACACCAGGCCATAGCGTTCCTCGACCGGGTACCAGGGCTGGCGGG
The DNA here is from genome assembly GCF_053593695.1 of Streptomyces sp. NPDC002144. Taxonomy (NCBI): domain Bacteria; kingdom Bacillati; phylum Actinomycetota; class Actinomycetes; order Kitasatosporales; family Streptomycetaceae; genus Streptomyces; species Streptomyces sp. NPDC002144. The sequence goes on from NZ_JBSFDB010000035.1 coordinate 89,634, forward strand.
CCACGTCGCGGCGCCGCCCCCGGCCGGGCTCGCACGCCTGCTCCAGGCAGCGCCCCTGAACGTCGAACTTCCACCCGTGGTAGCAGCAGCGGATTCCGTCCTCCTCGATGCGTCCGTAGTACAGGCTGCTGCCCCGGTGCGCGCACCTCTCGAACACCACACCCGCCCGGCCGGCACCGTCCCGGAACACGATCAGGTCCTCCCCCAGCACCCGGGTGCGGTGCGGGACTTCACTGGTCAGTGCGCCTGAGTTGGCGACCGGGTGCCAGTACCGGCGCAGCGCCTCCCCCATCGGCGTCCCCGGGCCGACCTCGGTCAGCCGCGCGTCGTGCGAAGGCCGCGGCCGCCCGTAACCGGTACCGGTATCGGTATCGGTACCGGTTACGGGGGCGGAGTTCTGGATCGTCATATCTCTCTCCTTCTCCATTGAAGTCAGACGGCAGGACCGGCTCCGGCCTTCGCAGATCACCAGATCGTGACCATCGAGCGGTCGTAGTCGGTTGCCCGCCAATGGGAACGGAAGCGGCGATGACTGCCCCGGTCCGGACCTGTCGGGAGCAAGCGCGGTGAGACCGCTGCGGAGAACCTTTTCGGCGGGCCCGGTCGGCAGGGCAACAGTCCCCGGAGTGCTGACCGACAAAACCGGCGGCTACCGCTTCGGTGAATGGTTGCCCATCATGAGGTCGGCGAGGTCGTCCGGCTTGAGGAATGAGGGCGGCACAGGCTCCGCCCACCCGTATTCCCGTGTCGCATCGGCAACGACTTCCGGCTTCCAGAGCTGGTCTTCGAGTATGCAGTCGATATCCGAGAAGTACTCGGAGTAGTTTCCCGCGGGATCCCTGAGATACCAGAAGAAGTTCGATCCGATGAAGTGGCGCCCCATGCCCCAGATGTGCCGCTCCGGGTTACCACGCAGCATGTCCGCCGCACCCCGGCCCACTTCGTCGACATCGTTCACCTCCCAGGCAGTGTGGTGCAGGTAGCTCACGGGCGACTGCTGGACGAGCACGTTGTGGTGGTCGGAAGAACAACGCAGGAACGAGGCAAGCCCGACGATGTGGTCGGTCACCTTGAAGCCGAGGCCCTTGGTGAAGAACAGGTGGGATGCCTCCTGGTCGAGGGAACCCACCATGAGGTGACCCAGCCGGCGAGGGCGGATCCGGGTGGTGCGTGTCACGGCAGCCGCCCGGCCGTTCGGCCTGTCCGGGCGGCCGGGCCCGTTGGTGGGAGCCACTGCCGCGGGCGCCTGTACCAGGCGGGGCGTTATCTGGACCCTGACGGTGAGCCCGCTGTTCGGCTCCTCGGTCAGGAGACTCGCCCCCTCCCTCTTGTAAGCGACGTTCAAGGCCGTCAGCTGACTGCCGATGCGTGCCAGGTCGTCCTCATCGTCGGCCCTCAGGGCCAGCTCGAGGAGACGGCGCTGGGGGGAGCCCACGATCGCGAGCTGCTCACCGCCATCGAGGGTTGCGAAGCGCCGACGGGCGTCTCCGGGACTGGAGACCTCACGCAAGCCGAACTCGTCGTAGTAGGCCGCTACTTCCTGGACGTTCGGCACTCCGACAACTATGGACCGTATACCGTGCAAGCTCATGACGGGTCCTCCCTGGGCGCTCGTTCACAGTCACACGGCGGCCGAGTCGATTCGACGTTCGCGGAGTGAGATCTCAGATGCCAGACACATAAACTGTAAGCAGGGGTTGGTGATATTTCAAGGTCGCCAACAGATACATCAGTTAGCCTTGATCGCAGTTCCCAGGACTGACCAGCCCCAGAAGACCAGGGCGTCGAGAACGGCTGGAGCAGAGGGGGCCAAGGTTCGTCGCCGAGGCCTGGATCCGCCCGAAGAAGCACTCCTGCCGGCTCATTCGTCGTGATGAGCGCCTACGGCCAGGGGCCTACCCGCCCCTCACCGCGCGTCCGGGCAAGCCTGCGCGCCATGGCGATCGAAAGCCATGGTCTGCCGGTGATCGAATCGAGGCCCCGCGCACGCAGCCCCCCGCAGGGGATCAGTTCTGATTACCGAGGGCGGTGGTTCCGAAGAGACGACTCATGATCGCGCTGGCGTCGATCTCGCGGCTGATCCCGCCGAACAGTCGAGCGTGCTCGTCGTCGTGGCTGCCAGGCCATGTGTGCACCCCGCCCTCGAGGACGTACTGGTCGACGAGCGGGTGGCCGCTGGGGTCGACATACCTGACCAGTCGGGCCCCGTCACTCACGCGGTAGCGCCGGGGAAGGGGTTCGGCGTCGGCGTCGGCGGCGATCGCTGCCGCGGTCTCCAACACACCGGCGTCCCAGCGGGCGTCCGGGCCCCCTTTGAAGGGGTTCACCGGGTCAGCGGTTCCGTGGAAGGCGACTATGGACGGCAGGCGATGCGGGCGGTCGTCTCGCGGATGCGCACGGCCCGCTGCGCCTCTTGGGCGGCGCAGCCCAGCCACGATGCCCGCGGCGGCGAAGCCTTCCCTGGCGTACAGCAGGTGTGAGCACAACCGGCCTCCGCCGGAGTAGCCGGCCAGGTAGATCCGTCGTCTGTCCAGCGGCAGTAGACGATCCAGCTCGTCGAGCAATGCGCCGATGAAGCTCATGTCGTCGGCACTGTGCGGTTGACCGGCACCATCGGCGTGCGGGAGCGGTACGCCGGGTACGTTCCACGCATAGCCGGGCTCCCACCCGGGGAAGAGGGTCAGGGGTATGGCGGCCTGTGGGAGGACGTGAACGAGACCGAGCTCCTCCGCCACACGGTGCAGTCCGCTGACTCGGAACTGCTGCTCCGGATGTGAGCCACTGCCGTGCAGTTCCACCAGTACCGGGACTCGGCGCCCTGTCTGATCGAGTTCCGGCGGCAGGTGGAGCGCATACGTACGGTCCATGCCGTCGTGGTGGATGGTCCGGCGTTCGGTGTCGGCGTAGCGGCTCATTGCGCGACCGCCTGATCCACGGCGGTCCGGAGCAGATGGGGTTCACGACCACTGTCGATCACGGAGAACGTGATCGAACTGACCTTTGCGATGTGCCGGGCCACCAGGTCGGCGCAGCGTTTGCCGTCGCGTCGGAGCGCCGCCTCGAGGATCGCGTCGTGGTCGGCCTCGGCCAACCGTGCCACCGCATGCAGATCCTGCTGCCGGCTGAGCATGAGAGAGCGGTACCGTTCCGCGGATTGCCACAGCTCATCGGCCATCCGCCTGATGCGATCGCCGGCACGGCTGAACATCAGCGCGTGGAAGCGCCGATGGGCGTCTGCGGCGGCCTGGGCGTCCGACCCTGCGGAGAGCTGACGATGTTCTGAAGCAGCCGCGGACAGCTCAACCAGGTCCTGGTCGGTCAGGGCCGGCACCGAGAGCCGGACGGCCATGGGCTCGACGGCGAGCCGGAGGGCGCACAGCTGCTCGAAGTCCTTCATCTCGAGTGGGGCGACGCGGACCTGACGGTTGTGCTCGGCCTGGATGAGCCCCTCGTTCTGGAGCATCCGAAGAGCCTCGCGAAGGGTGGGGCGGCCGACACCCAGTCGAGCAGCCAGCTGCACCTGCGACACGCGCTGACCGGGGGCCAGTTCGCCAGTCAGGATCGCGTGGCGGACGCGCCGGTACGCCGACGCGACCCCCCCGAGTTCCACAGGTGCGGAGGCATCAGACCCGGCGCGTGTGTGATGTTGATTCGGCATGCCACAACTGTAGTCAGTACGAGAGTCGCAGGCAATGAAAACTCCTGCATCTAAGCACACAAAGTGGACACTTAGACCAGCAACTGCCGACAGTTTCTTCTTGACGTCTACTTCTGCATACAGATTCAATGCTGTCAGTAAGCGGGAGTACCCGCCGCCGATCAAGGAGGACCCCGTGCCAAGTCGGCCCTACTACGCGAAGCTCAACGAGTTGCCCAAGGCAGCCGGGCTGGACGGGGCGTTCCGGCGCACGGCGATCGTCGCCGATCACGCACTGATGCAGCTCGTGTGGGTCGACCCTGGTCACCCGCCCGTTCCCACCGATCAGCACCCCTTCGACCAGACCTGCTTCGTGTTCTCGGGAACCCTCGAGCTTGTCCTCGACGGTCGCGCCCGCTACGTCGTCGGTCCGGGCGAGTGCCTCTACATCCCTGCGGGAGTACCTCACGACGCCCGGGTCCTCGGCACCGAGACGGTCTTCGCTCTCGATGTCTTCGCGCCCGGCCGGGAGGACTATCTGCCACTCGCAGATCATCAGCTGGAACGCGAACCACGGCCTGCGCAGGAACGATGACAAGGAGACAGGCATGACCACGCTTCAACACGCGACCGGGGTGACGGTGACCTCCGGCTCCGAGGTCTATCCGGATGCCGGGACCGAGCCGCCGAAGGGTACGGCCGAGCACGCGCTGTGGCTGGTCCACTGGCATCTCGAGTGGGAGAATCCGGAGCAGCTCGACCAGCTGGCGACGCTCTACAGCGACGACATCACGTGGGAGTTCCACATCCCGGGCGCCGACCTCGTCTATGGCGGGAAGCCCGCGGTGCTCGACAACTACCGCCGGCTGCTCGTTGTCCTCCAGGACCTCCAAGGTTCTCTTGTCGACGCATATGCCACTTCGGAGCGCTGCTTCATCGACCAGCGCATCAGCTACGTCGTCGGGCCCGGATCGGAAGGTCTGATGGACCCGTCCGTGCTCCCGCCCGGTGCGCGTGTGGAGGGTCGGCTCATGCACAACTTTCATGTCCGTGACGGACTCTTGAGTCGCGAGGTCGCGTACTTCGTGCCCTCCCCGCCCGTCACCAGCTGAGGGCCGTCGTGCAAGCCGTCGTCGTCACCGACACCAACGGTGCCGGTGTCGTGGAACTCCAAGAGGTCCCGGATCCGCGCCCCGGACCGGGTGAGGTGCTGGTTCGCGTCGAAGCCGCGGGGGTGAACTATCACGACATCATCGCGCGCACCGGACTGCTCGGCTCGGCTCCTCCCTTCATCGCAGGAGTCGAAGGAGCGGGAACGATCGTCGAGGCCGGCCCGGGGGTCGACGACCTCGCTCTTGGCCAACGCGTGGCGTGGCCGCTCGCCGAAGGCAGTTTCGCCGAGTTGATCGCCGTATCGTCGGCACTCGTCGCGCCGATACCGGATGCCATTTCCGTGGAGACTGCCGCGGCCTTGACAGCGCAAGGCGTGACTGCTCACTACCTCGCGACGGACGCCTACGAGACCGCCCCCGGGCACGATGTCCTGGTCCATGCCGGGGCCGGCGGAGTCGGACGCCTCCTCGTTCGCCTCGCATCCCATCGTGGTGCGCGCGTCATAGCAACGGCGTCGACGCCGCAGAAGGCGGACGTGGCTGCCTCGGCGGGCGCCGCGGCCGTCTTCTGGTACGACGACGTTGTCGACGGAGCACGAGGTGCCACGGCCGGTCGTGGTGTTGACGTGGTCTACGACGGCGTCGGGAAGGCCACCTTTGAAGCGAGCCTTTCGGCAGTCAGGCGACGAGGCCACGTCGTTCTCTACGGCGCCACCAGCGGGGCCGTGCCGCCGTTCGACCTCAGACGGCTCTCCTTCCTCGGATCGCCATATCTCAGCCGGCCGGCGCTGCGGGACTTTGTCGCCAGTGCGAAGGAGATGCGCGCACGTGTCCAGGCCGTCTTCGACCTCGCCGAATCCGGTGTCCTCGACGCGTCGGTGACCGGACGTTTTCACCTCGGCGACATCGAGAGAGCGCATCACAATCTCACGAACCGAGCCGGCTGGGGAAAGCAGGTGCTGCTCCTCGACTCCGGGACGCGCGCCACGGCGGATGTCGCGTAGCAGCCGACAGTCGGCTGGAGCCCGCCACCGGACTGCTGAGCGGCACGCTCGCTGCGGGCGGTGTTCACCTCCGGGAGGCCGGTCGGATGCGGATCCGGCCAAGGACGTCGAGCAGGGCTGAGTGAACGGTGCGGGCGTGGCCGGGGTCCGTGCGCGTGAGCGGGTCGGCTCCGTCGTTCGACTCACCAGGAGACATCGATCCTGGGAGTCGTGGGCCTGGTCCGCCAAGCACCAGGGAACAGCGACAGCGATCCGCCGACTTGACGAGAAGCTATTGACAAAACTCCTTCGTGCGTGTTCCGTGATGGAGGAATTGATGCATCAGACTGACTAATTTGACATCTCACCATTCTGGACACCCATGGTGGACACGGCCATGGGCCTCTCGCCTCCTCTCACTGCGCACTGTCGCCTGCTCGAGTGCACTGACCCTTGCGCGCCCTGTCCGGCCGTTCGGTCAGTCCCTGGCGTCGAGCTGCCGCCATCGACTGACCGGGTGACGGGCGGGAGGAAGCGGCCACGGAAGTGACCGACACAACCCTTTCGTGTCCGCAGCACAGCCAGCGGCTTCACGGGCTCGGGTGGCACCTTTCGCCGTCAACAAGAAGAAGACCGAAAGGGAGAAGAAATTGGGAATCCTGAACGGCAAGGTCGCGATCGTCACGGGCGGGGGCCGGGGCATCGGCAGAGCGCATGCTCTGGAGCTGGCCGGCCAGGGCGCGGCCGTGGTCGTCAACGATCCCGGTGGGGAGTTCAGCGGCGACGGCGACTTGAACAGTGGGCCCGCCGAGGACGTCGTGCGGGTCATTGCCGCCGCCGGCGGCCGCGCCGTGGCCGACACCACCGACATCTCGGACTGGGACGGTGCCGGGGCCCTGGCACAAGCGGCGTTGGAGGCGTTCGGGCGACTCGACATCGTCGTCAACAACGCGGGCATCACGCGCTTCGGCGCCATCGACGTCATCTCCCGGCACGACTGGGAGCGAACCATCGCGGTCAACCTGACCGGCACAGCCGCCCTCAGCCACGCGGCAGCCGTCCGCTGGCGCGAGCAGGGCCCACAACCAGGCCGGAGAATCATCAACACCTCGTCCGGCGTCGGGCTCTTCCCCCATGCCGGCAATCCCATGTATGTCGCCTCCAAAGCGGGCGTCGCAGCCCTCACCATCGCCTTGGCGGACGAACTGGCCGAGCTCGGCGTCCGCGTCAACGCGGTGGCGCCGGTCGCCCGGTCGCGCATCAGCGAGACAGTGGCCCCCGCTGTCATGAAACCGGTCGAGCAGGGCTTCGACCGCATGGCCCCGGAGAACGTCGCAGCCGTCGTTTCGTATCTCGCGTCGCCGTCCTGCCGCTTCACCGGCCGGATCCTCGGCATCCTCGGGGACCATCTGACCGTGGTTGACGGCTGGTCGATCAGCCGTCACCTCGACAACGCCGACCAGCGTTGGACCCAGGATGCCTTGCAGGCCGCGCTTGCGGACGTTCCTCTGCAGCAGGCGGTGGCGCAACAGGCGCTGGCCGGCGTGGAGGAGGCACTGTGGCCGACGCCTGAAGTGCTGGCGGCCCTCGCAGGCGTCGAGGAGCAGTAGTCCCGAAAGGTGTGAGCGCCCCGGTCCAGCCGTGATCCCGGGGCGGTGGCCTCGGACAGGCCTGTGAGGGGCGGCTCGACAGAGACCTCACATGATCGCGGTGCTGCGCTCCGCGGCCGACGAGGGCGTGACCTTCTTCGACACCGCCGAGGTCTACGGCCCCTACGCCAACGAGGAGCTGCTCGGCGAGGCGCTTGAGCCGATCCGCGACCAGGTGGTGATCGCCACCAAGTTCGGCTGGGACATCCAGGACGGACGCAGCGTGGGCCTCAACAGCCGTCCCGAGCAGATCCGCCATGTCGCGCAGGAGTCCCTGAAGCGGCTCCGCACCGACGTGATCGACCTGTTCTACCAGCACCGCGTCGACCCCGATGTACCGGGAAGCCGCGCGGGCAGAGCACCGCGGCTGTGCGGCCCGTCACGGTATGTCCTGCGGACGAGAGGTGGGGCGCGACCACACCGCCACCTTCTGATCGGAAACCAGACACGAAAGGGCACAACCATGGAATCTCCCTACGACAAAATTGGAAAGTTTCCGTCGTTCACGCTGAAGAGCAATGACGTGCAGGACGGTGCGGTTCTTCCGATCGCGCAGATCAGTAGCCGGATCGGTGGCACGGACACCTCCCCGCATCTGAGCTGGTCGGGTTTCCCCGCCGAGACCAGGAGCTTTGCCGTCACCGTGTACGACCCGTATGCGCCGACGGCGAGCGGGTTCTGGCACTGGGCGGTCGCGGACGTCCCGGCATCGGTGACGGAACTCCCGGCAGGGGCGGGCGACGACTCCGGCTCCGGTCTACCGGAGGGGGCGTGGCAACTGGCCAACGACGCGCGCCTGAAGCGCTACGTCGGTGCCGCGCCGCCTCCCGGCACAGGCGAGCACGTGTACTACATCGCCGTCCACGCGGTCGACGTGGAAAAGCTCGACTTGAACCCGGACGCCACCCCGGCCTACCTGGGCTTCAACCTCTCCCTGCACACACTCGCCCGTGCTGTGATGACCGGACGGTTCGCCGCGCGGTCATAGGAACGGCGAGGACCCGAGGTGATGCGGAGTCACTTCGACCGGCCGAACGCCCCGTGCTGACGCAGCTCGAGGCGTTCGCTGCCGTAGGAGTCGGCCGGCCGCAAGAGCGCACGCCTCCCAACGCGCGATTTGGGCCGCGCTGCTCGTGGGCGTAGGCGTCCAGTCCATCCAATGAGAGGCATCTGACATGACAGATCAGCATAATTGAAGCAGCACCAAGTGCGAGAGAGATGCTAATTTCGAAGTTACAGGGCAAGCTGAGATCTTTCCCAGGACGAAGGTGACAGACGGTGGCCGTTGACGAGCCTGTGGCACTTCCGCTGCGCGAGATCGCCTACTGTCGTCTCCGCGAGGACATCCTTTCGTGTCGCCTTCTCCCCGGACAACGGATCACCGAACGCCAGCTCGTCGCTGAGACCAAGCTGGGCATCTCCGCCGTCCGCGAGGCGCTCACGAGACTCGACCACGAAGGGCTGGTCCACACGCAGCCTCGCCGGGGGTACCAGGTCAAACCGATGACCATCAGAGGAGTCGACGACCTGTTCAACTTCTGGGAGTTCCTCGGTCCCGAGACAGTCCGCCTCGGCGTCACCGAGGCCGCCCAGGAGCAGCTCGACCGTGTTGTAGCTGCGCGTCAGCAGTTCCTGGAGCTGCAGTCCACCGACTTGCCCATCCGCGAGTTGACCCAACGACTGCTCGAACTGGCGGAGGACATGTTCGAGGTACTGACGAACGCGACAGGCAATCCCTACATCATCAATGCGTATCGCCCGGTGGTCGGCGAGCTGAGACGGGTGTTGTCGCTGCTCAACGATTCGACCTTGATCTTCTCCGTCTCCCCCGAGTACATGGCGAGTTGGAACGAGGCGCTCAGTCGCCGCGACGGCGAGAAGGCCGCCGAGCTCGCCCGTCAGTACATCCAGCAGTCACACAACCGCGTCCTGCAGGTACTCGCGCGGTGGCCATCGGTCACCACCACGGAGATCGTGCCACTGCCATGATCGGCCATCCAGCCCGTAGAGCGCAGGGAGCGCCGTCGGTGACCAGGGGGGCGGCGGTGTCCACGAGGGGGGAACCTCCGGCAACGATGCGTGAGCGGGCCCGAGGCGTCCGCACCGCATCACCCATCCGCCTCGCGCACGCGTGATGCGGTGCGGGACGGGTGCGGCTTCGGCTCCGCGCCGCAGAACCCGACCATCGACGACGAACACGCCGACGGACTGTTCACCCCCTGCGCCTCCCGAGGCCGCAGCCCTCACATCTCTTACCCCACGCCCGGCGAAAGGCGACACCCGTGACCACGCCACCCCCGACCACTGTCGACGACGCCGAAACGGCCCTGCTCACAGCGTGGCTCGCCCCCACCATCGAGCCCCTGCGCGCACTGCTGCACCCCCAGTTCACCATCGTCCACTCCCCCGCCGGACTCATCCAGGACAAAGAGCAGTTCCTCACCGACACGGCGCAACGCCCGAGTCCCGAGGACGTGCAGATCCTCACGGCCACCATCCGCCACTATCCCGACACGGCGACGGTCAGCTGCCTGCAGGAAATGCGCATCCCCTTCGTGCCCGGCACACCCCCCTTCGTCATCCAGCAGGCCGTCACCCGCGTCTGGGTCCGCACCGACGACGGCTGGCAACTCGCCCAACTACAGCTCGCCCGGCGCCTACCACCCTCATGAACCACGAGTGAGCGTGCTCCAAGGTCCGGGAACGGGGCCACACCGGGTATCGGATCCCGGCGGCAAGCCCCGCCCGCCCGGGAGGATCGCCGCCGACGTTCCGGCCCGGAGTAGAGGACGTGTGCGGGCGCGGTCTGGGCGACAGTGCGTGAGGTCACACGAGGGTCTCCCATGCCGGCGTGTGCCAGGCCTGCCCGGGAGACATACGCCCGGGTTCGACATAATTCCGTGGCCTGGAGAGGCGAATCCGGGGTCTGACCTGGGCGGACGTGCGTGTGTCCGCCTGGAGGGCGTGTCTCTAGG